>JBEAQJ010000001.1:0-12007 GCA_041163945.1 Pseudomonadota bacterium
GTCGATATCAACAAATTTCATCTTCAGGCCATATTGACCCAAGGGTGCATAGGTCGTGCTCCATGATACGGCGGGCACGATGATCTCATCCCCGCGGTTCAGCCGAAACACAGGGTTCTTCGTGTAAAAAAGCGCGGCCGTCATCAACAGATTGGCCGACGATCCCGAATTCACCATGATGGCATGATTGACGCCGAAGTACTTGGCGAATTGGCGCTCAAATTCGGCGACCTCGGCTGCCATCGAAAACTGGTTGGATTCTATGACGCGCTGGATGGCCTGATATTCAGCCCCATCCCAAGAAGATGTCGCAAGTGGAAAGCGGGCGGTCATGCGGCGACCCTTTCGAGGTAAAATGCGTAGGTTTGCTTTAGCCCATCCGAAAGGCTTGTCTTCGCGTGCCATCCCCAAGCCGACAGGTTTGTGACATCCGACAACTTCCGCATCATGCCCACGGGTCGCGACAGGTCATGCACGAAGCTGCCGCTCCACCCTACGATCTGGGCGGCGGCTTCATAGTATTCACGGATGCTGTGATCTTTGCCCAACCCCACATTCATCAGGTCCGGCACGCGGTCGAGATCCGCCAAGGCCCGAAGCGTGGCATCAGCCAGATCCCCCGCGTACAAGAATTCTCGTCGGGCCATGCCATCGCCCCAGATCTCGACGGTCGGCGCATCCGCCATCTTGGCCTGATGCAGTTTGTGTATGACGGCCGGGACAAGGTGCGAGTTCCGAGGGTCGAACTTATCGTGGCGCCCATAAAGATTGCACGGTATCAGCGTCTTGTACTGAAGCGCGGGGTCTTCGCGTCGTATGTATTGGCACAGCCGGGTCGCCAGAATTTTCGCGATGGCATAGCCTTCGTTGGTTGGTTCAAGCGGCCCGGTTAGGATCATATCCTCCGATAGCGGCGTGTCCTGCCCGCGGGGGTACATGCAACTCGACGCAAGGTTCAAAAGCTTTGTCACCCCTGCGTCGCGGGCGGCAAGGATGATATTTTGACCGATTGCGGCATTCACAGTCAGAAATGCAACCGGGGCGGCGATATTGGCTTGGATGCCGCCGACCAGGCCCGCTGCATGAATGATGGCATCGGGGCGATGTCGTGCAATCCAACCGCAGACGGCGGAATAATCGGTGAGATCCAGTTCTGACCGGCTTGGGGCCAGAACATCCCAATCTGAAATGGCCGGGTGTTCCAGCAGGTTGCGCCCCACCATGCCATTGCCGCCGGTGATCAACAGTCGGCCTTTGTCCGGTTTCATGTGCGATCTTTCAACTTTCCAGCGCAACGGGTTCTTCATAGCCGTGACGCTTCAGCAAGGCGGCACGTTGTGCTGCCCGCAAGTCATGGGCCACCATCTCGCGGCACATCTCTTGCGCCGTGATTTGCGGCGTCCAGCCAAGTTTTTGCATCGCTTTTGTGGGGTCTCCCAACAGCGTTTCCACTTCGGCCGGGCGAAAGTAGCGCGGGTCGATGCGCAGCACGACCTGTCCGGGCTTCAGCGCCGTGGCATGGTTTGAGGTCACGGCCTCGACAATGGCGACCTCGGCCAGTCCTTTCCCTTCAAAGCGAAGCTTGATGCCCAATTCTTCGGCCGTCCAGACAACGAAATCGCGCACCGAATATTGCAGACCAGTTGCAATCACGAAATCGTCTGGCGCGTCTTGCTGCAGCATCATCCACTGCATGCGCACATAATCCTTGGCGTGCCCCCAGTCGCGCAGCGCGTCGAGGTTGCCCAAGTATAGGCAATCCTCAAGTCCCTGGGCGATATTGGCCAAGCCCCGCGTGATTTTGCGGGTTACGAATGTTTCGCCCCGACGCGGGCTTTCATGGTTAAACAAAATCCCGTTGCACGCATATAGGCCATAAGCTTCGCGATAGTTGACCGTGATCCAGTAGGCATACATCTTGGCTACCGCATAGGGGCTGCGGGGGTGAAAGGGCGTGGTTTCTTTTTGCGGAATTTCCTGCACCAAACCATAAAGTTCCGATGTTGACGCCTGGTAGAAGCGGGTTTTTTTCTCCAGCCCCAGAAAGCGGATCGCCTCGAGCATACGCAAGGTGCCGATTGCATCGACGTCGGCTGTGTATTCCGGGGCTTCAAAGCTGACGGCAACATGGGATTGGGCGCCGAGGTTGTAGACTTCGTCTGGTTCAACCTCGCGCAGAATTCGCGTCAGGTTGGATGTATCGGTCAGATCACCATAGTGAAGCTTCAGCTTCGGATCCGGATTGTGCGGATCTTGGAAGATGTGGTCGATCCGCCCGGTGTTGAACAGCGACGAGCGGCGCTTGATCCCGTGAACCTCATAGCCCTTTTCAAGCAGAAGTTCGGCCAGATAGGATCCATCTTGTCCCGTGATGCCGGTGATGAGCGCCCGTTTCATGCGTGTTTCCTGCCCTTGGTCGGTCACAACGCGATCTAACTAAGCCGTGTCGCTGTTCCACGACAGTGCAAAATCGCTTTCTTTGTGTCATTTGATTGCGATACCAAGCTGGCATCGGGTGCGCTGTGTTGGCGGCGTAGCTTTGTTGTCCTTGTGTGGCGCGGAATGGCGGGGCCTTTGCATGATCCATCCGGTGATCCTTTGTGGTGGTTCGGGCACGCGGCTTTGGCCGGTGTCGCGGCAAAGCTATCCCAAGCAATTTGCGCCCTTGATGGGGGAACACAGCCTGTTTCAGGCCTCGGCGCGGTTGTGTTCGGGCACAGGTTTCGCAGCCCCTGTCGTGGTAACGGGGGATCCGTTTCGCTTCATTGTGCTTGAACAACTGGCCGCCGTCGAAATCGCCCCGGATGCCGTCTTGATCGAACCCGAACCGCGCAACACGGCGCCGGCCATTCTGGCCGCGGCGCTTTCGCTTGCCGCGCGCGATCCGCAGGCGGTGATGCTGATCTTGCCCTCCGATCATGTGATCCCGGATGGCGATCTGTTCCGGGCCGCGGTCATGGCGGCCTTGCCGCGGGCGCAAGCGGGCGATCTTGTCACCTTCGGCATTCATCCGACGCGGGCAGAAACAGGCTATGGCTATCTGCGCCTGCTGCAGCCCGATCCGGGCGAAGGGCCACAACCGCTGGCGGGCTTTGTTGAAAAACCCGATGCCGCGGGGGCGGCCCGGATGATCGCCGATGGTCTGCATCTTTGGAACGCGGGCATCTTTTTGTTCACGGCCGATGCGCTGATCGCCGCCTTCGCCGCCCATGCGCCCGATCTGCTTGCCCACGCGCAGGCCGCCGTCCAAGGCGCGCAGAAGGATTTGACCTTTACCCGCCTGGATGGCGCCGCCTGGGCCGACCTGGCCGACATCTCGATCGATTACGCGATCATGGAAAAGGCCACGAACCTGGCCGTCATGCCCTATGCCGGCGCATGGTCCGATCTTGGCGGTTGGGAAGCGGTCTGGCAGCAATCGGGGCCCGATGAACAGGGCAATGTCGTGTCCGATGGGGCCACGGCCATTGCCTGTCACGACACGCTGTTGCGCACCGAGGGCGCGGGCCTGCAACTTGTGGGCATCGGGCTGGAAGGCATGGCCGTGGTCGCGATGCCCGATGCGGTGTTGGTGGCGCCCAAGGCACAGGCCCAACGCGTCAAGGAAGCGGTCGCCGCGCTCAAGGCCAAGAACGCCAAACAGGCCACCGCCTTCGCCCGCGATTTCCGCCCGTGGGGCTGGTATGAAAGCCTTGCGATCGGTCCGCGCTTTCAGGTCAAGCGCATTGTCGTCAATCCCGGTGCCGCCCTGTCCTTGCAATCGCATGTGCATCGTGCCGAACACTGGATCGTCGTCGAAGGCACGGCGCGTGTCACCATCGAGGATCGCGTGGTGCTGCTCGGCGAAAACCAGTCGGTCTATGTGCCGCTGGGCGCCGTGCACCGGCTGGAAAACCCCGGCAAGCTGCCGATGGTGCTGATCGAAGTGCAGACCGGCAGCTATCTGGGTGAGGATGACATCATCCGTTACGAAGATGTCTACGCCCGCACCTGACGCGGGATCGCGCCCGCCCCCGTTTGGGCGCGCGCGCAGACTTTGGTGCGATTGCCCCCCATGCTTGGGCCTTGCATAGTCTGCCCCATGCCGGGTCGGAACCGGGCAAACGGTGGCAGGGGCGCAGATGGCAAAGGCAAAAGAGGATCGGCAACGCCTGGCGGATGCCACGGTCGCGCTCGAAATCGCAAAGGCCGAACGCGATGCGCTGCGCAGCCTGCTTGATGATCTGCGCGCACAGCTGGTTTCGGCCACGGCCCGGGCCGAACGCGCCGAGGACCGGCTGCAAGATGCCACCCGGATGCTGTTCGACCTGGGCCGCGACGCGTTAAGCGTGCGGGCCCAGTCCCACGCAACCGAGGTGATGATCGAAGGCCGCAGTGTTTTGCGCCTGAGCCGGCCCATAGGGCAGGACGCCCAGATCGCCCAAGGCTGGCCGCGCGGCTAAGCCGCGTGCGCGTTGCGCGCCGTCA
Organism: Pseudomonadota bacterium; assembly: GCA_041163945.1. GTDB lineage: Bacteria > Pseudomonadota > Alphaproteobacteria > Rhodobacterales > Rhodobacteraceae > Roseicyclus. Next base: position 4,468 of record JBEAQJ010000001.1, read on the forward strand.
ATGCGTGATTCCCCGCATCTGCGCATTCTGAAATCCTCGATGGAAAGATCGGGATCGGAACGGGGCCGTGATCTGGCGCTTTCGGGCAAAGGAAACGGGCCAGCGATCTGACCCCGGATGGACCCATCGGGCCGATCCGCCGCGGTCGGGCAGGGCGCATGCGGGATGACCCGGATGCAGATTGTCCGAGCTGCGGCGGATCTGGTCCTGCCCCGGACCACGGGGGCGGGGCGGTTGAGATGTCCCCAGTTTCTCCCGCCTTGCCCCCGGCTTGGGGCCTGCCACAGGTTCAAGATTGCTTTGTCACCATCGGGGCGGCGCGGTGATCTTGCGCCCCGTCAATGCCGCCCATGCGTCAAGGATCAAGCCTGTGACCATGCCGCCCTGCGGGGCACATGCACAGTCAGAGGTAAGAATTCCCATGTCCATGAGCGAACGGCGCGCGCCGACCCCATCCCCCGATCACCGCGTGATCGCATCGAACCTGTGGATCGCCGAACGCCTGTCGCGGTTTGCCGATCTGCTCGATCAGCAAGGCGGCGACCGGTTTCGCATTCGCGCGTATCGCGCGGGTGCCGATGAAATCCGCGCCCTGTCCGTGCCGCTGGCCGACATCCACGCCCAAGGCGGCATGGATGGCCTGATCGCGCTGCGTGGGGTCGGGCGCGGGATTGCGGCGGCCATCGCCGAAATGCTGGCAACCGGGCGTTGGGGCCAGCTTGACCGGTCGGAGGCATCGCTGACACCGGCCAAGCTTTTCGCCACCATTCCGGGGATCGGCGCGGTTCTGGCCGAACGTCTGGCCGAGCAGTTGGGCGCGGAAACGCTGGAAGATCTCGAGGCCGCGCTGCGCCTTGGCGATGCCGAGGTGCCCGGCGTGGGCGCGCGCAGGCGGGCCGCGATCCTGGCCGCGCTGGCCGCACGCCTGTCGCGTGTGCCGGGATCACGGCGCGCGCGCGCCGACCATCCCGCCCCGCCCGTGTCGCTGCTGCTCGAGGCCGACGCCGCCTATCGGCACAAGGCCGCCGCCGGGGTGTTGCGCCGCATCGCGCCACGCCGGTTCAACCCCGAACATCGGGCCTGGCTGCCCATCTGGCAGATGCGGCGGGGCCCCTGGCGGCTGACGCTGCTGTTTTCCAACACCGCCCGCGCCCATGAACTTGGCCGGACACAGGATTGGGTCGTGGTCTATTTTCAAAAAGATCACGACCCCGAAGGCCAATGCACCATCGTCACCGAAACCCATGGCGCGCTGGCCGGGCGCCGCGTTGTGCGCGGCCGCGAAGCCGACAGCGCCGCCCATTACGCCAACGCCCCCGCGCCGGGGCCGGGCGCAGGGGCGTTGCTGGGCGTGCAGGGCTGACGACGACGCGGGTCTCAGGCCACGGTCAGGTGATCGATCACCTCGGTCACGCCGGGGGCCGACCAGGCCGCGCGCTCGGCCGCACGGCGTTCGCCCAGATAGCGCACCCGCCCCTCCAGCGTGACGCGGCTGCCGGCCACGTTCACCCGGATGCCGCTGGCGTCCAGCTCGGCATCGCGCTTGAGCGCTTTCTGGATGCGGTCGGACACATCGGCGGGCTTGACCGCCGGGGTGATCTTGATGCGGTTGTTGACGCCCGTCACCCCAACCAGCCGGCGCACGGCCTGTTCTGCGGCGGTGGATTGGTAGTGCCATTCCACGTCACCTTCCAGCGTGACCCAGCCCTTGGTGACGGTGATGATGATCTTTTCATCCGGCACCGAACTGTTCCATTTCAGGGTGTTGACGATGCGCTTTGCGATTTCATCATCGGCGGTGATATGCGCGCCGATGGGGCGCACCTCGATCTCGTCGGCGATGGCGCGCACCCCGGCGATGCGTTCGACGATTTCGCGTGCCGTGACCTTGTCGCTGAACGACCGCACATGCCCGCTCAGCGTCACCACATTGCCGTCGACGGCCACGCCGATATCGGCCGCATCGAAGCTTGGCTCCAGATCCAGCTCTTCCAGAATATCCAGTCTGAGTTCCTTGTCGCCCATCATGATCCTCCATCGGCTGCGGGGTTGAACAGCTTGCGATGCTAGCCGCATCGGGCCTGTAGGCATTGACGATGCGCAACCCCGTGGCCCCCGGCCGGTTGCGGGCCATCAATGCCCACGGGGCGGGCGCGGCGCAGGATGGGCGCACCCCCTTTGCCCAACCACAGTAGATGACGATGCCCCCGCGACCCCCCGTTTCGCGCCGGTTGGCGCCCCGTTTCGCCACCCCGCTTCTGGCCTTTGGTGTGCTGGGCTTGGGGGCCATATCAGCCCCCGCGCCGGCCGCCGCCGATGAACCCGGCCGCATCGAATACATGTACAGCTGCTCGGCCTGTCACGGCGACACCGCGCGCGGCGACGGGCCGGTCGCGCGCTACCTGAATGTGCCCACACCGGGGCTGACGCGGCTTGCGGCCGAAAACGACGGGGAATTTCCCCTGCTCGCCGTCATCCAGGTGATCGATGGGCGCAGCGGCCTGGGCCCGCATGGCACGATGATGCCCGTCTGGGGCGCGCGCTACATGGCCTCGGCGGTCGAAGACGCGGGCCCCTTTGGCGCCGAGGTGATCGTGCGCGGCCGGATCTTGTCGCTCGCGCGCTATCTGGAATCGGTTCAGGACTGACCGAACCGGCAACAACGGGCGGGGCCCGCATCGCCCAATGGGCCCGCCCGGATTGATGGACACACGGCAAACGCGGGCCCACATGGGCACATACAGGCCCAAAAAACATGGGCCCGGCGGCTTGGGGACACGTGCCGCCGGGCCCTTTGCGTGCCGATGGGACGGCACGCGCAAGGCGGACCTGTGGGGCCTAGGCCGCCTTGACCTCGATCTTGCGTTCCTGCTGACGGGCTGCGGCCGTTTTGGGCATCGTCACCGTCAGGATGCCATGCGCCAGCTGCGCGGTGATCTTGTCGGGATCGGCCCCCGAGGGCAGACGCAGGCTGCGCTGAAAGGCGCCGTAGCGGCGTTCGCTTAGCAGATAGTCGGCCTTTTCATCCCGCGTTTCGTCCGATTTCTCGCCCCGGATCGTCAGCAGACCATCGGCGATCTTGATCTCGACATCCGCCGGGGCAAGCCCGGGCAATTCCGCCGTGACACGGTATTCGCCATCGCAATCAACCACTTCCACCACGGGCGACAAGGGCAGCTCCAGCCCGAAAGAGGGCCGTGCCGCAACGCGGCGGGCCAGCGGGTGGCGCCAGAACCCGGCCCCGAAATCATCGAACAGCCGGTCGATTTCGTCACGCAAGCTGACCAGCGGCGCCCAGGTTTCGCGGCCGGGCTGTGGGCTTGGGGCGGTGTCGCGCTGCACATCGACGGATGAGCTGTTGTTTGGCATGCGGTTCCTCCTGTCTGGGGTTGGGGCGCTGCCGCGGGCGGCGGGCCTGTGGTGTTCGGGGTGACTGTGCCCTTTCGGGCCATGGGGGCGCATTGACGGCCATCAAGCAGCGCCCGGCGCCGCAGGTCAGTGCGCGACGATGCCTTGCGCCATCTGAACCTTGGGCACCCCGGACCGGGCCCCGCCCGCCAGCGATGCGGCGCCGATCTGGCCCGGCATGCGATGCGATGATCGGCCTCCGGCGGATGCCGCCATGTCGGATCGGGGCGCGCCCTGTGCCATGCCGTCCAGCTGCGGGTCAAGCCCCGCCAATTCCGACAGCGCCGCCAGATCCTTGATCCGGTAACGGGCGGGCGCAAGGCTTTGCAGATGCCCCTGCGCCACCAACTGCCCCAAGGTTCGGCAGATCGTTTCCACCGTGGTGTTGGTCAGATCGGCCCAATCGCGCCGCGAGATCGGCATCGACAACACAAGGCTTCCGTCGGGCAGGGGTTCGCTGGGCATGATTTCGGCCGCCATGGTCAGAAAGGCGATGATGCGTTCGCGGCTGTTCAGCGCCCCGCGCCGCCAGACCAGATCCAGCTGGCGGGCGTGGCGGCGGGCGGTGGCGCGCAGGATATCCAGCCGCAGCTTCGGATCGCGCGCCTTGAGGCTGCGCAGCAGTTGCGGATCGAAGGTGCAGATCTCGACATCGGTCGCCGCCGCGACCGTTCCGCTATAGGCGTCATCCATCCGGATGCCGACCAGATCGGACGGCACGGCCAGATCGACGATGCTGCGCCGCCCGTCTTCCAGGATGCGCTCGGTGCGCAGATAGCCGCGGCGCAAGATGCCGGTCAGCTTCGGGGTCTCGCCGTCTTCGCGCAGCACCCAATCGGCGGGAAACCGGCGCAGCCTTGGGCCTTGGCGCCCACCCGTGGCCGCGGCTGCCGCCGAAACGGCACGACAGATCGCGCGACTGGCCAGCGGGCACTGCGCACAATGTTGCGCGGCGATTGGGGTTTGCAGCAAGGTCATTGGCGACGTCTCCCGGTTTGGGCCACCATCAGGCACAGTGGCGGTTGGTGTGATCGTGGATCAGGTGCAGCACCCGGCCGCGCAGCGCGTCTTCGGGCAGGGTCATCAGGTTCACGGCACGATCCATCAGCAGGATGCGCCGAAGGTTTGCGGGCAGTTCGCGCCGCAAGATTGCCAGCATCGCGGGGGGGGCAAAGATCGCCAGCCGGTCCAGATCATGCGCGCGTTCATAGGCGGCAAGCCGGCCCAGAATCTCTTGTGCAAAGTCTTGCATGTCGGACTGGATCGGGCCGGGTTGCCGTGGGGCATCATCCTGGTCTGCGCCGGTGTTGCGCGACCGGTCGCCGCGCACGCCGGCCGTCAGCTGTGCGCGCAGATGCCGGGCTTCGGACTTGTCGAAAAACGCGACCGGGTCTTGCCCATCCGCCCCATCAAGCCGCCGCAGAACGCGCGCCCGGACGCCATCTGTCACCAAGGCCCAGGTTCGATGGCTCATAATTGCGAATCCCAATATTAAACACAGTTAATATTTACATGTATGGAACGCTTTGGGGTCAACGCATTGATTTTGAGCAATGAAGAGTACTTTGTTCTTGCCAAAGATTGTGGTTGTAAATCTTTTGTTAACCTTTATGGCAATCTTATGACGATAAACTTCCAATAAGGCACATTTCCGGGGGCGCCCCGGGCTGAACACCGCGCGCGTCCTAGCGGGGATGAAGCAAGAACCGAAACGAGGGAAAAGCATGGCCACCATGTCACGAAAGCCCGGTATCTGCGTGTCGCGGATGATCCCGGAGCTCGCGAATTTGCCGGAGCCGATTCTGGCCGAATTGAACGCGCTGGGGCAGATGCGAAAGCTGGCCGCAGGGCAGCTGCTGGCCGATGCCGGCGATGCCTTCGACACCATTGGCTTCGTCACCGACGGTATCTTGCGCATGCAAAAAACCCTGCCCGACGGGCGCCAGCATGTCGTGGGTTTGCTGGTATCGGGTGACATGTTCGGGCGTGTTTTCGACGGGCCGATGCAATTCACGCTTGAAGCGGCAACCGACTGCACCTTGCTAAACTTTCGGCGTGGTCCGTTCGAGGCGCTCCTGACACGCTGCCCCGAACTGGACCGGATCATCTTGCTTCAATTCCTGTCGGAAATCGACCGTAGCCGCGACTGGATGATCGTGTTGTCCAACCCGCGGGTGCGGGGGCGTTTGGCGGGCTTTTTGTTGATGCTGTGCACCCGCTTTCACAAGGTCGAACACCTGTTCGGAACGATGAACGGGCGTTTGACCATCCGCGTTCCGATCAGCCGGGCCGATGTTTCACAGCTTTTGGGCGCGCGCGCGGAATCGATCAGCCGTGCCTTTCATGCGCTCGCAGATGATGGCATCCTTGACATCATCCGCCCTGATCTGGTGGCCGTGCTCAACATGGAAGACCTGGCCGCCGAAGCCGGCGAGCCAGAGCTGATCGACGCCATCTCTGACGAGATCCTGACGCCGGCACAGGGCAAGGCGTTGCACTAGGGGGGCATTGGCGGCGCACCGACAGGCCCCGCCCCGGCCCCGTCGCTTTAGGGGCAGGATGCCACGAAATAGGTGCCGTCGCCACGCGCATAGGCACAGCGCCCTGCGGCGGAATTCTGCGCCACCAGCGTGCCCGCCGCCGCACCCGCCAGGGCCGCGATCAGCCGCCAGTTGGAATCGGCATCCAGGGCTTCGGCGGTGATCAGACCCGTGGCCGCCCCGGCGGTGATCCCCACCAAGGTGCGTTGTTCGGTGGTCAGGTTTTCGCACCCCGTCATCAGCGCAACTGCGGCCAGCGCCGCCCAGACCCGCGTCATGGTGCGGCCCGCCGGGCGGCGCCGTCATGATGATCGGCCACGGCATGCAGCACCTCGCCCGACAATTCGCGGCTGACCGAATGGGCGATATCCCCCAAGCTCAGCATGCCGACCAGGCGCTTGTTGTCATCGATCACGGGCAGGCGACGGATCTGCTTTTGATCCATCAGGTGGATCGCGTCCTCGACCGACGACGACAGGCGACACCAGACGATACCCTTGGTCATCACCGCCTCGGCGGTGGTGTGCGCCGGGTCCAGCCCGCGCGCCACGACGCGCAGCGCAATGTCGCGGTCGGTCAGCATGCCCACCAGCTTGTCGTCGCGACCGATCGGCACGGCGCCGATATCATCCTTTTCCATCATGCGCGCCACCTCTTGAACCGAGGTGTCGGCGCTGGCCCATGTGGCCTTTGGGTGCATGGCTTTCGAGATTTTCATCACCGTCTCCCTGTGTCATCGCGCCCCTTCAGCATGCTGGCCCATCGGCTTGCGGTCATTGATGGGTCTCAAGCGGTACGGCACAGGGTGGGGCAGGGGGGCATTCGGGGCGGCCCTTGTGGATGCGCGCGATGGCGGCGGCGATCATCGGGCCGGTGCCCAGCACGCGCAGCCGCCCGGCCAAACCGATGGCCGCATGCGCAAAGGGCGCGGTGGCGTCGGTCACGGTCAGGCTGTCGAACACCCCGTTGCCGACCAGTGCCGTGTCCAGCCCATCGGTGAACAGCGCGTGCGTGGCCAGCCCATGCACCTGTGCCGCCCCCCGCGCGCGGGCGGCTTGGGCGGCGCGCAGCAAGGTTGTGCCGCCACAGATCATGTCATCCACGATATGCACCGCAGCCCCCATGACATCGCCCGCCACCGCCGTGCCGGTGACCACGCCCGCGCTGCGCCGCTTTTCCACCAAGCCAAAGCGCACCGCGCGCCCGGTTGCGGTTTCCAGCGCCTCGCCCATCAGCTGCGCGCGCTTGATCCCGCCCGGATCGGGCGACAGCACCGCCAGCGGCAGCCCCGGCGGGTCAAGCCGTGCCGCGATATCGGCCGCCCAAAGCCGATCGCTCGCCAGATGCAGCACCGGCCGGCGAAAGGCACATTCGAGCGCGGCGGTGTTGTGCGCCTCGAGCGTGACAAGCTGGTCGCAGCCCATGGCCTCGATGGCTTGCGCGATGTAGCGCGCACCCAACGGATCGAAATCCTTGGTGCGCCGGTCCTTGCGCCCATAGGGCAGGTAAGGGGCAATGGCCGTGACACGCGCCGCGCCATGATCGCGGCAGGTGGCCAGAAAGAACAACAGGCGCATCACCCGGTCATTGAC
>JBEAQJ010000002.1:0-7110 GCA_041163945.1 Pseudomonadota bacterium
AACCAAATGATCCAGATGCAGACCAATCTGGATGTGGCTGACAATTCCGGTGCCCGGAAGGTTCAGTGCATCAAGGTTCTGGGCGGCTCGCACCGCCGGTATGCCTCGGTCGGCGACATCATCGTGGTGTCGGTGAAAGAGGCCATTCCGCGCGGCCGTGTCAAAAAGGGCGATGTCCGCAAGGCCGTCGTCGTGCGCACCGCCAAGGAAGTGCGTCGCGAGGATGGAACCTCCATCCGCTTTGACCGCAACGCTGCCGTCATCCTCAACAACAACAACGAACCTGTCGGCACCCGCATCTTCGGGCCCGTGGTTCGTGAGCTGCGCGCGAAGAACTTCATGAAGATCATCTCGCTCGCGCCGGAGGTGCTGTGATGGCTGCAAAGCTGAAAAAGGGCGACAAGGTCGTCGTGCTGGCCGGCAAGGACAAGGGCAAGACCGGTGAAATCACCGCCGTCATGCCCAAGGACGGCAAGGCCATCGTCGACGGTGTGAACATCGCCATCCGCCACACCAAGCAAAGCGCCAGCACCCAGGGCGGCCGCATCCCGCAAGCGATGCCCATCGACCTGTCGAACCTGTCGCTCCTGGACAAGAACGGCAAGCCCACGCGCGTCGGCTTCAAGATCGAAGACGGCAAGAAGCTGCGTGTCGCCAAGACCACGGGGGACGTGATCGATGCTTGATACCGCGACTTATACCCCGCGCCTGAAGACGCATTTCCGCGAGGTGATCAAACCCGCGCTGAAGGCGGAATTTGGCTATTCCAACGACATGCAGATCCCCCGGCTTGAGAAAATCGTTCTCAACATCGGCTGCGGTGCGGAATCGGTGCGGGATTCGAAAAAAGCGAAATCCGCGGTCGAAGATCTGACCACCATCGCGGGCCAAAAGGCTGTGGCGACCATCGCCAAGAATTCCATCGCCGGCTTCCGGGTCCGCGAAGGGATGACGCTGGGCGCCAAGGTCACGCTGCGCGGCGACCGCATGTATGATTTCATGGACCGCCTGATCACGGTCGCGATGCCTCGCATCCGCGACTTCCGGGGCGTGAAACCCGCCTTTGACGGGCGCGGCAACTTCGCGATGGGGATCAAGGAACACATCGTGTTTCCCGAGATCAACTTTGACAAGGTTGATGAAGTCTGGGGCTTGGATGTGGTGATCGTCACGACCGCCAAGTCCGATGCCGAAGCGAAGTCGCTGCTCAAGCACTTCAACATGCCTTTCAACGCCTGACGCCCGAGGGAGAGAGACACATGGCCAAAGTTTCCATGGTGAACCGCGAACTCAAGCGTCAAAAGCTGGTGGCCCGCTACGCCGCCAAGCGCGCGGCGCTGAAAGAGATCGCAACCGATGAATCGAAGCCGATGGAAGAGCGCTTCAAGGCCCGCCTGAAACTGGCGAAGCTGCCGCGCAATTCCTCGCCCAGCCGGCTTCACAACCGCTGCCAGCTCACCGGTCGGCCCAAGGCCTACTATCGCAAGCTGAAAATGTCGCGGATCATGCTGCGCGATCTGGCCTCGATGGGTCAGATCCCCGGCATGGTCAAGTCGAGCTGGTAAGGAGAGCGTCCGATGAATGATCCTATCGGCGATATGCTGACCCGCATCCGCAATTCGCAGATGCGTGGAAAGTCCACCGTCATGACCCCCGCCTCCAAGCAGCGCGCCCGCGTGCTCGATGTGCTTGCCGCCGAGGGGTATATCCGTGGCTATGAGCCCGCGACCGATGCCAACGGCCATCCGGCCTTTGAAATCAGCCTGAAGTATTACGAAGGCACCCCGGTCATCCGCGAGCTCAAGCGCGTCTCGAAACCCGGCCGCCGCGTCTATCTGGGCGTTGGTGACATTCCGCAGGTCCGCCAGGGCCTGGGCGTTTCCATCGTCTCCACGTCCAAGGGCGTGATGACCGATGCGGCCGCCCGCGCGCACAATGTCGGCGGCGAAGTGCTCTGCACCGTGTTCTGAGGAGGAACGGCACATGTCTCGAATTGGGAAAAAACCGGTCGGACTGCCGTCGGGGGTCTCTGCCTCCGTCTCGGGTCAGACCATCGAGGTGAAGGGGCCCAAGGGCACCCGCAGCTTCACCGCAACCGACGATGTCACGCTCAGCGTGGCCGACAATGCCGTGTCGGTCATGCCGCGCGGCAAGTCCAAGCGCGCGCGCCAGCAGTGGGGCATGTCACGCTCCATGGTTGCCAATCTGGTGACCGGCGTGACCGAAGGCTTCAAGCGCGAACTTGAAATCCAGGGTGTGGGTTATCGGGCCAACATGCAGGGCAACGTGCTGAAGCTGGCCCTGGGTTACAGCCATGATGTCGATTTCGACGTTCCGGCCGGCGTGACGGTCACGACGCCCAAGAACACCGAAATCATCGTGGAAGGTATCGACCAGCAGCTGGTGGGCCAAGTGGCCGCCAACATCCGCGAGTGGCGTGCGCCCGAGCCCTACAAGGGCAAGGGTATCCGCTACAAGGGCGAGTACATCTTCCGCAAGGAAGGCAAGAAGAAGTAAGGGCGACGCAAATGGCACTGAGCACACGAGACCTGTTCCAGAAGCGCCGCCTGCGCAACCGGAACAAATTGCGCGCGATGGCGAATGGGCGTTTGCGCCTGTCCGTGCATCGTTCCAACAAGAACATCAGCGTCCAGCTGATCGACGATGCCAAAGGGGTGACGCTGGCCGCTGCCTCTTCGCTGGAAAAAGAGCTGGGCGTGGTCGGCAAGAACAACGTGGAGGCCGCCGCAAAGGTGGGCGCCGCGATTGCCGAACGCGCCAAGAAAGCCGGCGTGGAAGAAGTGTACTTCGACCGCGGCGGCTTCTTGTTCCATGGCAAGGTCAAGGCCTTGGCCGACGCAGCGCGCGAAGGCGGGCTGAAGTTCTGATGGGTCTGGCGTGCCCCCGGGCGCGCCGCGATCCTTTGCAGGGTGCCCCGATCCGGGCGCCCTCGATGATCGGGGAAGGGGCCGGTAGGCGCCCGTTCACCACGATCGACACCAACCGGCGCCTTTGGGCGTCACCGACAAGAAGGACGCCAGCACATGGCAGAACGTGAACAGCGCGAACAGCGCGGTGATCAACGCCGGGGACGCCGCCGCGAAGAGCGCGAGGAAACCCCCGAATTCGCGGAACGTCTGGTCGCGATCAATCGCGTGTCCAAGACCGTGAAGGGCGGCAAGCGCTTCGGTTTCGCGGCCCTCGTGGTCGTGGGCGATCAGCGCGGTCGTGTGGGCTTTGGCAAGGGCAAGGCGAAAGAAGTGCCCGAGGCCATCCGCAAGGCGACCGAACAGGCGCGCCGGCAATTGATCCGCGTGCCGCTGAAGGAAGGCCGCACGCTCCATCACGATGCGCAGGGCCACCATGGCGCTGGCCGCGTGGTGATGCGCACCGCGCCCGAAGGCACCGGCATCATCGCCGGCGGCCCGATGCGCGCCGTGTTCGAAATGCTGGGGGTCAAGGACGTGGTCGCGAAATCGACCGGGTCGCAGAACCCCTACAACATGATCCGCGCAACGCTTGACGGGCTTCGCAATGAAACCTCGCCCCGCCAGGTCGCAGCGCGCCGTGGCAAGAAAGTGGCCGACATCCTGCCCAAGCGCGAGGATGCCACCCAGATCGCCGAGGAGGCCTGAGGCACATGGCAAAGACAATCGTTGTCAAACAGGTCGGTTCGCCTGCACGCCGCCCCGACATCCAGCGCCGCACCCTGATCGGGCTTGGGCTGAACAAGATGCACAAGACCCGCGAGCTGGAAGACACGCCGTCGGTGCGCGGCATGGTCGCCAAGATCCCGCATCTGGTCGAGATCATCGAAGAACGGGGCTAAGCGCCCCGGCCGGATGGGGCCGCAGGCCCCCATCCGGCCAAAGCACACCATCGACATGCCGAGGTTGGCCCGCCCGTCGCAAGCAGGCCACATCCGGTCAAAAGGAGACGCGACATGAAACTGCATGAACTTCGGGACAATCCCGGCGCCGCCAAGAAAGCCAAGCGCATCGCCCGCGGGCCCGGCTCGGGCAAGGGCAAGACCGCTGGCCGTGGTATCAAGGGCCAGAAATCCCGTTCGGGTGTGGCGATCAACGCCTACGAAGGCGGGCAGATGCCGCTCTATCAGCGCCTTCCCAAGCGCGGCTTCAACAAGCCCAACCGCAAGAAATTCGCCGTGGTCAACTTGGGCCTGATCGTGAAATTCATCGAGGCCGGCAAGATTGACGCGAAAGCCGAGATCACCGAAGACACGCTGGTGGCTTCGGGGCTGGTGCGCCGCAAGCTCGATGGGATCCGGGTTCTGGCCAAGGGTGATGTCACCGCCAAGCTCAACCTTGCCGTGACCGGCGCATCGCGCGCGGCTGTGGCTGCGGTCGAAAAGGCGGGCGGCAGCCTGAAAACAACGCAGGTCGCTGCGGCCGAGTGATCCGGCGCGGGGGGCTGCGGCCCCCCGTCGCTTGTGGGCCGCATGCGTACGGCCTACATAGTCATCAGGATTTTTCGCGCCGCAGGACCGCCAGCCCGGTTTCTGCGGCGCATTGCCCATGAGAGAGGCGCCATGGCATCAGCAGCGGAGCAAATGGCCGCGAACATGAGCTGGGGGGCATTCGGCAAAGCGACCGAACTGCGCCAGCGCATCTGGTTCACCCTTGGCCTTCTGATCATCTATCGCATCGGCACCTACATCCCGGTCCCCGGGATCGATGGTGTCGAGTTGCGGGCGTTTTTCGATCAAGCGGCTGCGGGTCTGGGTGGCGTGCTGAACATGTTCACCGGCGGTGCACTCAGCCGGATGGGCATCTTTGCGCTGGGCATCATGCCTTACATTTCGGCCTCGATCATCGTGCAGCTCATGGCGGCCATGGTGCCTGCCATGGAGCAGCTGAAGAAAGAGGGCGAGGCGGGCCGCAAGAAGCTCAATCAATACACCCGCTACGGCACCGTCGTGCTGGCCACGGCACAGGCCTATGGCTTGGCCGTGTCGATGGAATCGGGCGGGCTTGCCTCTGACCCCGGCTGGTTTTTCCGCGCGGCCTGCGTGATCACGCTGGTGGGCGGGACCATGTTCCTGATGTGGCTGGGCGAACAGATCACCCAGCGCGGTATCGGCAACGGCATTTCGCTGATCATCTTTGTGGGCATCATTGCCGAGATTCCCGCCGCCTTGGCGCAGTTCTTTGAATCGGGCCGCTCGGGTGCGTTGAGCACACCGGCCATCCTTGGCGTCATCGTGATGCTGATCGGCACGCTGTTTTTCGTGGTCTTCATGGAACGCAGCCTGCGCAAGATCCACATCCAGTATCCGCGCCGGCAAGTGGGGATGAAGGTCTATGACGGCGGGTCCAGCCACCTGCCGGTCAAGGTGAACCCGGCCGGCGTGATCCCGGCGATCTTTGCCTCGTCGTTGCTGTTGCTGCCCACCACGCTGACCACGTTTTCGGGTGGGCAAGCCTCGGGGCCGGTGATGGGCTGGATCTTGGCCAATTTCGGCCCAGGCCAGCCGCTCTATCTGTTGTTCTTTGCCGGCATGATCGTGTTCTTCACCTATTTCTACACGCTCAATGTCGCGTTCAAGACCGATGATGTGGCCGACAATCTGAAGAACCAAAATGGGTTCATCCCCGGCATCAGGCCCGGCAAGAAAACGTCGGAATACCTGGAATACGTGGTCAACCGCATCTTGGTGCTGGGTGCCGCCTATCTGGCGCTGGTGTGCTTGATGCCGGAAATCGTGCGCACCAACCTGGCCATCACGGCCTATTTCGGCGGCACGTCGATCCTGATCATCGTGTCGGTCGGCATGGACACCGTGCAGCAGATCCAAAGCCATCTTTTGGCGCATCAATACGAAGGCCTGATCGAAAAATCGCAACTGCGTGGTCGCAAGGGCACAAGTGCCAAGCCGCGCAAACCGCCCGAACGGAGATGACCGTGAACATCATTCTTCTGGGACCACCCGGCGCGGGCAAAGGCACGCAGGCACGCATTCTGACCGAAACCCGTGGCTTGGTGCAGCTGTCCACCGGCGACATGCTGCGCGAGGCGCAGGCGTCGGGAAGCGAAATGGGCCGCCGTGTGGCCGAGGTGATGGCCAAGGGCGCCCTTGTCACCGACGAGATCGTCATCGGCTTGATCCGCGAAAAGCTGGCGCAGGGTGGACAGGGTTTCATCTTTGACGGCTTTCCGCGCACCTTGGCGCAGGCCGATGCCCTTGGGGCGCTGCTGGCCGAAATGGGCCAGGCGATCGATGCGGTGATCGAATTGCGCGTCAATGACGAGGTGCTGGTGGGCCGCATCGTCGGCCGCGCCGAAGAAGCCCGCGCCGCAGGCCAGCCGGTGCGCGCCGACGACAATGCCGAAAGCCTGAAGACACGGCTGATGGCCTATTACAAGCAGACGTCGCCCCTGATCGGTTATTACCATGCCAAGGGCATGCTCAAGGCTGTCGATGGCCTGGCCGAGATCGACGCGGTTGCGGGCCAGATCGCGGCCATCCTCGAATAACGTCTGCCAAGGCGTGTCGGGGGGCAGGGTCCCGGCCCTTGACGCCCTTGGCAAATGCGCCTACACGGCGGCTTCCCTATGGGAATCATGAAATGTTGGCGGGTCTGACCCGTCGGCTTTCGACCTGAAAGTCAGGGTCCTTCGGCCATTTTGGCCCCGGGGCCTTGGGTTGTGAAAAAAGGGCCTGGCGCTACGGGCTCGCAACGCAAAGGACGAGATTACCTTGGCACGTATTGCAGGGGTGAACATCCCCACTTCAAAGCGCGTTCCGATCGCGCTGACCTATATCACGGGCATCGGCCCGGCTTCCGCAAAAGCCATCTGTGACGCCGTGGGCATCGACCAGGCCCGCCGCGTGAACCAGCTGTCGGACAGCGAAGTTTTGCAGATCCGCGAACACATCGACGCGAATTACTCCGTCGAAGGCGATCTGCGGCGCGAAACCTCGATGAACATCAAGCGTCTGATGGATCTTGGCTGCTACCGTGGCCTGCGTCATCGCCGCAACCTGCCTGTCCGCGGTCAGCGGACCCACACCAACGCACGCACGCGCAAGGGCCCCGCAAAGGCCATTGCCGGCAAGAAGAAATAAGGGAGGGCTGGTTCAATGGCACG
>JBEAQJ010000003.1:0-4533 GCA_041163945.1 Pseudomonadota bacterium
GGCGACAGGTTCGGCCAGCATATGGCAAAACCCGTGATCGCCCGCAAAGATCACCTTGGCGACACCTTTGAACGTCGCGGCCTCGGCGGCGGCGGCATCGGCGCCTTGGCCGGCCACCAGCACATGCACATCGCCCAAGCCCGCGACCGCGCTTAGCGCCTTGGAGACCTGATCGGCCGCCAATTGCCCGTTCGTCACATCCGCAAGAAGAAGAACAGCCATCAGATCACCCCCGCTTCATCTTTCAGTTTCGCGATCAGCTCGTCGACCGACCCCACCTTGACGCCCGCCTTGCGGCTGCCCGGCTCGGTGGTCTTGATCACCGTCAGGCGTGGCGTGACATCGACGCCGTAATCGGCCGCCGTCTTTTCATCCAGCGGCTTTTTCTTGGCCTTCATGATATTGGGAAGGCTGGCATACCGCGGCTCGTTCAGGCGCAGATCCACGGTCACGATGGCCGGCAGCTTGACCTTGATGGTCTGAAGCCCGCCGTCGACCTCGCGGGTGACGGCGGCATGATCGCCGTCCACCGTCAGGGCGCTGGCAAAGGTCGCTTGTGCCCAACCCAAAAGCGCGGCCAGCATTTGCCCCGTCGCGTTCATGTCGTTGTCGATGGCTTGCTTGCCCGCGATGACCAGGCCCGCGCCTTCCTCGGCGGCGACACGGGCCAGGATCTTGGCGACCGCCAGCGGCTCGATATCTTGATGCACATCGTCGGTGGCGGTGACCAGAATGGCGCGGTCCGCCCCCATCGCCAGCGCCGTGCGCAGGGTTTCCTGCGCCTGCTTCACGCCGATTGACACCGCGATGACTTCGTCGGCCTTGCCGGCCTCCTTCAGGCGGATGGCCTCTTCGACGGCAATCTCGTCAAAGGGGTTCATCGACATCTTCACATTGGCGAGATCGACCCCAGAACCATCCGCCTTGACGCGAACCTTCACGTTGTAGTCGATCACGCGCTTGACGGGCACAAGAACCTTCATCGCGTTGCTCCTTATTGTGGCGCGGGCGCGCCATACAAACCTTCAGCCCAAAGTGTTAGTGCGTTCGAGGGGTCGAAAACAGGTCAAAATCGACGCGGCAGCATCCATCGCCGCCGCGACAAGCGCCCAATTTCGGTGACACGCCACCGCTGGCGACCGATCACATCGCCTTGCGCGCGCGCAGCGCGGCGGAAATCGTGCCGTCGTCGAGGTAATCCAACTCGCCACCGATGGGTACACCTTGGGCCAGCGACGTGACCGCCACCCCCCGCCCGTCCAACGCATCGGCAATGTAGTGGGCGGTGGTCTGCCCATCCACGGTTGCGTTCAGGGCTAGAATCACCTCGGTCACGGCTTCGCCCGTGACACGGTCGATCAGGCGCGGGATGCGCAGATCCTCGGGGCCGATATCGTCAAGCGCCGACAGCGTGCCGCCCAAGACATGGTAACGCCCGGCAAACGCCTGCCCCCGTTCCATGGCCCAAAGGTCGGCCACGTCTTCGACAACGCAGATCTGGCCGTTGGCACGGCGATCGTCGGAACAGATCGGGCAAAGATCCGCGGTGCCGATATTGCCGCAATTCAAGCATTCGCGCGCACGCTCGGCCACACGCGTCATGGCTTCGGCCAAGGGGCGCATCAGCTGCGCGCGCTTCTTGATCAACTGCAGCACGGCCCGCCGGGCCGAACGTGGCCCCAGCCCCGGCAAACGGGCCATCATGTCGATCAGGGCCTCGATATCCTTGGGTGTTTCAGCCAAAGCAGGCTCAGAACGGCAGCTTCATGCCGGGCGGAAGGCCCAGACCTTCGGTCAGCTTGGCCAATTCGGATTGGCTTTTTTCCTGCGCCTTGGCTTGTGCATCCTTGATGGCGGCCAGGATCAGGTCTTCGACCACTTCCTTGTCATCTTGATTGAAAATCGACGGGTCGATGGTCAAGCCCACCAATTCCCCCTTGGCGGTGGCAACGGCCTTGACCAGACCCGCGCCCGATTGGCCCTCGACGGTCAAGCTGGCCAGCGCATCTTGCATTTCGGCCATCTTGGTCTGCATGTCCTGGGCCTGTTTCATGATCTTGGCCATATCGCCAAGCCCACCGAGCCCGCCCAAACCCTTCAACATTGCGCACATCTCCGTCTCATCTTGTTATCCCAGAGATAAGGGGGCCGGCGTGCGGCCACAAGCGCGCTATTCGTCCTCGAACGGATCCCAATCCTCGGGCAGGTCATCGGCGTCGGGCAGATCGGGCAAGGCATCGGCCTGCGCCTGGGCCTGCAGATCTGCGCGACTGCGGATGCTGGCGATGCGCGCCTTGGGAAAGGCAAGCCGGACCGCTTGCAGCAACGGGTGCTGTTCGACCTCGGCGGCCACGGCGCGGGCGGCGGCCTGATCCTGTTCGGCGATGGTCTCACCCCCGCCGGAATTGGCAACCGACAAGATCCAGCTTGCCCCGGTGGCAAGCTGCAACGCCCGCTTGAGCCGCTGCACCAGGTCGCCCGGCGCATCATCGGTGGGTTGCACCTCGATCCGGCCGGGCGCGTAGCTGACCACCCGCAAGCACGACTTGATTTCGACCAACAGCTTGATGTCGCGCATGTCCTCGATCAGGGCGACGACACTGCGAAAGCTGGGGTAAAGGGCCAGATCGGGGCCGGGTTCGGGTTGCAGCGCCGGCTGCAGACCACCGCCAGACCCACCGCCGCGCGGGGCTGATGGAACGGCGGCCGGCGCTTGGGCCGGGGCTTGCGCGCGGGGGGCAGCGCCGCTGGGGGGCGGGCCCGGCATGCGCCCGACGCCGCCCAAAGGTGGTGGGCTGGATTGCAGTTTCTTGACCAAATCGCCCGGCGTCGGAAGCTCGGCCACATGCGTCAGCCGGATCACGGCCATTTCGGCGGCCATCATCGCATTGGGTGCCAGCGCGACCTCTTCCAGCGCCTTCAGCAACATCTGCCACATCCGCGTCAGCACGCGCATCGCCAAGCGATCGGCCAAGGTGCGGCCGCGGATGCGTTCATCGGGGGCAATGGTGGGATCGTCGGCGGCTTCGGGGGTGATCTTGACCACCGACAGCCAATGGGTGATTTCCGCCAGATCGCGCAGCACGGCGATCGGATCGGCGCCATCGGCATATTGCGCGCCCAATGCGCTGAGCGCAGCAGACGCGTCACCACGCATGATCGCCTCGAACAGGTCCAGCACCCGCCCCCGATCGGCCAGCCCCAACATCGCGCGCACCTGCGTCGCGGTGGTTTCGCCGGCGCCATGGGAAATGGCCTGATCCAGAAGGCTCATCGCGTCGCGCACCGACCCTTCGGCGGCGCGCGTGATCAAGGCCAAGGCATCGTCTGCGATCTGGGCCCCTTCGCGGGCCGCGACTTTTTGCAGGTGTGCGATCATCACCTCGGGTTCGATCCGGCGCAGATCAAAGCGCTGACAGCGCGACAGAACCGTGACCGGCACCTTGCGGATCTCGGTCGTGGCGAACACGAATTTCACATGCGGCGGCGGTTCTTCCAGCGTTTTCAACAGCGCGTTGAACGCGCTTGTCGAAAGCATGTGGACCTCGTCGATGATGAAGATCTTGTAGCGTGCCTGCGCTGCGCGATAGCTGACCGTTTCGATGATCGCGTCACGGATGTTCTGCACCCCGGTATGGGATGCGGCGTCCATCTCCATCACGTCGACATGGCGGCCCTCGGTGATCGCGATGCAGTTCTGGCACTGGCCGCAAGGTTCGGTCGTGGGCCCGCCCGACCCGTCCGGCCCGATGCAATTCAGCCCCTTGGCAATGATGCGCGCGGTCGTTGTCTTGCCGGTGCCACGAATGCCCGTCAGCATGAACGCCTGCGCGATGCGGTCCGCGGCAAAGGCATTCTTCAGCGTGCGCACCATCGCGTCCTGACCGATCAGGTCGGCAAAGGTCGCCGGTCGGTACTTGCGGGCCAGCACCTTGTAGGCGGTGTCGGGGGTGTCGGTCATTCTGCCTCGGGCGGTTGCTGGGTCGAAGCCTAGTGAAAGCGCGCGTCAAGGTCCATGGCGAAGCCGCGCCATCACGTGCTAGCATCATCACGACGCACGAAAGGAACGACATGCGCGAGCACACCCCCAACCCCGTTCTGGTCGTGTTGATGGCCCTGTTTTTCTGGGCCATGGCGGGGTCTGCGCTGGCGTTTTGGGTGGCGGGGACGATCTGGCCCGATGGTGTGCAGGGCCTGATCGGCGCCTTGGGGCCGGAGCTGGTCGCGGTTTTTGCCACGCTGCACATTCCGGCCGCGATTGCCGGCATCTTGTTGTGGCAGTGGAAACGTCACGGCCTGTCACGCCGGTTGCGCGTGATGCTCGAGGCCGCCACGCTCTATTTCATGCTGTCGGTACTGCTGGGCATGTTCCTGAGCTACCTCTGGTGTCGACCATCTGAAGCTGCAGGCCCGCGGTCATCGCGCCTGCGGCGCGCCAACAAAGCATGCGGTGCGGGAAATGCCGTCGGCCGGCCCTCTCGGGATCGTTTCTGCGAAACGACCCTGCCGGGCCTGCGCGCATCGCGCCTGCGG
>JBEAQJ010000004.1:0-50804 GCA_041163945.1 Pseudomonadota bacterium
GGCGCGAACGCCGCCGCAAGGCCGTGTTCACCCATTTTGGCCCGATCCTGGCGGGCGGTCAGCTGGTCGTGGCCTCGGGCGATGGGGTGATCCGGCTCTTTGCCCCCGAAAGTGGCGCGCCAATGGGCAGCCTGGCCGTGCGCGGCGGGGCGGCGTCACATCCGATCGTGGTGGGCGATACACTGCTGGTCGTCAGCACCGAGGGGCGTTTGCACGCCTATCGTTGAACGATCGCCGCAGGGTGGGGCGCATCGGGGCCGCTGTGCGGCCGGCGCGCCCTGCGCCTCTCACTCCCGTCACTTTAGCCAAACCGCGCGCCGGTCCTCGGGGATGCCGGCCATACCGCCCAGCCACCAGGCGCCAAGCCGCCCGGCGTTGAACCAAAGCGCCAGGCTTTCGCGCAGCAGCATGTGCCAAGCAGGGCGCCCACGGGCCGTGCGGCGCAACCGTTCGGATGGGTAAAGCACCAGATCCTGCGCCCCCATCGCCCGAAACGACATCCAGGCGCGCGGCAGGTGGAACGCCTCGGTCACCAGGATCAACCGCGCATCGGGCGCCACCAGCCGCAGGCTGAACAACGCGTTTTGCAGCGTGGAATGGGACCGGTCTTCCAACAGGATCGTTGCATCGCCCGTGCCTGCGGCACGCGCCACATCCGCCATGCCGTCGGCGGCCGTGGGCATGCCCGCCCGCAGCGGCCCGCCTGTCATCACCAGAACCGGGGCCGCCCCGGCGCGCGCCAGCTCTGCGCAGCGCCCCGCGCGGGTCCGGCTGGCCGGATCGATCCGCCCCTCGGCATCGACGCCCGCGCCAAGGCAAAGGATCGCGTCGCCTTGGGGCAGGGGGGCGGCCATGGGCCAGGCCGCGGTCCACAGGCAAATGGCGACAAGACCCGCCAGCCACAGCGCCGCCGCGCCACCGATCAGCCGCCCCGCCCAGCGGCCCGGCTGCCTTATTCCCACTCGATCGTCCCGGGCGGCTTCGACGTGATGTCATAGGTCACGCGGTTGATGCCCTTGACCTCGTTGATGATGCGCGTGGCGGTTTCGCCCAGGAACGCATGGCTGAAGGGGTAATAATCCGCCGTCATGCCATCCACCGATGTCACCGCCCTGAGCGCGCAGGCGAAATCATAGGTCCGCCCATCGCCCATCACCCCCACCGTGCGCACCGGCAAGATCGCCACGAAGGCCTGCCAGATGTCATCGTACAGCCCGTGCTTGCGGATCTGGTCGATGAACACGGCGTCGGCCTTGCGCAGGATATCGAGCTTTTCGCGCGTGATCTCGCCGGGGCAGCGGATGGCCAGACCGGGGCCCGGAAAGGGATGGCGGCCGATGAAGTGGTCAGGCAGGCCCAATTCACGCCCAAGGGCGCGCACTTCGTCCTTGAACAATTCGCGCAACGGTTCGACCAGCTTCAGCCCCATCTTTTCGGGCAGGCCGCCGACATTGTGGTGCGATTTGATCGTGACCGACGGGCCCCCGGAAAAGCTGACCGATTCGATCACATCGGGATAAAGCGTGCCCTGGGCCAGGAACGCCGCGCCCTCGATCTGGTCGGCATGATGCTGGAACACATCGATGAACAGCTTGCCGATGGTCTTGCGCTTGACCTCGGGGTCGCTGACGCCATCGAGTGCTGACAAGAAGCGTTCGCTTTCCTGTGCATGGATCAGCGGCATGTTGTAATGGTCGCGGAACATGGTCACGACCTGTTCGGCTTCGCCTTGGCGCAACAGCCCATGGTCGACGAACACGCAGGTCAGCTGATCGCCGATGGCCTCATGGATCAGCACCGCCGCCACCGAGGAATCGACCCCACCCGACAGGCCGCAGATCACCCGCGCCGAACCCACTTGCTGGCGGATGCGCGCGATGGCTTCTTCGCGGTAGGCGCCCATGGTCCAGTCGCCGCGAAACCCCGCCATCTTGATGAAATTCTCGTAGAGCCTGGCCCCGTTCGGGGTGTGGTGCACCTCGGGGTGGAATTGAACGGCGTAAAAGCGGCGCTCCAGATCGGCGGTGATGGCAAAGGGCGCCCCCGGCGAGGTGCCGAACACCGCAAAGCCCGGCGCAATCGCCGAGACGTGATCGCCATGGCTCATCCAGACCTGTTCACGCCCACCCTCGGCAAACCAACCGGCCAGAAACTCGGGCGCCGGGCCGGTCGGGGTGACGAAGGCCCGGCCAAATTCGGCGGTGGCATGTTCGCCCGCTTCCACCCGGCCGCCCAGGTCTTGCATCATCACCTGCTGACCATAGCAGATGCCCAGGATCGGCACGCCCCGCCGGTAGATCGAGGCCGGCGGCCGCGGCGAGCCTTCGCGCGTCACGCTGTCGGGCCCCCCCGAAAAGATCACCGCCTTGGGTGCAAAGGCATCCAGAAAGCCATCGGTGACATTCTGATAGGGGTGGATTTCGCAATAGACCCTGAGCTCGCGCAGGCGGCGGGCGATCAATTGCGTCACCTGGCTGCCGAAATCGATGATCAGCAGGCGGTCGTGGTCATGCGGGGCGGGGGCGGCGTGGGTGCTCATGGCCCCGCATTAGGGCCGGGCGATGGCCCTTGCAAGCCCGCCTTGGACCAGCCCATGTCGCTTTCCCGCCCGAGGTGCCGCAATCGACGCAAGCCTGAACCGACAGGCGCGCTAGGAAACGGCGACATCACCACAGCCGGGAGAGATCGGGACATGTCGGTCGCGGAACAGACAGCAGCACGGCGCGTGCGGGGCGGCGGCGGCGCCGCGCGGCGGGCCGAACGCTCGGCCATCAGCTTCGAAACCGCGCGGTTCATCGAACGCAACATTCCGAATTTCGAGATCCTGACCCCCGAGGCGATCGAGATCATCGAAGCCAATGCCGAAACCGTGCTCGAGGAAATCGGCGTCAATTTCGTGGACAATCCCGGCGCGCTGGCGCGCTGGCGCGATGCCGGGGCCGATGTGCGCGGTGAACGCGTGCACATTCCCCGCGGGCTGGCACGGAAACTGTGCGCAACCGCGCCCGCGCGCTTTACCCAGATTGCGCGCAACCCCGCCCGCAATGTTGAAATCGGTGGCAAATCGCTGGTGCTGGCGCCCGTCTATGGCCCGCCCTTCGTGCGCGATCCGCAAGGCGGGCGGCGCTATGCGACCATCGCCGATTTCGAGATGTTCGTGAAGCTGGGCTACATGTCGAAATGGCTGCACCATTCGGGCGGCACCATCTGCGAACCGACCGATGTGCCGGTCAACAAGCGCCATCTCGATATGCTCTATGCCCATATGGCGCTGTCGGACAAACCCTACATGGGGTCGGTGACCGAACCCGTTCGGGCCGCCGATTCGGTGGAGATGTCGCGCATCTTGTTCGGGTCGGACGTGGTGGATCAGAACTGCGTCATGACCTCGCTGATCAACATCAATTCGCCGCTGACCTTCGACAGCACCATGATGGGCGCGCTCGAAGTCTATGCGGCCGCGGGCCAGGCTTGCATCATTTCGCCCTTCATCGTCGGCGGCGCGATGGCGCCCGTGTCAGTGGCCGGCACACTGACGCAAGTTCTGGCCGAGGTGCTGGCGGGCATCGCCTACAGCCAGCTGATCCGGCCCGGCAGCCCGATGATTTTCGGCGCCTTCGTCACCTCGATCGACATGAATTCCGGGGCGCCCACCTTTGGCACCCCCGAGGCCAGCCAGATCACCTATGGCGCGGGGCAATTGGCGCGCCGGTTGAACCTGCCCTATCGCTCGGGCGGGTCGTTCACCGGATCGAAGCTGCCCGATGCGCAGGCCGCTTATGAAACCGCCAATTCGCTGAATTCGGCGCTGTTGTCGGGGGTCAACTTCATGCTGCACGCCTGCGGCTGGTTGGAGGGCGGTCTGGTCGCCAGCCCGGCGAAATTCGTGATGGATGCCGATCAGCTGGGCATCTTGCACAAGCTGGCCGAAGGCGTTCCGATGGATGCCAACGCCCAAGCCATGGGCGCGCTGCGCGAAGTGGGGCCGGGGGGGCATTTCCTTGGCTGCGCGCATACGCAGGAAAACTATTCCAGCGCGTTTTGGCGGACGGGGGTGCTGGATTACAAACCCTACGAGACATGGGTCGACGAAGGCAGCCGTTCGACCGAGGAACTGGCCACGGCCAAGCTTCAGAAAATGCTGGCCGATTACCAGCAGCCCTATCTGGACCCAGCCATCGACGAAGCGCTCAAGGCCTATGTCGCGCAGAAAAAGGCGGCCGAGCCCGACGCCTTCATCTAGGCGTCAGGGGGCCGCGCGCGCGGCGGTCAAGATCGCGCTCATCACTTCGACATGGCGGGTGGGCGAATAGCCCAACCCACCCCCCAGCCGCGCGGCATTCAGCGTTTCCTCCTCGGCCAACAATGCCGCGACAGGCCGACGGGCGGCGCGCCGGTGCGCGGCGCCCGTCAAGGCCGCGAATTGCGCGGCCTGAACCAGCAGCCGCGGTCGATACATGTTCTTGAGCCTGGTGGTCAGATCGGTCATCGGTCAGCCCTTGTCGGTGGGATCTTGATCCGACCATGTTGACCTGCCGCCGGGGGGTGTTGCTCACATGTTTATGCACCGTGCGCCGCTCGTCTATCTGTTTACGAAAAAGTAACAAATTGCGCGATATCCCCATATTTTAACCGATCAGTAATCAATTCGCCGAAATTCTGCCCCCGTGTCCTTAACGAGTGGGGGTAAGCCATGACTTCGGCCATTGCCGGAACCGGCCTTGTTTTGCCTGACGACAATCTTGTCATTCCGGACCTTGCCGATTGGCTTTCCGAACCCGCACGCCAGTATCTTGCCCACACTGCCGCCGGACGATCGCTGCGCCAGATTGCGCGCGATACCGGAACCGCGCCCTCCACCATCTGCCGGCGGGTTCGACGCATCGAAGCGCGCCGGGACGATCCCCTTGTGGATGAAGCGCTGAGCCTGCTTGGCGTGGCAGCGGCCCAAAGGCCCCAGACCCAGATCAAACCAGAGGAGCCAACCACCATGACAGCCCCCTTTCGTGCGCCGCAGGGCGATGAAGGCACCATCGCCCGCGAGGCGCGTCGCATCCTGCGCCGCCTGTGTGAAACCGATGCCGTCCTTGCCGTGGCGCCAGATCTTGACCGGGCGGTGGTGCTGCGCCCGGGACCCGATGGGGAACAAACCCGCACCGCCGTGGTCGATCGGGCGGTGGCGCAGGCCTTTGCGCTGAAGGATTGGATCATCTGCCAGAAAGCGGGCCGGATCGCGCGCTATACGATCACCTCGGCCGGCAAGGCCGCGCTGCGCCGGTTGCTTGATGAAGACCGCCGTCGCCGCCAGGAGGCGCTGGGGTTTGCCGAAGCCGCCACGCCGTTTCAGGCACAGCATGCCGTGTGGGGCACGGCGCAGGTCGCCGATGGCGGCCGCCCGCGCAAGCTGCGCGTCAACCTGGCCGAATCGCCGCTTGTGATGCTGGGGCGGCGCAAGGGGCCCGATGGGCAACCGTTCCTGTCGCTGGCGCTGGTGCAAGCGGGCGAACGGCTGCGCGAAGATTTCGAGCGCGCCCAGATGGGCCCGCGCGTGGGGCAGAACTGGGATCGGTTCCTGACCGGTGGCGACCGGGGCGGCTTTCTGAACGACAGCGGCCTGGCCGAAGGCCCGCGCGCCGCGCGCCAGCGCGTGTCGGATGCGCTTGACGATCTGGGGCCGGGCTTGTCGGATGTGGTGCTGCGCGTGTGCTGCTTTCTCGAAGGGTTGGAATCGGCCGAAAAGCGCCTGGGCTGGTCGGCCCGGTCGGGCAAGATCGTGCTGAAGATCGGCCTGCAGCGGCTTTTGGCGCATTATGAACAGCGCTATGGTTTCGTGCCCGCCCTGCGGGGCTGAGTTGCACGGATCGCAACCCGGCGTTCCGAAATTCGCCGTGTGAAATGCATGCGGATGGGGTAAACACACCCCAACACGCGGAGCGAGGCCCCATCCCATGCGCGATCTGAAAATTCCCGACCAGCGCCATCCCGAAAAAGCGCATCGTCCCGACAATGCCCAGCCCAAGAAACCCGATTGGATCCGGGTCAAGGCGCCAACCGGCAAGGGGTATCAGGACACACGGTCGATCATCCGCGACAACAAGCTGGTCACCGTCTGCGAAGAGGCGGGATGCCCCAATGTCGGCGAATGCTGGAGCCAGGGCCACGCCACGATGATGATCATGGGCGAGATCTGCACGCGCGGCTGCACCTTTTGCAATGTCGCCACCGGCAAGCCAAAGGCGCTTGATCTGTTCGAGCCGGGCCGCGTGGGCGATGCGGTGGCCAAGCTGGGGCTGAAGCATGTGGTGATCACCAGCGTCGACCGCGACGATCTGGACGATGGCGGGGCCGAACATTTCGCCATGACCATTCGCGCCATCCGCAAGCGCGCGCCCCAGACCACGATCGAGATCCTGACACCGGATTTCCTGAAATGTGACGCCGCCGCGCTCGAGGCCGTGGTCGCCGCGCGCCCCGATGTGTTCAACCACAATCTCGAAACCGTGCCGGGGCTTTACCCCGAGGTGCGGCCGGGTGCGCGCTATTTCCATTCGCTGCGCCTGTTGCAGCGCGTCAAGGAACTGGACCCCGCGATGTTCACCAAATCGGGCATCATGGTGGGCCTGGGCGAAGACCGCCAGGCGGTGCTGCAGGTGATGGATGACATGCGGGCCGCCGATGTCGATTTCCTGACCATCGGCCAGTATCTGCAACCCACGCCCAAGCACCACGCCGTCCATCGCTTCGTGCACCCCGACGAATTCGCCGCCTACGAAAAAGCGGCCTATGGCAAGGGGTTCTTGATGGTGTCGGCCACGCCGCTGACGCGGTCATCCTATCATGCGGGCGATGATTTTGCCCGCCTGCGCGACGCGCGGCTGGCCAAGCTGGGCCGCGGCCAGGCTTAGGGCTGGGGCCGATCTGTCGCGGGCGGCACCGTCTTGAGATAGGCGGCGATGGCCTGTCGGTCGGTCTCGGGCAGCTGGGCCATGTTGGCGATCACCGCGACCATGGACCCACCGGCGCTGTCGAAATCGGGGGTGAAGCCGTCGCTCAGGTAGGCTGCGATGTCCGCCGTGCTCCATGTCAGCCGGTCGGGCGTCAAGGCCGGGATCGTTCCCGTGCCCGACGGGTTCGGCGCGCCCGCCAACCAGCGCGTGGTGTCCAGCCCCCCCAGCGCGCCGCGCGGCGTGTGACATTCGCCGCAATGGGCCAAGGCTTCCACCAGATAGCGCCCGCGGGCCTGATCCGGGTTCAGATCGCCCGATTGCACGAAATCGTCGCGCAGGTGGCGCCATTTCCAGACCCCGACCGCCCGCCGGATCGTGAAGGGAAAGCCCAGATCATGTGGCAGGCTGGGCTGATCCGATACCGGCAAGCCCTGCCAATAGGCCCAAAGATCGACCAGATCCTGCGGCGCGGCCAGCCGATAGGCGGCATAGGGAAAGGCCGGGTAGTAATGACGCCCATCCGGGCTTGTGCCCATGCGCAGCGCGGTGACGAATTGGGCCTGTGTCCAGCCGCCAATGCCCTGGGTTGGATGCATCGAGATATTCGGCGCCACGAAGGTGCCGAAGGGCGATGTGAACCGTTGCCCGCCCGACAGGATCAATCGCGCAGCACCCTGTGCCCCATCCGCGGCGTGGCACGCGGCACAGCCGGCAGCCCAGAACACCTGTTCGCCTGCGACCGGGTCGCCGGTCATCGCGCCCAATTCGGCCTGTGCGGCCAGCGACAGCGTGGCAGGCCGCGTGATCAGCCACGCCGCCCCGACCACCAGGGCCATCGTCAGGCCAAGGGTGATCCAGACCCGCGGCCATTTGCGTGGGCGGGCCGGGGGCGGGGTGCCTAGGCCGTCACGCTGCACAGCCGCCGTCCGGCGATCGGTCATTCCGGGGCGCGATAGGCGTCGTGGCAGGCGCTGCAGCTGCCACCCACCGGCCCGAGCGCGGCGCGCAGCGCGTCCAGCCCATTGCCGGCCTCGGCCGACAGCCCCGTGGCCGCCGCGCCAAACGCCTGCCATTTCGCGATCACGTCCGGCAGATTGTCCCAGATCGCGGGTTCGGCACGCGTGCCGTCGATCGACATGTTGTCGGTGCCTTCGGGCCAGTGAAAGCCTTGGTCGAGCGATGCGATGGCCACCAGATTGGCGGCCGCGGCTGTCGCTTGCGCGGCGTCATAGGCGGTGTTGCCGCGCGCCATGTTGCCCAGCACGCCGATGTTCAGCGCCATGATCTGGAACTGCCCTTGCCGGGCCTTGACCGCGGGCGGAATGTCTTGGGCGAAGGCGGCGGTGGTGGTCAGTGTCAGACCGGCCAGGGCCGATAGGGCGATCAACGGGCGGCGCAGGGACATGGGCTTTGGCTCCTATGGCGATCACGGTGAAAACGACGATGACAGATCGCGGGCAATGAATGGGGTGCATCGGCTGCCCCACAAAGCCTAGACCGCGCGCGGGCCAGGTCAACAAACGCTTTCATGACAGCCAAGCTTGGCCCGCGTGCGGTCAGGCGTCCTTTGGCTGCATCCGCACCTTGCCGATATAGGGCAGGTTGCGGTTGCGCTGGGCGTAGTCGATGCCATAGCCCACGACGAATTCGTCGGGAATTTCGAAACCGATCCAATCGGCGCGGATATCCACCTCGCGCCGGCTGGGCTTATCCAGCAGCGCGATGGTTTTCATCCGGGCCGGGCCCTTGGATTTCAACAGGTTGACCACGTGATGCAGCGTGTGGCCCGTGTCGACGATATCTTCGACCACCAGCACGTCGCGGCCTGCGATTTCACCGCGCAGATCTTTCAGGATGCGCACTTCGCGGCTTGATTGCATGGCATTGCCATAGCTGGTCGCCTCAAGAAAATCGACCTCGACCGGCAGGTCGATCTCGCGCACCAGATCGGCGATGAAGACGAAGCTTCCACGCAAAAGCCCCACCACCACCAGCTTGTCGGTGCCGGCGAAATCGGTTTCGATCTCGCGGGCCAAGGCCTCGATCCGGGCGGCGATCGATTTGGCCGAGATCATCTGAACAACTTCGTAGCCGGGGGTGTTGCCCGCCGATGCCGATGCGCGTGCCATGTCGTGTCCCCGTGCCTTGTCCCGCGTTGTCCTGAAACGCTTGATTTCCGGCGCATGTTTTAGGACATGGGGGCGAAAGACGAAAGGCGAAAGGCGCAGATGCCGACCCATTCCGAAACCCGCTGGCTGCCCTACAGCCCCGACCAGATGTATGCGCTGGTGGCCGATGTGGCGCAGTATCCGCAATTCATCCCCTGGATCAGCGCGGCGCGTGTGCGGTCGATCACCCCCGAGGGCGATCATGCGGTCATGCTGGCCGATCTGGTGATCGGCTTCAAAATGTTCCGCGAACGCTTTCTCAGCCGCGTGACCTTGTGGGAAGCGTCGCGCCGCATCGATACCGAATACGTGGATGGCCCGTTCAAGCACATGGTTTCCAACTGGGAATTCCTGCCGCCGGCCGATGGCGGGGCGGGGTGCGACGTGCGCTTCGCGGTGGATTTCGAATTTCGCAACAAGATCTTGCAAGGCGCCGCAGGCCTGTTTTTCCACGAAGCGATGCAGCGCATCGTGCGGGCCTTCGAAGCGCGCGCGGCGGTTTTGCACGGCGCGCCGGCAACCGGCGCGGCGGGCCAGATCGGCTAATCCTCGGGCGGGATCAGGCGCAATTCGCCCTCTTCTTCCAGCGCGCGGATGGCCGCGACGATGTCGGCCATCGCGGCCTCGCCGTCTTCGGGGCGGATCTTGCCGATGGTTTCGGCTTCGCCGCGCAGCTGTTCGGCCAGCCGCTTGGACATGTTTTCCAGCAAGAACTCGACCGTGAGGGGGGCGGTTTCCATGCCCGCGGCGATGGCACGGGTCACGATATCGGTTTCCACGCGCCGCAAGATGCGGGGCACATCGGCCGGTTCCACCCGTTTGGGGATGTGATGAAAGGTAAAGATCGCGCGCCGTACCTCGGTGGCAAAGGCGGCATCGCGGCTTTCAAGCCCGCCCAGAAGCGTTTCGCGCAAGCTGCTGTTGACCGAATTGAAGATGGCACCCACCCGGTCGACCGGGCTGGTGCGAAAGGCGGCTTCCGGGGCGGCCTGCATCTGGGCCAAAAGCTGGCTGCCGATACGCGCAACCATCTCGGGCGTGACGGTCGCTGTCAGCGCCACGGCATGCGCGATGACCTGTGCGCGGTCTTCGGGCAGCTCTGACAAAAGGCTGGCGGCCTTGGCCACGCCCAGCTTTGACAACAAGATTGCCGCCACTTCGGCGCTTTCCGACACCAGCAGCGGGCGCAGCCGCGCCGGTTCCATCGCCGTTAGCCGTGTCCAGGGATCGCTGGGGTCGCCGGCCTCGGCTTCGGCACGCAAGCCATCGCGCGCGATGGGCGAAATATGGGGCTCCAGCAGCGCCAGCGCCGCCGCCAACCCGTTGGGGGTGGTCAGCGCCAGCGAATCGAGCCGCGTGGTGAATTCCTGCACCACCGCAGCCAGTGTCGCGCGGCTGATCGGGCCCAGGCTTGCCATTGTGCGGGCAAGTTCGGCCTGCGTTTCGGGGGCCAGCCGATCCAGCCCCGGCGACAGGTTTTGCGTCAGCAACAGCCGCACGATCACGGCAGCCTTTTGTTTCGCGCTCAATCGCGCCGGAGGGTCGAGCACGGGCATGTCTTGGCCCGGCACAGCGTCCCATTCCCGATGCACGCCCATGCCGCACCCATCCGTTGATCCAAACACCCGGTGTCAGATGTCGGCGGACGGCATGAACACAAGCTTAAGACAGGGGTGGATTCGGCGCCACATTCTCGGAAAATTCGAACCGATCCCGCAGGGTTCAGTAATCATATGTGCTTGCATCGCCGGTTTGCAGCGCGCGCGCCAAGACCTGTTCTGGCCAGCTGCCCCGCCCCCCGCGCGCACGGATCTGGGCCAGTTGCGCTTGCGCGTGATCCGCACGCCCAAGCTGCAGATGCGCAAGGCCCAGATAGGCGCGGGCCAGATGATTGTCGGGCGCCACCTGCAGCGCACGATCATAATACGCAAGCCCCGCCTGCACATCGCCCATCTGCCGCGTCACATAGCCGAAATAGGTCAACACCATGGGGTCGTTGCCGTCGGGTGCGCGGTGCAACAGCGCCAGCGCATCATCATGACGCCCGGCATAGGCCAGTTCCCGCACGGTGGCGATCAGGGCCGCGGGCCGGTCGGGCAGGCGGCTTTCCACGATCGGCAGGCAGGTGGCGCGTTCCACATCCCAAACGCTGCCATCTTCGCATTCGGTCGTCGTGGGGGTGGGCGGTGGCGGGGTGTCGCTATCCATGCCCACGGCGCCGACCGCAGGGGCAAAAAGCATCAGACAGGCGGCGATCACATTGACGGATCTGTCCATGGTGGCACCTTTGGCGATTGCACAATCGGCCCAGCCTCAAAGTCAAACCGCGCACCCTGAAACAAGGTGCGCGGTTCGCGTTTTCGGTCTGGCGGCTTGATGTTCAGCTGGTTGCCGTGACCACACAACTCTGCGAGGCGGCATCCCAAGTGCTTCCTTCGGCGCAGCTCATGGTCACTTCATGAGCCTTGCCCCAGGAACATTCGGCATAGGCGAAACCCGGCACAGCCATCAGGACGAAGGCGGCCAGGAGGGTCTTGATCTGCATCTTGCACGCTCCTGTTTCAGCTGCGGTCTGGTCGTCTTGGTTGCAGGTGAAAGGGTAGCACGGGGTTTCGCAAAAACAACGATTTCCCGCCAAATTTTGCAATTTTTGAAAAACGGAACGTGATCAGGGGGTTGTTGGGCGATCCTGAATCATTCCGGGCCAAAGACACGCTGAAAGATCGTGTCGACATGCTTGGTGTGATAGGCCAGATCGAATTTTTCTTCGATCTGCGCGGGGCTCAGTGCGGCGGTGACTTCGGGGTCGGCCAACAGTTCTTCGCGGAAATCGCGACCCTGTTCCCAGACCTTCATCGCGTTGCGCTGCACCATCTTGTAGGCATCTTCGCGGCTGACCCCGGCCTGGGTCAGCGCCAAGAGCACGCGCTGCGAATGCACCAGCCCGCGGAACTTGTTCAGGTTGGCGATCATCGTGTCGGGGTAGATCACCAGCTTGTCGATCACCCCCGTCAGTCGGGCCAAGGCG
Organism: Pseudomonadota bacterium; assembly: GCA_041163945.1. Classification (GTDB taxonomy): domain Bacteria; phylum Pseudomonadota; class Alphaproteobacteria; order Rhodobacterales; family Rhodobacteraceae; genus Roseicyclus. The sequence goes on from JBEAQJ010000004.1 coordinate 12,144, forward strand.
AAATCGAGCGTGATCGTGGCATCGGGCCCGATCATGCGTTCGACCGAGCTGTGCGAGATGTCGCGTTCGTGCCAGAGCGCCACGTTTTCCATCGCGGGCACCACGGCGGCGCGCACCATGCGCGCCAGCCCGGTCAGGTTCTCGGTCAGCACCGGGTTGCGCTTGTGGGGCATGGCGCTGGAGCCTTTCTGGCCCTGCGAAAAGAATTCTTCGGCCTCCAGCACCTCGGTGCGCTGCATGTGGCGGATCTCGATCGCGATGTTTTCGATCGAAGACGCAATCACGCCCAGGGTGGCAAAGAACATCGCGTGCCGGTCGCGGGGGATGACTTGCGTGGAAATCGGCTCGGGTCGCAGGCCCAGCTTGGCGCAGACATGCGCCTCGATGGCGGGATCGATGTTGGCAAATGTGCCCACGGCCCCCGACAGCGCCCCGGTGGCGATTTCCCAGCGGGCTTTTTCCAGCCGGTTCCGGTTGCGTTCCATTTCCGCATAGAAACGGGCGAAGGTCAGGCCCATGGTGACGGGTTCGGCATGGATCCCGTGGCTGCGCCCGATGCGCACGGTCATCTTGTGTTCTTGCGCCCGCCGCTTCAGCGCGGCCAAAAGCGCGTCGAGATCGGCCAGCAAGATATCGGCCGCGCGCATCAGCTGGATGTTGAAGGTGGTATCCAGAACGTCGGATGACGTCATGCCTTGGTGCACGAAGCGCGCATCATCCGCTCCGACGATTTCGGCCAGATGGGTCAAAAAGGCAATCACGTCATGCTTGGTGACCGCCTCGATCGCGTCGATGCGGGCCACGTCGAATTCCACATCCTTGGCGCGCCACACCGCGTCGGCATTGGCGCGCGGGATCACCCCCAGATCGGCCATCGCGTCACAGGCATGGGCCTCGATCTCGAACCAGATGCGGAATTTCGTGGCCGGCTCCCATAGGGCGACCATCTCGGGGCGGGAATAACGGGGGATCATCGGCGCGACCTTGCCTTTTGTGCGTGGGTGACGCTCTCTTAGGGGGCATGGGGCGGCGGGACAAGGCAAGCCGGTGGTGAAATGGCCCGAGAGATGATCACATTGGCCGATCTGCGGGGCGGCTGGCAGCTGTCGCGCCAGATCGTCGATCATCGCGCGGGTGTGACCGGCACGTTGACGGGCCGCTGCGATTGGACGCCCGATGGGTTGGGCTTGCGCCAATCCGAAGACGGCATGCTGCATTTTGGCAGCGCGCCGCCGATGCCGGCCAGCCGTGTCTATCTGTGGCGGGCCGAGGGCCATGACCTTGCGGTGTTTTTCGAAGACGGGCGGCCGTTTCACCGGCTGGGGCCCGGCCAATGGGCCGACCGCCACCGATGTGCCCCCGATCTTTACGATGTGGCTTATGCCTTCGGGGATTGGCCCGAATGGACGCAGCGCTGGCGCGTCACGGGTCCGCGCAAGGATCTGACGATCGAAAGCCGCTTTGTACCCTTGGGCGGCCGTTAACCGGGCGCGCGCCCAAAGCTTTCGGTCAACACCATCGCCAGCGCGTGCTGCACGGCGGCCCGGCGCACGCCGTCACGCCCCAGCGGGCCGAAATCGCGGGTTTCGGTGCGCACCACGCCGCCATGCGCCAGCCCGAAGCATACCCGCCCCTCGGGCTTGTGATCCGATCCGCCGGGCCCCGCGATGCCGGTGACCGAAACGGCGATCTGCGCCTCGGACCGGTCCAGCGCGCCTTGCGCCATTTCGGCGGCCACGGCCTCGGACACCGCGCCATGGGCCGAAAGTGTGGCGGGCTGCACACCCAGAAGCGCGGTCTTGGCCGCGTTGGAATAGGTGACGAAACCCCGGTCGAACACATGCGATGCGCCCGGTGGATCGGTCAGCGCGGCTGCGATCATCCCGCCCGTGCAGCTTTCGGCCGTGGCCAGCCGCCAGCCGCGATGGCGCAAGGCATCCAGCACCTCTTGCGCGGTCATCCGGCGGCCCCCATCGGCAGATGCGCGATCACCGCCAGAACCGCCACCACCAAGGCCGCCAGCCAGCCCGCGATCACATCATCGGCCATGATGCCAAAGGCACCCTTTTGCCGGTCTGCCCAGCCCACCGGGCCGGGCTTGAGAATATCAAAGGCGCGAAACGCCACGAAGGCGGTCACGATACCGGGCCAAAGCGCCCAGAAATCGGCCCCGGCCATCTGTGCGCCCAAGGAAACGGGCCACAGCGCAATCCATTGGCCGGCCACTTCGTCGATGACAATTTCGGCCGGGTCGGTGTCGGTCTGGGTGCCGATCACCTGGCCCACCACCCACCAGCCCAGCCCGATCACGGCCAGGCTTGCGGCCAAGACCAGCACGAAACCGCCCAGGCTGTGCAGCGCCCAGGCCAGCACGATGGCGGCGGCGCTGCCCCAGGTGCCCGGGGCAGGGCGCAGATGGCCGATGGGGCCCAGCGTGGCGATGGCGCGCATCATGGGCGCACCAGCGTCACGGTGGCCTGGGCGGCGATACCTTCGCCCCGGCCGGTAAAGCCCAGCTGTTCGGTCGTGGTGGCCTTGACCGAGACGCGCCCGATGTCGATGCGCAGCCATTCCGACAGCCGGGCGCGCAGGGCGGCGGCATGCGGCCCGATCTTGGGCCTTTCACAGATCAGCGTCAGATCGGCATGGGTGATGCGAAACCCCTGCGCGGCAGCCATATCGACAGCATGGGTCAGGAAGATATGGCTCGCCGCCCCTTTCCATTGCGGGTCGGACGGGGGGAAATGCGTGCCGATGTCGCCGGCCGCCAAGGCGCCGTAAATCGCATCGGTGACGGTGTGTAGGCCCACGTCGGCATCCGAATGGCCGACCAGCCCATGGTCATGCGGGATCGCCACGCCACACAGCATGACATGATCGCCCGGCCCGAAGGCATGCACGTCAAAGCCGTTTCCGGTGCGAATGTCCATCTTGGCTGTCTCCGTCGTCAAAATCTGGGCCGCGCGCGCGAAATCGTCGGGACCGGTGATCTTCAGGTTCGCCGCGTCGCCGGGCACGATGGCCACCGCCAGACCGGCGGCGCGGGCCACCTCCACGTCATCGGCGGGAACGCCCTGATAGGCCCGATGGGCGGCAAGGATTGCGGGCAAATGAAAACCCTGCGGCGTCTGCGCCCGCCACAACCCGTCGCGCGACACTGTTCCGGCCACGGTTCCCGCGCCCTGCCACAGCGCATCGGTCACGGGCAAGGCAGGGGCGGCGCCCGGATGATCGCCCAACGCGGCAATCACCGCGTCAATGACCCGGGCCGGAACGCCGGGGCGGGCCACATCGTGGATCAGCACCAGATCGGCCGTCTGGCCCAGGGCCTCAAGCCCGGCAAGCACCGATCCCGCGCGGGTCTGCGCCCCGGTCACGATCTGCAGATCCACCCGCCGGCTGGCCGGCCAATGGGCGGGGTCGCTGTCGGCGGCCACCACCAGCACGATGCGATCGATCGCCGGATGGCGGTCAAAGGCATCGACCGTCCATTGCGCCACGCTTTGCCCGGCCACGGGGCGCCATTGCTTGGGCAAGCCGCCGCCCGCGCGCACGCCACGCCCGGCCGCGACGATCAGCGCGGCGATACGGGGCGGGGCAACGGCAAGCGCATCAGACATGGCTTGGTGATAGGCGCTGGACGCGCGCCGCACAACGGGGCACAATGACCGCACAAAAATAATGCAACATGCTGCTTATTTCATCATTCGCTTCCGGCATCCGGGGCGGACAGGGGCCCGTGGCGCGGGTTTCTTTGAATTCAGGGGTTGCGGGGCCTAGCCCTCGGTCCTGGCTGCACAGGGATTGAGCAACTGACACTTCAATTGGCACATGTAGCGATTGCGCCGCCGGTTCTGCTGGCGCCGATGGCGGGCATCACCGATCGCCCCTTTCGCGATCTGGTGGATCGCTTCGGGGCGGGGCTCGTGGTGTCCGAGATGGTCGCCAGCGCGGAAATGGTGGCGGCCAAGCCGTCGGTGCGGGCCCGCGCCGAACTGGGCCTTGGCGCAGCACGCACCGCCATCCAGATTGCCGGGCGAGAGGCGCATTTGATGGCCGAAGCCGCGCGCATCGCCGAAGCCCAAGGCGCCGCGATCATCGACATCAACATGGGATGTCCCGCCAAAAAGGTCACCAACGGCTATTCCGGATCGGCGTTGATGCGCGATCCCGATCATGCGCTGCGCCTGATCGAGGCGGTGGTGGGGGCCGTCAAGGTGCCCGTCACGCTCAAAACCCGGCTGGGTTGGGATGAGGCACAGCGCAACGCCCCCGCCATCGCCGCGCGGGCCGCGGCCGCAGGGGTGCAGATGATCACCATCCATGGTCGCACGCGGTGCCAATTCTATTCCGGGCACGCGGATTGGGCCGCGATCCGCTCGGTGACGGATGCCGTGCGTATTCCCGTCGTGGCCAATGGCGACATTACCGATGCCGGCAGCGCGCGACGGGCGCTGGCCCTGTCGGGGGCGGCGGGCGTCATGGTGGGGCGGGGCGCGCAAGGCCAGCCTTGGATCTTGGCCCAGATCGCGGCCGCGCTTTACGGCACGCCGCAGCCCGTGCCGCCGAAAGGTGCCGCCCTGGCCGAACTGGTGGCCACGCATTACACCGCCATGCTGGGCTTTTATGGCCGGGATCTTGGCCTGCGCGTGGCGCGCAAGCATCTGGGTTGGTACATGGATCGCGCCGGCACCCCGGCCGCCCCACGCCGCCGCATTCTGACGGCCCAAAACGACCAAGACGTCTTGGCCCAGCTGCCCGATGTCTTTGCCCATCCGCCCGAAAGGGTGGCGGCATGACCCAGACCACCCGCAGTCTTTGGGCATCCTTGCCGATCCCCGCCGTCATCTGTGATGCGGACAACCTGATCTTGGATGTCAACCCGGCCGCGGAATTGTTCCTCAACGCGTCCACCAAGACGCTGATGGGCCACCCGATCTGGGACAAGATCTTTGTCGCGGCCCCGCTGGAGGATGCCTTTGCCCGCGTGCGCGATGCCAGCGCGCCCTTGTTTCTGAACACGGTCGATGTGGGCACGGGCAGCCGCAAGCCGGTGTCGTGCGATGTGCAGATCGCGCCCCTGGCCGACAAGCCCGATCATGTGCTGGTGCTTTTGGAAAACCGCGAATTGGCCGGGCGGCTTGACCGGGCCATGTCGTCGAAAACGGCGGCCAAATCCGCCATCGGCATGGCCGAGATGCTGGCCCATGAAATCAAGAACCCGTTGGCCGGCATCACCGGGGCGGCGCAGCTGATCGCGATGAACGCCAGCGGCGAAGATCGCGAATTGACCGATCTGATCGTCGAGGAAACGCGGCGCATCCTCAAGCTGTTGGGGCAGGTCGAGGAATTCGGCAATGTCCGCCCCCCCGACCGGCGGGCCGTGAACATTCACGATGTGCTGGACCGGGCGCGCCGTTCGGCCGCCATCGGCTTTGCCGCCCATATGCAGATTTCCGACGATTACGACCCGTCGCTGCCGCCGACCTGGGCCGATCCCGATCAATTGCAGCAGGTGTTTCTGAACCTGCTGAAAAATGCCGCCGAGGCCGGCCGCCCGGGCGGCACGATCCGGCTCAGGACCTTTTATGAACTGAGCTTGCGGGTGCGCCGCCGTGACGGGTCGGGTTCGGCCGTGCCGCTGCAGATCGAGGTGATCGATGACGGGCCGGGCATTCCGCCGGATCTGGCCGAGGATCTGTTCGAGCCCTTTGTCTCGGGGCGCGAGAACGGAACCGGCCTGGGCCTGGCCTTGGTCAGCAAGATCATTGCCGATCACGACGGCTGGATCGCGGTGGATTCGGTGCCTGGCCGGACCGTGTTTCGCCTGTCGCTGCCTGTCGCCCCGAAAGACGCCCAATGACCCAATTCCCCCCGACAATCGGAGAGAGCTGACCCATGGACGGAACCGTTCTTGTCGCCGATGACGACCGCACCATCCGAACCGTGCTGACCCAGGCGCTGACGCGGGCGGGCTGTAAGGTGCATGCCACCTCCAGCCTGATGACGCTGATGCGCTGGGTCGAGGAAGGAAAAGGCGATCTGGTGATTTCCGACGTCATCATGCCCGATGGCAACGGGCTGGAAACCTTGCCGCAGATCACCCGCAAACGCCCCGGCCTGCCGGTGATCATCATCTCGGCGCAAAACACGATCATGACCGCGATCCAGGCGACCGAAAAGGACGCCTATGATTACCTGCCCAAGCCCTTCGATCTGCCCGATCTGATGAAGCGCGCGGCGCGCGCGCTGGATGTCAAACGGCGCACCAAGCCCGCCCGCGGCGCCCCCGAAAGCCCCGTGGCGCCGCCGTCTGCGCGCGAAGAACTGCCCTTGGTTGGCCGCACCGCGGCCATGCAGGCGCTGTATCGTCTGGTCGCGCGGGTGATGAACACCGATCTTCCGGTGCTGATCACGGGGGAAAGCGGCACCGGCAAATCCCTGATCGCGCGCGCCATTCATGATTTTTCCGACCGGCGCACACTGCCCTTCGTGGTGGCTTCGGGGGCCGATCTGGACGGCATCGATGGGCCATCAAGCATCCTTGCGCGCGCGCGCGGCGGCTCGATCTTGCTGGATGAGGTGGGCGACCTGTCCGAAGACGCGCAGGCCAAGATCGTGCGCATGCTCGATGCCTTTGGCGATTCCGCGCCGCGGGTGATGGCGACATCCCAGCGGGACCTGACCGAAAAGATGGAAACGGGCCGCTTCCGCCAGGATCTGTTCTATCGCTTGGGCGGGGTTACGCTGGCGGTGCCCAGCCTGCGCGAAAGGGTCGATGACATCCCGCTGTTGACGGCGCATTTCCTGGCGCGCGTCGAACGCGATGGGGTGGCGCTGCGCCGGGTTGCGGGCGATGCGATGGATCTGATCCGCGCCTATTCATGGCCCGGCAACGTGCGACAGCTGGAAAACACCATCAAGCGGCTGACGGTCACCAGCCTGTCGGAAGAAATCACCAAGGCCGAGGTCGAAGCGGTCTTGGGCAATCAACCCGCGATCGAGCCGCTGATGGGCGTGGGCGAAGGCGACAAGCTGTCGGCCTCGGTCGCCAAGCATCTCAAGCGATATTTCGATCTGCACGGCGGTGTCTTGCCGCCGCCCGGTCTGCACACCCGTATCTTGCGCGAAGTCGAGGCACCGCTGATCGAAATCGCGCTGGATGCCACGGGGGGCAACCAAGCAAAATGTGCCGATCTTTTGGGGATCAACCGCAATACCTTGCGAAAAAAGATCACCGATCTGGATATCCGCGTGACACGGCGGCGCAAGTTGATGTAAACCCGCAACAGTCGCGTGGCCGATGGGCGACAGTCTTCAACCGGCCGCGTCACCGATTGGGGGGTGCCCGTGGACAACACCGCGGACAAGCAGGCCGCCGGTTTGATCGACCGGTTCTGGCGGCTCAGACATGATCCGAACCTGCGCAGTGTGGCCACCCTTGGGCTGGTGCTTCTGGGGCCGGCGCTGGCGTTTTTGACCTTTCTGGTGCTGGGCCCGCTGTCGGAATTGGCCGATGCGCCGCGGTTGCGGCTGATCCTTCTGGCCGATCTTGTCTACATCATTCTTGTTGCGGGTCTCGTGCTGCGGGAAGTGGCGCGGATCATGGCCTCGCGGCGGGCGCGCTCGGCGGGGGCGCGGCTGCATCTGCGCCTGACCGGCGTGTTCACGGTCGTGGCGTTGGTGCCGACGATCCTGGTGGCGGTCTTTGCCACAATCACGGTCAACATGGGGCTTGAGGGGTGGTTTTCGGACCGCGTGTCGCGCGCATTGGGCAATTCGCTGGATGCCGCCGTGGCCTACAGCCAGGAACACCGCGACGACCTGACCGAAGATGCGACCGCGCTGGCCAATTTCCTGAATCTCAACCGTCGTGCCAGTGCGCTGCAGTCGGACGGCGATCTGCGCCAGGTTCTGAGCCAGGGCCAGGGCCGCATCCAGCGCGGCCTGGAGGAAGCCTTTATCATCGATGGCGCGGGTGAAATTCGCGCCCGTGGCGAGGCAAGCTATCTGTTCGATTTCGATCGCCCATCCGAGGCGGATCTGGCGCGCGCCCAGGGTGGCGATCTGGTGTTGATCGAAGATCGCGTCCAGAACGAATTCCGCGCGCTGGTGCGGCTGTCGGCCTTTGCGGACCGTTACCTGTATGTCAGCCGCGTGGTCGATGGCGGCATTCTGGCGCTGCTGGATGAAACCCAGCAAACCGTGCGGCTGTATCGCCAGCTGGAAGCCGATCGTGGCCGTGTGCTGTTCGAATTCGGCCTTTTGTATCTGGGCTTTGCGATCATCATGGTTCTGGCCGCGATCTGGTTGGGCTTGTGGTTTGCCGAACGTCTGTCGCGTCCGGTGGGTCAGCTTGCCGGCGCCGCCCAACGCGTGGGCCAGGGCGATCTGGATGTGCGCGTGGCCGACGAAGGGGGCGATGATGAAATCGCCATGTTGGGGCGGTTGTTCAACCAGATGACCCGGCAGCTCAAGGGCCAGCGGGATGCCTTGGTGGAACAAAACCAAGCCACCGAAGCCCGCCGCCGGCTGTTCGATTCGGTGCTGAGCTCGGTCACCGCGGGCGTGATCGGGCTGTCCGAAGGCGGACGGATCGATTTCATGAACCGGTCCGCGCTGCGGCTGTTGCAGCTTGAGCCGCTCGGGGAAAGCGGCATCACCCTTGCCAGTGCGGTGCCGGAATTCGGTGCCCTGTTCGAGCGGTTGCAGAAATCCACCGCCGAAGCGGTGCAGGAAGAAATCAAGCTGATCCGCGCGGGCAAGCAAGAAAGCTTGCTGGTGCGCATGGCCACCCGCCGCACCGCCGAGGGCACGCTGGAAGGCTATGTGGTGGCCTTTGACGATGTGACACAGCTGGTTTCGGCCCAACGTATGGCCGCCTGGGGTGATGTGGCGCGTCGCATCGCACATGAAATCAAGAACCCGCTCACGCCGATCCAGCTGTCGGCCGAACGCATCAAGCGCCGCTATGCCCGCGATCTGCAGGGCGAAGACAAGCAGCGGCTCGAAGAAATGACCGAAATCATCGTGCGCCAGACCAATGACCTGCGCCGCATCGTGGATGAATTTTCCAAATTCGCGCGCATGCCCGAACCCGAAACCCGCACCGAGGATCTGGGCCGGCTGTTGCGCGAAGCCGTCACCTTGCAACGCGCCGGGCAGCCCGGCGTGCATTTTGCCTTCGACATCCCCGATCAGCCCGTATGGGCTGATCTGGATGCAACGATGATCGGCCAGGCCTTCACAAACCTGTTGAAAAATGGCGGCGAAGCCATTGAGACCTTTGTAGAAAAAGGCGCACCTGTCGGCTATGCCCCGCAGCTGCGCGGCGCGTTGTCGGTTGCGGGGGGTGCGGCGATCGTCACCATTTGCGACAATGGCATCGGCCTGCCGCTGGATCGGGCAAAGCTGTTCGAACCCTATGTCACCACCCGCGACAAGGGGACCGGGCTGGGCCTGCCCATCGTGAAAAAGATCATCGAAGAACACGGCGGCACGCTGGAATTGCTCGATGCCGACCCCTTTGAGCCGGGCGCGCACAGCGGCGCCATGGCCCGCATCACCTTGCCCATTCTGCCCAACGGAGAAACGGTATGAACGATATTCTGGTCGTGGATGACGAACGCGATATCCGCGAGCTGATTTGTGACATTCTGCGCGACGAGGGCTATTCGACCCGCATGGCGGGCACATCGGACGCCTGCATGGCGGAATTGAACCGCGCGGCCCCCAGCTTGATGATCCTCGATATCTGGCTGAAAGACAGCAACATGGATGGGATCGACATCCTGGGCCATGTCAAGCGCGACAATCCCGATGTTCCGGTGGTGATCATTTCGGGCCATGGCAATATCGAGATCGCGGTCGCGGCCATCCGGCAAGGGGCGTATGACTTCATCGAAAAGCCGTTCAATATCGATCAGTTGCTGGTGGTGATCCGCCGGGCGATGGAAACCGCGCGGTTGCGCCGCGAAAACGCCAGCCTGCGCCGGCAAGATCTGCGCACGGCACAGATGATCGGATCGGGCGCGGCGTTTCGGGTGCTCAAGTCCAATCTCGACAAGGTCACGAAATCCAATGGGCGCGTGATGCTGACGGGCGGGCCCGGTTCGGGCAAGGAAATGGCCGCGCGCTATGTTCACGCCCAGTCCAACCGCGCCGATGGCCCCTTTGTCATCGTATCTTCGGCCTCGATCCAGCCCGATGAGATGGAGGTCAAGCTTTTTGGCCGCGAAAGCGCCGAACGCGGCGTGGAACAGGGGTTGCTGGAACAGGCCCATGGCGGCGTCGTCTATTTCGACGAGGTGGCCGATATGCCGCTGGGCACGCAATCCAAGATCCTGCGCGTGCTGGTCGACCAAAGCTTTACCCGCGTGGGCGGCACCGGCAAGGTGCGGGTCGATCTGCGGGTGATTTCGTCGACCTCGCGCGATCTGGCCGTGGAAATTGCCCAAGGCCGGTTTCGCGAAGAGCTGTTTCACCGATTGAACGTGGTTCCGATCGAGGTGCCCAGCCTTGAGGACCGGCGCGATGACATCCCGGAACTGGCGCGCCATTTCATCGCTGAATTCAACCGCGAACAGGGGCTGCCCAACCGTGCGCTGGGGGAGGATGCCGTCACCATGTTGCAGACGATGCGCTGGCCGGGCAACGTGCGCCAGTTGCGCAACATGATCGAACGGGTGCTGATCCTGGGCGATGGTCAGGGCCCGATCCAGGTGGCGGATTTGCCGGGCCAGGGGGATGGGGCGCAGGCGGGCGATGACGATGGCGTGGGGCTGTCGCCGCGGCTGACGACCTTGCCCCTGCGCGAGGCGCGCGAATTGTTCGAACGCCACTACCTGATGGCGCAGATCAATCGCTTTGGCGGCAATATCAGCCGCACGGCCAGCTTCGTGGGCATGGAACGGTCGGCCTTGCACCGCAAGCTCAAATCGCTGGGCGTCGTGACGACATCGAAATCGGGCGCACGCATTGCCCAGATGGAAGACGACATGGATGATGATGAGGCCGCGCTGGACGCGGAACGCTGATCGCGTTCAGCCGGTGACCATCAGCCGTTCAAGCCCGTGGAAATGGTAGATATCGGCGTAGCGGGGCGGTTCGGCCAGCCGCAAGCCGGGCCGGGCCTGGAACAAGATGGGCAGCGCCACCTGCAGTTCCAGCCGTGCCAAGGGGGCCCCGACGCAAAAATGCAGCCCCGCACCAAAGGATTGCTGCACCGGCCCTTCGGCGCGCGCGGGGTCAAAGCGGTCGGCTTGCACATAGGCCTGTTCGCAGCGATTGGCCGATGCCAGCAACAGCCCCAGCTGATCGCCGCGTGCAAAGCGGTGGCCAAACAGCGTGACATCCTCGTAGGCCCATCGCGTGAACAGGTGCAGCGGCGGGTCGTAGCGCAGGATTTCCTCGACCAGCGGGGCGGGCTGGGGCCCCGGCCGCGCGCCCGTTTCCAAGCATAGCTTCACGCCATTGCCCAAGCTATGCACCGTTGCCTCGTGGCCCGCGTTCAACAGCAAGATGCAGGTGCTGATCAGTTCATCGGTCGACAGCCGCGCGCCTTCGTCTTCGGCGGCGATCAGGGCGGTGATCAGGTCATCGCGCGGATCATGGCGCCGGCGCGCCACGTAATCGCGCAGGAAATCGACGAATTCCACCGTGGCGCGCACGGCTGCCAATTCGTCGTCATGGGTGCGGCGGGCCTGATACATCTGCACCATGGCATTGGACCAGCGCAGCAAATCGGGCGCCAGGGTTTCGGGAACCCCCAACAGGCGCGCGATGACGATCACCGGGATCGGCCGGCAGTAGCTGTCGAGCAGATCAAACGCCCCCGCATCCGGCAGCCGGCTTGCCAGATCCCGGGCCAATGCCGCGATTTCGGGCGCCAGGCCGGCAATGCGGCGCGTGGTGAAAGCCCGCAAAACCAGCCCCCGCAGCCGTGTGTGCCGGGGCGGTTCCAGTTCCAGCATGGAATGGGCCTCGACCGCGTAAAAGGGCGCAAGGTGCTCGGGCGGGTCCAGCGGCGCGATAGCCTCGCGCCCGAAGCGCCGGTCGCGCAGGATCGTGTTCACCGCCGCATGCGTGCAGGCCATCGGCATGGCGTAATCGTTCCACCAGACCAAGGGCCCCGCCGCCCGTGCGCGGGCGTAAAACGGGTAGGGGTCTTGCACGAAGCCCGGGTCGGTCGGGGATTGGGTCACGCTTTGCATGGGCGCAAATCTGTCAGGACCTGGGTGGTTTGACCCGCGATGCGCGGGCGTATCTTGGCAACGATGACGCCGCAAGGCCGGCGCAATGGCCCCGCCGTGCTGGCCCGGGCGGGGCGGGGGCGGCGATCAATCCGCCCCCCGCACCGGGATCGCGGCACCCGTGCCGGGTTTCAGCAGGCGCTGGATCAGGCCCACGGCCGCGGCCGTTCCCAGCCCCAGAAGATCGGTGACAAGCCCGCCCTCGATCATCATGAGCGCGGCCGCCAGCAGCACAACCCGCAGATACCAGGCCGAACGTCGGCCCAAGAACCAGCCCTGCACCGCGGCCGCCAGCAAGAAGACCCCGAAGGTCGCGGTGATGGCGGCGCGCACGATCTGCGCTGCGCTGCCGTCCATCAACAGCGCGCCATTGTAGAAGAACATGAAGGGCACGATGAAGGCCGCGATGCCGATGCGGAAGGACGCAACCGAGGTTTCCATCGCATTGGCCCCCGAAATCCCGGCCGCCGCATAGCTGGCCAGCGCCACGGGTGGCGTGATGGCCGACACGACCGCGAAGTAGAAGACAAAGAAATGCGCCGTCAAAAGCGGGATGCCCAGCTGCACCAGCCCCGGCGCCACAACCGCGGCGGCCACCGCATAGGCGGCGGTGGTGGGCATGCCCATGCCCAGCAAGATCGCGATGCACATGGCGAAAAACAGCGCCAAAAGCTGGCTGACGCCGGCAATGTCGAGCAAAACGTTGGAAAAGCGCGCCCCCACGCCCGTCAGCGATATGACCGCCACGATGATCCCTGCACAGGCACACACGGCGATGATCTGGATCGACATGATACCGGCCAGTTCAAAGGCCTTGATGATGGCGCGCAGCCCCATCGCCTGCGGGGTCAGCCAGCTGATCATGGCGGCCGCGACCGTGGCCAGCGTGCCCGCCCGGATGACCGAGTAGCCCATGAACAGCGCGGCGATCAGGATCACGATCGGCACAAACAGATAGACCTGCCGGATCAGGCGGTTGAACTTCGGCAATTCATCTTCGCGCATGCCGCGCATGCCGAGCTTGGCGGCCTCGAAATCCACCATGAAATAGACCGATGCGAAATACAGGATCGCCGGGATGATCGCGGCCAGCGCGATGTCTTGGTATGCGATGCCGGTCACCTCGGCCATGATGAAGGCGCCCGCACCCATGATCGGCGGCATGATCTGGCCGCCGGTCGATGCGGCGGCTTCCACCGCGCCGGCGGTCTTTTTCTCGTAGCCGATCTTTTTCATCAGCGGGATCGTCAGCGAGCCTGTGGCAACCACATTGCCCGCGCTGGTGCCGTTGATCATGCCCATCAGCCCGCTGGCAAAGATCGCCACCTTGGCCGGCCCCCCGCGGGCGCGGCCCGCGGCCGCAAAGGCGAAGTTCACGAAGTAGTCCCCGACCTTCGAGGCCTGCAGAAACGCCGCGAAAATGATGAAGAGAATGATATAGGTCGAAGAGACCGAGGTGGTGGTGCCCAAGATGCCCACATCGGAATACACGGTTCCGAAAAAGCGTTGCCATGTGTAGGGCGTTTCGACCCGCAGGATCGACGGCAACAGATGCGCGGTAAAGGTATAGGCCAGGAAAATGCCCGCGATCACCACAAGCGCCATGCCCGCAACCCGGCGCGTCAGCTCCAAGATCAGCGCCGTGCCGGCGGTCGCGGCGAAGGCCACGCCGATGGGCACTTGCGGCGTGCCCACGGCATTGCGCGCGGCCGTGCCATAGATCGGGATCAGGTAAAGCGCCACGATCACGGCGCAAAAGCCCAGCACCATGTCCGATACCGCAAACACCGCGCGGTCGCGCCGTTCGAACCAGCCGGTGACGATCGCCCCGAAGGTCGCCACCAGCAACGGCAGCCCGAACCACCAGATTTCGCGGTCATAGACCCAGGCATAGCTGGCAAAGTTTTCCGCGATCTCGGGCATCGACACCCACAGCACGCGGCCCCCCATTTCCATCACCTGTTCGCCGCCCAGATACTGGATGAAACCCAGCGTCGTGATCGCCGCGACCAATGCCGGCAGCGCCAGCGCGGCTGCGGCCATGCTGGCCCAGCGGGTGTCACGCCGCGGCGTGGGCTGGGGCGCAAATCCATGCGCCGAAAACAGCAAGAACCCCAGCACCAGCGCGCCGGCGATGTGCACCATGCGGAAATTCCACGGCTCCATCGGCAAGGTTGGCAAGAACGGCAAGCGGCTGGCCCAGGTGGATTTGATCGCGCGGGCACTGCGGCGCAATTCGGCCGCTTCGGCCTGTGCGGTCTGGATCTCGGCGGTCAAGGCGGTGATTTCATCCGCATTCTCGGCGGTTTTCGCCACCTCTTCGGCCAGCGCCAGCAGCCGGCGCATGCTGCCGCCGCTAAAGGCCTCGCCCTCGGGGCCCAGCGCGCTGCGCAGCGTCTCGAAGCCGGCATCGGCGCTGCGTTCGGTAAATGTTGCCTGCACCGACCAAGGCGATGCGATCAGCCCGCTGATCGACAGGCCGTTCAGGGCCGCCATGTGAAAGGCCGCATAGAAAAACGCCATGGCCGCCATGATCGTGTAGGCGCGCCCGGCAAACAGGCGGCGATTGCCTTCGATCGGTTCCTCGTCGACGCCTTCGGCAAGGACCTGTTCGGTCGAGTTGGTCTGGTCGGTCATGGCTTGGTGTCTCCGCGGACGGGCGGTGGGGCCTGTCGGTGTCGGCGGGGCAGGCCCTGGCGGGCAGGGCGGCCCGAAGTTTGAAACGGGGCGCGCGCAGCCTGCGCGCGCCCCGCCTGTGGGTGTTACATCGCGCCGTGGATACGGTCGGCGGCGATGGTTGCACCGGCGTTTTCGGTGAACCAGCGCGCCGCACCGGGGTGCCACATCAGCGATGTGTTCTTGTCCCAATGCACGGGCAAGGTTTCACGCGCGGCCGAGTGGATGCCGACCATGCGGGCATTGTCGGACATCACGACGTCGGTCACCGCATAGACAAAGCTTTCGGGCAGGTCGCAATTGGCGATGGCAAAGTTCCACATCGCCACCGAGCGGGCCGGCGCATCCAGCGTGGTATAGGTGGTTTCGGCGATATCGAAGCCCGACACCGGGAACTGGGCCAAGATGGCGGCCTGTTCTTCGGCGGTGAATTCGATGATGTTGATGTCGGTCTGCACTTCCAGCTGCGACACGGCCGGAATCGGCACGCCCGCTGCAAAGGCGATCACATCAAGCAGCCCATCTTGCAGCTGGCCACCCAGATCGTCCCAGCCGCCGTTGCGGCGCTCGAATTCCACGCCCAGCGATTCCAGCATCTTGGGGAAGTAGGTGTCCGAGGTCGAGCCGGCCGGGCCGAAGCCGATGCGCGCGCCCGCCGGAATGTCGGCGATGGTTTCGATGCCCGACGCGGACAGCGCGGTCACCGAGAAGGGCGTTTGGTACATCGGGAACATGGCGCAGGCGTTGGTCATCTGCACGCCGGGGGCGATGGGGTTGGTGCCGGCCAGTGATTCGGCCGCCGGGCCCATGGTGGTCAGGCCGAACTGAACTTCGCCGGTGTGTACCAGCGCCATGTTCTGCATCGGGCCGCCGGTGACTTCGCCGCCGCCCGAAAGGCCCAGCTCGTCTGCGACCAGGTTGGCCCAGCCCGAGCCATAGACGAAGAAGGTGCCGCCCTGCGATGCGGTGCCAACGGTGAAGCTTTCGGGCCAGCCGGTGCGATCGGCATGACCATCTGCGAAGGCCGCGGTGGCGGTCAGCGCGGTGGTGGCCGCAAGCGCGGCGATACGGGTGAACATCATCTCAATCTCCCCTGTTGAATGGATGAAGCGCCCGAGAGGGCCCGGGCCGCTTGCGCCCGTGTGTGCGGCCTGCGGGCCGGCCATGCAAGCCATGCATGCCCGCTTTGCGCGTGGTGGGGATGGAATGGGGCGCTGATGGGTCGAACCCGACCCAATGCCGGCTTTCGATGTTACAAATTCGACCCATCGGGGCCATGGATCGGCCGCGCGTCAATCGGCGGGGGGCGTTGTGCGGTGCAAGCCGTGGCGTTGCATTTTTTCGTACAGCGCCTTTCGGCTCAGCCCAAGCGCGGTGTAGGTGGCCTTGAGGCTGCCGCCGTGGGCGGCCAGCGCGCTGGCGATCAGCCGCCGTTCATGGGCGGCCATCTGCTGGGCAAGGCGGGTTTCGGGTGCGGGCGGGGGGGACGCCAATCCGGGGTCAAGGCCCAGCGCCATGCGTTCGGCCATGTTGCGCAGCTCGCGCACATGCCCGGGCCAGTCGCGCGCGGCCAAGGCCGAAAGCACCGCCCCCGGCACATTGGGCACCGGGCGCCCCGCGCGGGCCGCGGCCGTATCCAGAAAGGACAAGAACAGTTCGGGAATATCCTCGCGCCGGTCCGACAGCGGCGGCAGGCGCAGCGTGACCACGTTCAACCGATACAAAAGATCCGGGCGAAACGCGCCCGTTTGCACCGCCCGCGACAGATCTTGCTTGGCGGCCGCCACGATCCGCAGGTCCAGGCCAATCGCTTCGTTCGAGCCCAGCCGCGTGACCATGCGCTGTTCGATCACGTGCAAAAGCTTGCCCTGCAACGCCAAGGGAAGGCTGTCGATTTCATCCAGAAACAAGGTGCCGCCGCGGGCATGTTCGAACTTGCCGTAGCGCGCCCGCGTGGCGCCGGGAAAGGCGCCCGCTTCATGGCCGAACAATTCGCTTTCGATCAATTCGGCGGGAAGCGCCGCGCAATTGACCGCGACGAAAGACCGGGGCGCGCGGGCGCTTGCGGCATGCAGCGCGCGGGCGGCGACCTCTTTTCCGGTGCCGGTGTCCCCCTCGATCAGCACATCGGCATCGGTCGCGGCCACCGCGCGCAGGCTGGCCCGCAGCTGCACCATCACGGCCGAACGGCCGCGCAGCTGCGCGCCGATCGGATCGTCCAGCACCCCGGGCGGTGCCCCGGCGCGCAGGCGGCGATTTTCCAGCGTCAGGCGCCGCTTTTCCAGGGCCCGACCCGCCGCCTGCACCAACCGTGCCGGCGCGTAGGGTTTTTCAAGGAAATCATAGGCCCCGTCGCGCATGGACTGCACGGCCAGATCGACATCGCCATGCCCGGTGATCAAGATCACCGGCAATTCGGGGTCGATGCTGAGCACGGCGGCCATCAGCGCAAGCCCATCCATGCCCGGCATGCGGATGTCGGTGATCACGATGCCCGGAAAATCGCGGTCGATCCGGTCCAGCGCGTCTGTCGCACGTGCGCAGGGCAGCGCGCAAAGATCGGCCAGCGTCAAGGCCTGCACCGCGGCATGGCGCAGATGGTCTTCGTCATCGACAAACAGGATGGGCGATGGGGCGGTCATTGCGCGGCGATCTCGGTCGGGGGGGCGGTCACGTCAAGTTCCACCGTGAAGATGGCGCCGCCATCGGGATGGTTGGCAGCCAAAAGGCGGCCGTTGAAATCGCGCACGATGTTGTAGGAAATCGACAGCCCCAGCCCCAGCCCCTTGCCGGGTGCCTTGGTGGTGAAGAACGGATCAAAGGCTTGGCCCAGTGCCGCCTCGGACAGGCCGGGGCCGGTGTCGCGCACATCCAGACGGCATCGCCCCTCGGCCTGTGTCAGCGACAAGGTGATGTCGCGCCGCGGCTGGCCCTCCATCGCATCGAGCGCATTGCCGATCAGGTTCACGATCACCTGCTGCAGCCGCACGCGCCCGCCCATCACCCAAAGATCCGCACCTGTCGCCAGATCCGTCACCCGCACCCCCGATTTGGCCAGCTGCGGCCCCATCAGTTCCAGCGCGTCCTCGATCACGGCGCGGATCGGCACCGGCCCGGTCTTGTCCTGTGGGCGGCGGGCGAAATTGCGCAGATGCTTGGAAATTGCGGCCATCCGGTCGGCCATGGCGGAAATCAGGCGGATGTTTTCGCGCGCCTCGTCCGCCCGGCCACGATCCAGAAAGGTGGCGGCATTTTCGGCATAGGCCTTTACGGCTGCCAAAGGTTGGTTGAATTCATGGCTGAGCGCCGCCGACATCTGCCCCAGGGCGGCCAGCTTTCCGGCCTGCACCAGCTCGGCCTGAGTGCGGCGCAGCTGGGCTTCGGTGCGCACGCGTTCGTCGATCTGGTGGCGCAAAAGCCGGTTGGCGGCATCAAGCGCGCCGGTGCGTTCACGCACGCGCGCTTCCAGCCGGGCCTGTTCATCCTTGCGCGCGGCCAGTTGCTGTTCCAGCTGTCGCCGGCGTTGCCAGATCACGCCGGCCACCATCAGCCCGAACAACAAGATCAGCCCCGCGATCGCCAGCGCGCTGAGCGCCTGAACCTTGGCCGGGGCCACGGGCGACAGGATCGACACGCGCCATCCGGCTGCCGCGATCAGCCCGGTCTGCATCACATAGGCCGCGCGTCCCTCGGCCTCGTCGATGGTCAGGATCTGGTAATCCGATCCGGCCAGGGGCTGCGCACGAGCGGGCAGGGGGCGCAGCGCCGCGATGGGGTATTGCCGCGTTTCGGCGATGGATTCGAGCGCCGCCTCCACCATCGGGCCCAGCGTGCGGAAATGCCAATCCTGGCGGTCCGACAGGAAAATCACGTTCGACATGTCTTGCACGATGATCGTCGACGCGCTTTCGGCCCAGGTCGCTTCAAAGGCATCGAGCGTGATCTTGACCGCGACCACGCCGATGATCCCCCGATCATCGCTGACCGGCGCAGCAAAAAAGTAGCCCCGTTCGCCCGAGGTGGTGCCCAGCGCATGGAACCGCCCGATCCGCCCATCCAGCGCCTCGGTGAAATAGGGGCGATAGGCAAAGCTGCGCCCGACAAAGGACCGATCCGTGCGATAGGATGATGCCGCGATGGTCAGGCCCGTGCGGTCCATCAGGTAGATGTCGGACACATCCAGCGACAGGGCCGTCTGGCGCAGCTGTTCGTTGACATACGGCAAAAGCCCCGTGTTGGTCGGGTCGCGCAAAAGCCGGGCCAGGATCGGGCGTTCGGCCAACAGCGGTGGCAGAACCGCGGCCCGGTTCAGCGCACCCCGCAGGTTTTGCGTGGCCAATTCCAGCGTGGCACGATCGCGGTCGCCGATCTGGATTTCATAGGCCCGTTCCAGCCGCGGATAGGCCAGCCCCGCACCCAGACACAGCGCCAAAAGCACCGCCAGCGCCAACCCCGCCCAACCCGGGCTTGGCTGGGGTGATGCGATCTGCCGGCGGTTCGGCGCGGCGTCGTCGGCGCGGCGCTCGGCGCGGTCGGCGGCGCCATCTGCGGCGCTATCGGCGGGGGCAAGGGTCATGGGGCGCAGTATATGCGCGGCCCCGTGGCGCATGACCAGTCTCAATGACCCATGCCGATGGCCCAGGGCTGTTGTCGTCGGTTCGTTGGCTGGGATGTGGCAGGGCACAAAGCCGTGCGGCGATCACGCCGCCGCCAGCGCCGTGATGATGCGCGAAAACTCTGCCGCCTTGAGCGAGGCCCCCCCCACCAGCGCGCCATCGACATCGGGCAGCGCAAAGATCATGGCCGCGTTGTCGGGCTTGACCGAGCCCCCATAAAGGATCGGGATGTGCGATCCGGCCGGGCCAAAGCGCGCGATCAGCGCGGCGCGCAGCGCGCTGTGGACATCGGTGATTTGCGCGGGGCTGGGCACGCGCCCGGTGCCGATGGCCCACACGGGTTCATAGGCCAGGATCAGCGTCTTGGGGTCGGCCTGTTCGGGCAGCGATCCGGCCAATTGTCCGCACACCACATCGCGCGTGCGCCCGGCATCGCGTTCGGCCGCGGTTTCGCCCAGGCACAAGATCACCCGCAGCCCCGCGGTCTGCGCGGCGCGCAGTTGGGTGCCGATCAGCGCATCGGTTTCCGCGTGATCGGTGCGCCGCTCGGAATGGCCCAAGATCACGTGGCTGGCCCCGGCATCCACCAGCATCGCCGCCGATATGTCGCCCGTGTGCGCGCCCGATGGCGCCGGGTGGCAGCATTGGCCGCCGATGGCGATGGGCCCGCGCCCGGCGCGTTCGGCCATCCGGTGGATCAGCGTGGCGGGCGGGCAGATCACGATGTCGACCGACGGGGCCGGATGGATCGCAAGCAGCGCATCGATTTCAGCCAAGGCCGCGGTATCGCCGTGCATCTTCCAGTTTCCGGCGGCGATCTTGCGGGGCATGGGCACGGGTCCTTGGCGACGAATTGGCCCCATGGGGTGGCAGGCCAAGGGCCGCAGGTCAAGCCGAACGATACGCCGAACGATGCCGGGGTCGCCGACGTCAGGGCGCGCGGTGCCCCTGTTCGGCCTGCAATTCGGTCACATCCTTGAACTTGATCGATTCGCCACAGCCGCAGGCATCGGCCACATTGGGATTGCGGAATTTGAAACCCTGTTCCAGCAGGCTGGTTTCGAAATCGATCACGGTGCCGAACAGAAACATCTGGGCCGTGGGCGCGATCATCACGCGGGCGCCATCTTGTTCCACGATTTCGTCGTGGGGGTGGATCTCGCGCACGTAATCCATGGTGTATTCCATGCCGGCACAGCCACCCTTCTTGATGCCGATCCGCAAGCCTTGCGTTCCGTCGCGGGCCATCAGGCGCTGGATCTGCGCCGCGGCTTGCGGGGTCAGGGTGACGGCTTGTTTTCCGGGGATGCCGAACATCGGGTCAGCTCCTTGTCGCTGTGGCGATGGCGCAAAGATAGGCGTTGGGCTGTCTTGGCTCAAGGGGCGCGCAGGTCCGCCGCAGGCTGCCGCGCGCGGGCGCCATCACATGAAGCCCAGTTCCAGCCGCGCCTCGTCCGACATCATGTCCATGCCCCAGGGCGGATCCCATGTCAGTTCCACATCGACCTGCTTGACCCCGTCCAGCGGTTCGACCGCATCGGCCACCCAACCGGGCATCTCGCCGGCCACCGGGCAGCCGGGTGCGGTCAGGGTCATGACGACGCGCACCGCGTTCTCGGCGTTGATGTCGATGGTGTAGACCAGGCCCAGATCGAAGATATTCACCGGGATTTCCGGGTCATAGACCGTGCGGCAGGCTTCCACCACGCGGTCGTAAAGCGGGTGATCGGTGCTCGAGGGCTGGATCAGCGGCGTGCCTTCCAGCTTCGGCTCATGCTCGGTCATGGGGCGGTGCCTTCCACGGTAATCCTGAGCGAAGATATAAGGAAAGGGTCGGGGGGCGTAAAGGGGCCCGGCGGGGCAAAGGCAAGCCGCCGCAGGCAATGCCCCCGCGCCCGGGCGCGGGGGCGGGGGTGATATGGCTTGGCGATCAGAAGGAATAGCCGATCCGCAGGCCCAGACCAAAGGCGGAATTGTCGGTGAAGCTGCCCAAAAGGGTGCCGGCCGGGGCGGGGGCTGGGGCCTCGGTCTCGGCGTCGCCCACGCGCGCATAACTTACGCCGCCCGAGATGCGCCACGGGCCGGTGTCGTAGCGTGCGCCCAGCGCGATCGACGTCCGCCCATCGGTGGGGCCAAGGTTGCCGGAAAACCCGCCGGATTTCGGCTCGTGGCTGATCGAGGCCAGGAGCGCCAGTTGTTCGTTCAGGCGCCGCGCCGCGCCCAAGGTGTAGGTGGTGGTGTCCTTGTCGTAATCGACAAGAATGGGGCTGGGCGCCAATCCATTGTCGCCCTGGATCCGGAAAGCGGTCCAATCGACCCAGCGCGCCGAGCCAAAGACCAGCGTGCCGGGGGCAACCCCGGTCTGCGCTTCCAGCGTCCAGGATTTCGGGATCGTCACGCTGAAGGCCGTTGGCAACGCCCCCAAGGCCGGCACCAGGTAGGTTTCCGTTCCCGTGAAGTCATGCTTGGTCTGCGATTGATAGCTGAGCGACACCCGCAACGCGATTTCCGGGATCTCGTAGGCCGCCCCCAAGGTATAGCCCATTTCGGTCGAGCCATCGGCGGTCAAGCCATAGGTGGGCAGCGCCACATTTCCCTTGGCCGACACCGCGCGCAACCCGCCGTAGATCGACCAGCCCGTTTCCATCCGGTAGCGCACCAGCGCGCTGACGGCTTGGCTGTCGATGCTGCCATTGGCCCCGGCAAACGGGTATCCGGTGCCACCGGGATAGGCGACATCCGCCCCGATCGGGTTGTCGATGATCAGGGCAAAAGACAGCGCATCGCTGACCCGGTTGTGATAGCGCAGCTCGACCGAATTGTACGCAGCCGCCATGTCGCCCGATGCGACCGCGCCGCCCCCGGCGGTGCCAGACACCGAGGGATCGACACGGCTGTAGCTCAATTCGGCATAGGTGCCGTCTTCGAACAAGATGGCCATGGATTGGCCCGACCGTTCGACGCCCCCCGCTTGCGCCCATGCGGTCGATGCCAGAAGTGCCGCGCTGGCGGCTGCGATGCGGTTCATGATGTCTTCTCCCCAAGACGAACTGGTTACCCGGTTCATCTAAAGTTGAGAAAAATCATCCTTAGGTCAATTCTGTCGCAGCGTCAGCTGTGGCTTTGGCCCGCGCGGCGCCGGGAATGTGGCGCTTATGCTACAGGCCGTCTCGGCCGCCCATCATGTCGGTCTGGGCGGGCGCGGCTGGCTGGTCACGATATTGAGGTAATTGGCCGAAAGGATCAGGGCCGCACCCAGCACCACCCCCCATTCCAATGGCTCGGCATAGAGCACCACCCCCACCGTGGCGATGACGGGCAGGCGCACGAAATCCATCGGCATCACCACCGATGCGGGGGCGATGGCCAGCGCGTTGGTCACGCAGAAATGCGCCGTGATCCCCCCAAGACCGATGATCAGCAGCCAAGGCAGCATCGCGGCCGACGGGATCGCCATGTCGCCATCCCAAAAACAGGCAATCAGGCCGATGACCAGCTGGATCGCGGTCAGCCAAAACAAGATGCAGGTGATGGTCTCGGTCCGGGTCAAGCGCTTCGTCAAGATCGCCATGCCGGCAAAGAACACCGCCGCCATCGCCGCGGTGATCATGCCCAAAGACAGCGGCGCGGCACCCGGTTGCACCACCGCCAGCACCCCGAGCAAGCCTGCGAGCCCGGCGATGATTTTCCACACCGTCAGCCTTTCGCCCAGAAACAGCGCCGCAAAGGCCATCGTCCACAGCGGCGAGGTGAATTCCAGCGCGAACACCACCGCCAGCGGCGCCACGGTGATGGCAAAGAACCACAGGTTCTGGCCGATGAAATGAAAGAGGTTGCGCAGCAGATGCACCCCCATGTGGCGACGGGTGATCTGCCCCAATGTGCCCGCGAAACCACCCACCGACACCACGACCACCAGCCCGATCAGCGAGCGATAGGTCATCAGCTCCAGGGTATTGAGTTCCAGCGCCGCCGCCCGACCGGCCACGGCCATCGCCGAAAATGCCACGATCGCGCCGATCATCCACAGCGCGGCGCGCAGCGGTTGCTGGGGTGTTTCCGGCGGCATGGCTGCGGCGGTCTGGGTCATTTGGCACACTCCCTTGGATGCGCGCCCCCGCGTTGCCCGGTTTCGTGCCAAAGGGCAAGTGGGGCCTACAGCCCCGCGCGCTTGGCGTCGGTCCAAAGCGCGTCCATTTCGGCCAGGTCGCTGTCGGCGGGGCGCTTGCCGGCTTGGGCCAGCGCCGCCTCGATATAGGCGAAGCGGCGGGTGAACTTGGCATTGGTGCGCCGCAGCGCATCTTCGGGGTCGACGCCCAGGTGGCGGGCCAGATTGGCCATCACGAACAACAAATCGCCCATTTCCTCGGCGATCTTGTCTTGCGGCAGCGTGCGGCGCGCCTCGGCCAGTTCGCGGGCCTCTTCCGTGATCTTGTCGAGCACCAGCGCGATGTCGGGCCAATCGAACCCCACGCGCGCGGCCCGCTTTTGCAGCTTTTCCGCGCGCATCAGCGCGGGCAGGCCCAATGCCACATCGTCAAGCACCCCGCCCTTGGCCTTGGCGGCGCGTTCGGAGGCTTTCACGCGTTCCCAATCGGCCACCTGCTGGGCGGCGGTCTTGGCGTTGCTTTCGGCGCCAAAGACATGCGGATGGCGCGCGATCATCTTGTCGGCGATGGCATTGGCCACATCGTCCAGATCAAACAGCCCCGCCTCCTGGGCCATCTGCGCGTGAAAGACCGACTGGAACAGCAGATCGCCCAATTCGCCCTTCAACTCATCCCAGGCCTTCCGGTCGATGGCGTCGGCCACCTCATAGGCTTCCTCGATGGTGTAGGGGGCGATCGAGGCGAAATCCTGTTCGACATCCCAGGGGCAGCCCCGCACGGGATCGCGCAGGCGCGCCATGATGGCACGCAGCCGGTCCAGCGGGGTCATCTGGGCGAACTCATCCATTGCGCACCGGGGGGCTTTGGGGTCAGGTGCATGTCTTAGACCCAATGCGCGCCAAGGAGTCCAGCCATGCCCATCATCAATCGCCTTGCGGGGCTGGCCCCCGAAATGGCGGCCTGGCGCCAGCATCTGCATGCCCATCCCGAACTGGCCTTTGACTGCCACGAAACGGCGGCGTTCGTGGCCGCACGACTGGCCGAGATCGGGGTTGACGAGATCCACACCGGGATCGCGCAGACCGGGATCGTGGCCATCATCAAGGGGCAGGGGCCGGGCCCGGTGGTGGGATTGCGCGCCGATATGGATGCGCTGCCGATCCTTGAGGCGACGGGCGCGCCCTATGCGTCGAAGGTGGCGGGCCGGATGCACGCCTGCGGCCATGACGGGCATACGGCGATGCTGCTGGGGGCTGCCAAGTACCTGTCCGAAACGCGGGGCTTTCGCGGGCGCGTGGCGCTGATCTTTCAACCGGCCGAGGAAGATGGCGGCGGCGCGGGTGTGATGGTGCAAGAAGGCATCATGGACCGTTTCGACATTGCCGAGGTCTACGCGCTGCACAACGCGCCCGGGCTTGACATGGGGCGTATCGTGACCACGCCGGGCCCGATCATGGCGGCGGTCGATGAATTCACCATCCGGATCGAAGGGCGCGGTGGTCACGGGGCGATGCCGCACGAGACCTGCGACCCGATCCCGGCGGCGGTGTCGATGGTGCAGGCGATCCAGACCATCGTGTCGCGCAATCACCACGCGCTGAAGGATCTGGTGATCTCGGTGACGCAGATCCATGCCGGAACGACCGACAACGTGATCCCCGGCGAGGCGATGATCAACGGCACCGTGCGCAGTTTCGAGGCGGATGTGCAGGCGATGGTGCAGGCGCGGATGGCGGCGATCGTGGCCGGCCAGGCGGCCAGTTTCGGGGTTGCGGCGACGCTCGATTATGCCATCGGCTATCCGGCCACGATCAACGACCCGGACCGGGCGGCCTTTGCCGCCGAGGTGGCGGCCGAGCTGGTGGGCGCAGCTCAGGTCGATGGCGCGGCCGGGCGCGAAATGGGGGCTGAGGATTTTTCCTACATGCTCAACGAAAGACCCGGCGCCTATCTGTTTCTGGGCGCAGGCCCGGGTGCGGGGCTGCATCATCCAAGCTTTGATTTCAACGACGAGATCTTGCCCATCGGGGCAAGCCTGTTGGCCCGTCTGGCCGAACGCGCCTTGCCGATCGAGGGGTAGGGCGCGCATTTTCGTATCGAAATTCGGCCCAGCGCGTCCTGCCCGGATCAGCGGCACCCGGCCCCTTCGGAATGGGCCCTGGGGGTCTTGCGGGCGCTTGCCTTTTGCGCCGCGTCGGGGCAGGCCATGATCACGGATGACGAAGGGGGCAATCATGGCCTTGGAAGATGCAAAGCGTGACGTCGATGGGGCGATTGTGCGGCCTGGATTCAAGGGGCTGGCCTTTGAAAACGCCTTTGCCGGCGCGCCCAGCTTTCTGCGCCGCCGCTACACCAAGGATCTGGCCGGTGTCGATCTGGCCATCACCGGTATTCCCTTTGATCAGGCGGTGACCAACCGTCCGGGTGCGCGATTGGGGCCGCGCGCGATGCGCGAGGCGTCCAGCCTGCAGCCCTTCGATCCGCCCTATGGCTGGGACGGGTTTTCGCCGCTCGAGGAATTTGCCATTGCCGATTACGGCGACATGGCCTTCGATTACGCCCACACCGCCGATGTGCCCGACCGGATCACGGCGCATGTGCGGGGGATCTTGCAGGCGGGCGCGGGCTGCATCGCGCTGGGGGGCGATCATTCGGTCACCTTGCCGATCCTGCGCGCGCATGCCGAAGCCTATGGGCCTTTGGCCTTGATCCAGTTCGATGCCCACACCGACACATGGCCCGATGATGACCCCGCGCGCATCGATCATGGCACATTCTGCTACAAGGCCGTGCGCGAGGGGCTGATCGATGTCGCCGCCTCGGCCCATGTGGGCATCCGCACGGTGGTGGCCGACAATCTGGGCATCGCCATTCATGATGCGGCCGCCGTGCACCAGCGCGGCGCCGATGCCGTGGCGGCCGATCTGCGGAACCGGGTGGCCGGGCGCCCGGTCTATCTGAGTTTTGACATCGATGCGCTGGATCCGGCCTTCGCGCCGGGCACGGGCACGCCCGTCTGGGGGGGCTTGTCCAGTGCGCAGGCAGCCCGGCTGTTGCGGGGCCTGGCCGGCATCGATCTGGTCGGGGGCGATGTGGTCGAGATCGCGCCGCCCTATGACCCGGCCGCGATCACCGCGGTGGCCGGCGCGCATGTGGCGATGGAATTGATCTGTCTTTGGGGCTGGACGCGGCGCGCAGGGCGCTAGACCGACTCGCCGAGTTTGGGCATAGATCAGCGCAACCTGCAAAAAAGGACAGCATCCCGATGCCCCGCCGCCGACCGCATGATCCCCAACGCGCCGTCGCGCGCGAGATTTCCTATGCATCCTCGGCCGCATCGCGGGGGGGGCGGGCGATGATCCGCGTGATGGAAAACGCAACCGGCCGGCTGTCGCTGATCAAGCGCGCCGAAGGCTACGACAGCGAGGTGCGCGCGGGGCGCGATTTCTGGCAGGTGATGGTCGAACGCTACGGTCTTGACCTGAAGGTGGTGGGCGGATCGCTGGACATGATCCCGCGCGAAGGCCCGCTGGTGCTGATTGCCAATCATCCCTACGGCATCCTCGACGGTCTGATGATGGGCCACATCCTCAGCCGGGTGCGCGGCGATTTCCGGATTCTGGCCCACCGCGTCTTTCGCAAGGCCGAGGATATCGAGCGGGTGATCTTGCCGATTTCCTTTGACGAGACGAAAGAGGCGCGCGCGCTGAACATCGCCACGCGCAAGACGGCGCTGGACTATCTGGCGCAGGGCGGCGCGATCGGCATCTTTCCGGGCGGCACCGTGTCCACCGCCGCGCGCCCCTTTGGCCCGCCGATGGATCCGGGCTGGCGCAGTTTCACCGCGCGCATGATCGCCAAATCCGAGGCGACCGTGGTGCCGGTGTTCTTCGATGGGCACAATTCGCGCCTGTTTCAACTGCTCAGCCATTTGCATCCGACGCTGCGCATGGGGATGTTGATCAAGGAATTCCGCGCCCGCGTGAACGGCCCGGTCGAGGTGGTGGTGGGCCAGCCCATCGCGCGGGCCGCGCTGGAACCTTTTGCCGGCGATGCGCGGGCAATGATGACGTTCTTGCGCGAAACCACCTATGGGCTTTGCCCCCGGCCCATCGATGCCACGGCGCGCGGTTTTGAGTTCGAGCAGCGCCACCGCGACCGCGCCGCGCCCGAACAGCCCATGCCGCGCGCGCGCAAGATGCTGGGGGACAGATACTGATGGCGGTGGGGATATTCGACAGCGGTCTTGGGGGGCTGACGGTGCTGGATGCGGTCGTGGCCCGCATGCCCGACACGCCGCTGGTCTATTTCGGCGACAATGCGCATGCGCCCTATGGCGTGCGCGATGCCGATGACATCTACGACCTGACCACGCGGGGGGTGCAGTGCCTGTTCGACGAAGGCTGCGATCTGGTGATCTTGGCGTGCAACACGGCGTCTGCCGCGGCGTTGCGCCGGATGCAGGAATCCTGGGTGCCGAAGGACAAGCGCGTGCTGGGCGTGTTCGTGCCGCTGATCGAGGCGCTGACCGAACGCAAATGGGGCGACAATTCGCCCCCGCGCCCCGTGGCGGTGCAGACCGTGGCCTTGTTTGCCACGCCGGCCACCGTGTCGAGCCGCGCCTTTCAGCGGGAATTGGCCTTTCGCGCCATCGGGGTGGATGTCGAAGCCCAGCCCTGTGCCGGGGTGGTCGATGCCATCGAGATGGGCGACATGATCTTGGCCGATGCGCTGGTGCGCAGCCATGTCGAGGCCCTGCTGCGCCGCATGCCCAAACCGCAGGCCGCGATCCTGGGCTGCACGCATTACCCGCTGGTCGAAGAGGTGTTTCGCGACGCGCTCGGGCCCGATGTGGCGGTCTATTCCCAGCCCAATCTGGTGGCCGAAGCCTTGGCCGACTACCTGGCGCGCCATCCCGACAAGCAGGGCGGGGGCGGGGTCTCGAAATTTCTGACCACGGGTGATCCCAAGTCGGTGTCCAACAAGGCGACGCAGTTCCTGCGCCGCCGGATCGAGTTTCAAAAGGCCGTGACGGCGTGATCGTGGCGCCGGGGGCGGCTGCTGCTTTTTGGCGCGCCCCCCTTTCCATGGGCGGTTCGTGACCGCACATTACCCGCAGCGGCCCGGCGGCAGGCCAGCCATGCACCCGGCCCCAGCCATGAACCCGGCCCATGAACCGGCGGCATATGTCCGGGGGCCGCGCGAGAGGAGACCACGACCCATGCGGGGCCTGAAGAAACAACGCCGGATCCAGATCGTGATGCTGGCCACCGCCGCACTGGTGCTGTCGGCCAGCCTGATCGGCTATGCGATGCGCGATGGGATCAATTTCTTTCGGCCACCATCCGAGGTGGCCGAAAACCCGCCCACCCCCGACGAGGTGTTTCGCATCGGCGGTCTGGTGGAAGAGGGCAGCCTGATCCGCGATGCCGGCGAAACCATCCGGTTTCTGGTGACCGACGGGGGCGCGTCGATCCCGGTGACCTACACCGGCATCCTGCCTGACCTGTTCGGCGAAGGGCAGGGGATGGTTGGCACCGGCCGGTTGGTCGATGGCGTGTTCCAAGCCAGCGAGATCTTGGCGCGCCATGACGAAGAATACATGCCCGCCGAAGTCATCGACGCGCTTGAGGCACAGGGCGTCTACCGGCAAAGCTCGGCCACGCCGGAAAGCTGACGCCGATTGTCGTGCCGGCCGATCTGCCCGCCCTGCGCGGGCATCGCGGCGCATTGTTCCCGCCGGCTGTCGCGTTCGTGCTGTTATGGCGCCAAGGCGCGCGCTAGCCTGTTGCCCATACCGCGACAGGGAGATTGGCCATGCGGCTGAGCGATATCGAGATTTTCACCATTGGCCCGCCACCGCCCGGCTGGGGGGGACGGTATTGGCTGATCGTGCGGCTGCGCACGGCCTGTGGCATCACCGGCCTGGGCGAGGTCTATGCCGCCGCGGTCGGCCCCAAGGCCATGCAGGCGGTGATCGAAGATGTCTTTGCCCGCCATATGGCCGGTGAAAACCCCGAAAACATCGAACTCATGTCGCGGCGGGTCTGGTCGTCGGGCTTCACGCAACGCCCCGATCCGACCGTCTTCGGGGCGTTTTCCGGGTTGGAAATGGCGTGCTGGGATATCGTTGGCAAGGCCCGCAACCGCCCCGTTTGGGCGTTGCTGGGCGGGCGAATGAATGAGCGTGTGCGCGCCTATACCTATCTCTATCCCGAACCGGGCCAGGAACGGGCCAGTTTCTGGGTCGATGGCCCCGCTCAGGCCGAAGCCGCCGCCGCGCGCGTGGCCGAAGGCTGGACAGCGGTCAAATTCGACCCCGCCGGCCCCTACACGATTCGCGGCGGCCACGCCCCGGCGGTGTCGGACATCACGCGTTCGGCCGAATTCTGCCGGCTGATCCGCGCGGCCGTGGGCGATCGCGCCGATCTGTTGTTCGGAACCCATGGGCAGTTCACGCCGGGTCATGCGATCCGGCTGGCGCGCGCGA
The DNA here is from genome assembly GCA_041163945.1 of Pseudomonadota bacterium. GTDB lineage: Bacteria > Pseudomonadota > Alphaproteobacteria > Rhodobacterales > Rhodobacteraceae > Roseicyclus. Next base: position 42,286 of record JBEAQJ010000004.1, read on the forward strand.
TCGAGGCCCATGATCCGCTTTGGTACGAAGAGCCGATCCCGCCCGATGACATCGCGGGTCTGGCCGAGGTGGCGCGCGCGACCTCGATCCCGGTGGCGGTGGGGGAACGGCTGTGCGGCAAGCTGGAATTCGCCGCCGCCCTAAGGGCCGGGGTGCGGATCGTGCAACCGGCGCTGGGGCGCGCGGGCGGCATTTGGGAAGGGCGCAAGATCGCGCTTCTGGCCGAGGCGCACGGCGCCCAGATCGCCCCGCATCTTTACGCCGGCCCGGTCGAATGGGCGGCCAATGTGCAGCTTGGGGTGGCCTGCCCGAACCTGCTGATGGTCGAGGCCATCGAAACGCCGTTTCATGAGGCCCTGGTGACCGGACGGCCCAAGGTCGAAGACGGGTTTGTCACCGCTCCCACCGCACCGGGCTTGGGGATCGAGCTGAACGATGCGGTGGCGCGTGCCCATGCCTATGGCGGAACGGGGTTGCACCTGCAGATGCAAGAAGCGCCTTGTGACTGGAAAAACGGCAACGCCTTTGCCGGGGGCGCGGCCGATTGACAGGGGGACGGGCCGGGCAGGCGGCTTGACGCCGCCGGCCGCATCCGCCACCATCCATGCGTATCCCGGCGGATATGCGCAGGCCCGGCGGTCGGCCTGCGCTTGAGCTTTGGCCGCCAACCTATTGCCACGAAATGGCAATTTTTTGGACGAGCGATCTTGCCCCCTGATCCGATCCCGGCGTTGCCCGCCGCCGAAGTTCCGCCGACGCGCCCCGACATCACGGCCCGCGGCATCACGCTGCGCGGCCTGTTTGTGTGCTTTCTGATCGTCGGGATCACCGGGTTTGGCGGGGTTTTGCCGGTTTTCGTGCACGAGGTCGTGCGCAAGCGCGGCTGGCTTGACCAAGAGGAATTCACCGAATTGCTGGCGGTCTGCCAGGTGCTGCCGGGCCCCAATATCGTCAACATGTCGATGGTGCTGGGCATGCGCGTGCGCGGGTTGATGGGGGCCTTCGTATCGGTTCTGGGGCTGTTGCTGTTGCCCGTGGTGGTGGTGTTGGCCCTGGGGGCGCTTTATGCGGGTTTTGCGCATCTGCCCGCGGTCGAGGGCGCGGTGCGCGCGATTGCCGCCGCCGCCGCGGGGTTGCTGATTGCCATCACCGCGCGGCTGTTCTGGCCGCAGCGCGCCAACCCCGTCGCCATCGGCATCGGCCTGTTGGTGCTGGGCGGGATCGCCTGGCTGCGCCTGCCCCTGTTCTGGGTCCTGATCGTGCTGGGGCCGATATCGCTTGCGCTGACATGGTGGCGGATGCAACGCCATGGATGACGCGATCCTGAGCCTGTTTGGCCACCTGTTGCTGCAATCGCTGATGGCGATTGGGGGCATTTATGTGGTGGTGGCCGAATTGCAGCGCGTCGTGGTGGTTGAAAACGGCTGGATGGGCGCGGAAGATTTCGCCTCGCTCTTTGCACTGGCGCAGGCGGCACCGGGTCCCAACACGATTTTCGTGGCGCTGGTGGGTTGGCGCATGGCCGGTCTATGGGCCGGGGCGCTGGCGATCGTGGTGTTCGTGCTGCCCTCGTTCATCTTGTCGGTGCTGCTGGCGCGCGGCTGGTCCCGCTGGGCCGATCAACGGTGGTTTGCCTTGTTGCGCAAGGGGTTGGTGCCTGTGACCGTGGGGCTTTTGGCGTCGAGTGCGGCCTTGTTGACCCAAACCTCCGCGGTCAGCCCGGCGGCGCTGGCCGTCACCGGCGGGGCGGCGGCGATGGCGTTGCGCACGCGGCTGCCGCCCTTGGCCATCTTGGGCTTGGCGGCGGTGCTGGGCGCCTTGGGCTGGGTCTAGGCCCCGGCGGTCCGAAACCCGTCGATCCAGGATCGGGCGGCCCCCGACAGAAACGCCACATCGGTCTGGGTGGTCAGAAAGCGTGCCCCCGCCTTGATCGCTGCCGCCTGGCGCGCGACCGATCGGTTGCCGCCGCAGCCCGCGATGATGCCGTTGGCGGCACAGGCGCGGTTCACGCGCGCCTGTGCCGCCAGGATTTCGGGCGCATCGAACTGGCCGGGTATGCCCATGTTCACCAGCAGATCATTGGTGCCCACATGGATCACGTCGATGCCGGGCACCGCGGCGATGGCTTCCACGTTGTCGAGCCCCTCGGGGGTTTCGATCATCACGCCCACAAGCGTGGTGTCTTCCAGTGCCGCGATGGTATCGGACAGCGGCAGGCCCGCGAAGTCGAACATCATGTAGCCCCCCGACACGGCCCGCCGGCCCAGCGGGGGAAAGCGGCACAGCGCGACGGCCCGGCGGGCCTGTTCGGGCGTGTCGATGTCGGGAAAGATGATTCCCTGCACCCCGTTGTCCAACATCAGCGACACATCCGGGTCGGAAAGCCCGCGCACCCGCACCAAGGGCGCCACCCCGATGGCGATGGCGGTCTGGGCAATGGCATGGATCGATTCCAGCCCAAAGATCGCATGCTGCGTGTCGATGAACAGGAAATCATGCCCCGAGGCCCGCGCGATCCGCGCGATGTCGCCGTTGCGCACCATGCGCACGCTCAGCCCCAGAACGGCGGCACCGGCGGCCAGCTTGGCCTTTAGCGGGTTGGCGGATTGATGGGCCGTCATGGGGTCCTCTGGCGTTGGGGCGGGCAGGGATGGCTCGACAAAGCCGTATGCAGGTGTATTCATCCGTGTCCAACAGGGCAAGACAGGCAGGCGGCAGAATGGCAGCGACAGGCGGGCAGGGGGATCGGATCACGCTGGGCCATCAGGCCGCGCTGCGGCTGGCCGCCGATGTGCTGATGGCCGCGCGCGTCCCGCCCGCCGATGCCGAAACCGCGGCGCGCTGTCTGGTGCGGGCCGATCTGAGGGGCGTGGATACCCATGGCATGGTGCGCCTGCCCGGATATCTGGACCGGATCGCCAAGGGGCTGGTCGATCCCGCACCCGATCTGCGGTTTGACGCCGTTGCCCCCACCGCGGCGCGGCTCGATGGCAAGGCAGGTTTGGGGTTCGTCGTGGCCAGCCGGGCCATGGATCATGCCATCGAACTGGCCCGCACGACGGGTCTGGGGCTGGTCGGCGTGCACAATTCCACCCATTTCGGCATGGCCGCGAACTACCTGTTGCAGGCCATCGATGCCGGCTTTGCCGCGATGGTGTTCACCAATGCCTCGCCCGCGCTGCCGCCTTGGGGCGGGCGGGGTGAAATGTTCGGCACCTCGCCCTTTGCGGTGGGCGTGCCGGCCGGCGGATCGCTGCCCTTCGTTCTGGATATGGCCCCGACTGTCGTGGCGCGCGGCAAGATCCGAAAGGCCGCGCGCGAGGGGCGCAGCATTCCCGAAGGCTGGGCGCTGGATGGGGCGGGGCGGCCCACAACCGATCCGCAGGCCGTGATGGATGGTGGGGTGCTGTTGCCGATCGGCGGCCACAAGGGGGCCGGGCTGTCGATGCTGCTCGATATCTTGTGCGGCGTGCTGACCGGCGCGCAATACGGCGGCGAGGTGGGCGATCAATACAAGCGCTTCGACCGGCCGCAGGGCGTGGGGCATTTCATTCTGGCCATGCGCCCCGATCTGTTCTTGCCCGCCGATGCGATCGCGGCGCGGATGGCCGATCTGGTCGGGCGGGTCAAAGCGAACCCCAAGGCCGCCGATGTCGACGAGATCTTCATGCCGGGGGAAATCGAGGCCCGCCGCGAAGCCGAGCGTCTGGCCCAAGGCATTCCCTATCGCCGCGACGATCTGGCCCCGTTGTTGGAACGGGCGCGCGCGTCGGGCATCGCCGTGCCCGACGGGCTGTAGCCGGTCAATATTGAAACATCATGCCCAGCCGCGTGTCGCGGGCCTGGCGGATATGGCTGCGCGCCTGGTCCTCGGCGGCATCGGGATCGCGCCGTTCGATGGCGTCAAGAATCGCCAGATGTTCGCCCACAGCGTCGCTTTGGCGCCCGCCCACCGCAAAGGTGGTGCTGGGCAGCAGCATCAGCGTGTCATGCATGCCATCAAGGATGTTCAGCAAAAAGGTGTTGTGGGCCGCTTCGTAGATTGCGGCATGAAAGGCGCGGTTGAGCTGCGCCACCCGGCCCGGATCATCGGCCGGGGTGGCGGCAAAAGCCTCGGCGATCTGGCGCATGGTGAACAGATCCGATGCCGATGCATGCTGCGCGGCAAAGCGCGCGGCGCTGCCTTCCATCAGTTCGCGCACATCGTAAAGCTCGAGCACGGCGGTGCGGTCGAGTTGCGTCACCGCAAGCCCGCCGCCCGTCATCTGCAAAAGCCCCCGTTCCTGTAGCCGCGACAGGGCTTCGCGCACGGGGGTGCGGCTGACATCGAAGGATTTGGCCAGATCTTCGGCGCGGATGCGGTCGCCGGGGCGGTAGCTGCCGGTGCGCAGACCATCGATGAACGCCGCATAGACCCTTTGCGCAATCGACATGGAGCCTGTCTTTCCCTTGGTGTGGGGAACCCCGGTATCGCGCGGGTTCCATCCTGCCCAACCGCTATAACGCCGCGATGTCCTGCCGGTAAAGCGGCTTGGCCCGATCAAGATCGCGGCGGCGGATGACGCGCCGGGATTTCGGGCCCCGAAATTCACCGCCGACGCGCGATCACAAAAAATTCTGTCCATCTAAATTTACAGTTGAAGTTGTAAACTTGACATGACACTCTGATGCTGGGGTGCGTGTATCGCTCTGCATGCATGCTCGCAATGACGTCGCATGTCGCACGTCATCATACACAGATGGAAAGGAGGGGCGTAGGATGTCCAGCGATCCCGATAAGGTCTGGCCGACAGGTCTGACCCTGAAAGAAGCCGAAGAGGTGCACAGCTACCTCATCGACGGTACCCGCGTTTTTGGCGCGATCGCGCTTTTGGCGCATGTTCTGGTGGCCGTGTCCACACCATGGCTCGGCTGAAGGAGGGCATGTCTTGAACAACGCAAAGATGTGGCTCGTGGTCAAGCCGACCGTGGGCGTGCCCCTGTTCCTCGGCGCCGTGGCCGTGGGTTCATTCGCCGTTCATGTGGCGGTCTTGAGCAACACGACCTGGGTGGCCGATTTCCTGTCCGGCGCTTCGGCCGGCGGTAGCGCCGCGCTTCAGACCGAGCGCGCGATCCTTCCGGCATCGGCAGACGCGACAGCGCTTCCGATGTTCATCGAAGCCAGCGCGGATGGCACGCGGTCGATGCGCGTGATCCTTCCCGATGGGCGCACCGCGACACTGGTGGTTGACGATCTGACCCAAGCCGCCCTGCGGTAAGGATGTGATCTGATGCCGAACGACCGTAACACACGGGTCGGAGGCCGCGGTTGACCGCGCACCCCCGACCCGATTCCGGCCTTGGCCCGGCCTGATCCCGGCCCGCGCGCGGTTCGTGCGCGCAGATGCAGCGGCGATGAACTTGGACACCCCATGGCACGTTTGCGCGACACGGCGCTGAGCAAGATCCAGACCATCGGCCCGCGGTTTCTGCCCTTTGCGGATGTCGCGACCGAAGCGGTGCCCCTGTCCCGCCTGTTGCGATTGTCGCTGTTCCAAGTCACCGTCGGCATGGCCCTGGTGTTGCTTGTGGGCACGCTGAACCGCGTGATGATCGTGGAATTGGCCGTGCCCGCGACCCTGGTGGGCCTGATGATTGCCCTGCCGCTTGTCTTCGCGCCGTTTCGCGCGCTGATCGGCTACAAATCCGATACCCACCATTCGGCCCTTGGTTGGCGGCGGGTGCCCTACATCTGGAAGGGCACGATGCTGCAATTCGGCGGCTTTGCGATCATGCCTTTCGCGCTGCTGGTCTTGTCGGGCTATCAAGAAGCCGCCGATGCCCCGATCTGGATCGGGCGGTGCGCTGCGGCCTTGGCGTTTTTGCTGGTGGGCGCCGGCATCCACACCGTCCAGACCGTCGGTCTGGCGCTGGCCACCGATCTGGTCGCGGTCGAAGACCAGCCCAAGGTCGTGGGGCTGATGTATGTCATGCTGCTGCTGGGCATGATCGGATCGGCGCTGATCTTTGGGTGGCTGCTGGATCCCTACACGCCCGGCCGCTTGATCCAGGTGGTGCAGGGGGCGGCGGTGATCACCGTGGCCTTGAATATCGTTGCGCTGTGGAAACAGGAACCCCGCGACCGTGCCCGCGCGGCCAATCTGCAAAGCCAACCCGCCTTTCGCGATGCCTGGCGGCTTTTCGTACAGGGGCGCACGGCGGTGGGGCTTTTGGTCGTGATTGCCTTGGGCACCATGGGATTCGGCATGGCCGATGTGGTGTTGGAACCCTATGGCGGGCAAGTGCTGGACATGGCTGTTGCCACCACCACGCGGCTGACGGCCGTTTTTGCGGCCGGGGGGCTGGTGGGCTTTGCCATCGCGTCGCGCGTGCTGCTGGATGGTGCGGATCCCGTCGATGTGGCGTGGTCGGGCACGGGCATCGGGGTTGTGGCCTTTGGTTTGATCATCCTGGCCGGCCCGCTGGGCATGGTGATGGCCTTCGTGATCGGCACCGGGCTGGCCGGGCTGGGGGCGGGGCTGTTTGGTCATGGCACGCTGACGGCCACGATGCGCAGCGCACCGCGCGCGCAAGTGGGGCTGGCGCTTGGGGCTTGGGGTGCGGTGCAGGCCACGGCGGCGGGCATCGCGGTGGCCTTGGGCGGTGCGATCCGCGACATCATCACGGCCCTTCCGGGCGCCGACAGCTTTCGCCCCGAAACCCCCTACACGCCGGTTTTTGCGCTGGAACTGCTGTTTTTGGTGCTGGCCATCGGGGCAATCATCATTTTGCGGCGTCATCGGACGAGACTTTCCCAGACCATGACCTATGTTGCGCGGCAGGGACGACCGGACCGCCCCGCTGCCATGATTGACCCCCAGCCGCGCGACAGGCGGCCAACAGGAGAAGAGCCCCATGACGACGGTCGTCTCACGGCTTTATGATCAGGTCGAAACCGCCCAGCGCGTCGCCGACCAATTGCGTGCCGAAGGATTTCCCGCAAGCACGCTGTCCGTCCTGACCAGCGCAGATGCCGCCGCCATGGCCGCAGCGCGCATCCCCGCATCGCAGGTCGCGGCCTATGTCGCCAAGATGCAGCCGGGGCAGGCGGTGTTTGTCTGCCGGGCGCAGTTGACGCCCTTCGGCGCGGCGCGGCGCGCCATCGATCTGGCCGATGGTGCCCCCGCAATCCTGGGTGCCAACAGCTACCTGCGCCAGACGCCGCAATTGGAACGCGGCCTGAACAGCGTTCTGCCCACCCATCCCACGATGATGACCCGGGATGATTACGTCGGCTCGGGCTGGGCGGAATGGCGGGCGAGCCATCTTTTTGGCTGGCACACCGTGTCGGTCCGGCGCGCCGTGCCCGACAACCTGATCAAGGGCGACCGCGTGATGTCGCGCGCGTTCTGGCCGGGCAAGCTGATCAGCGACAAGCCGCGCAAGCCAAGCGTGATTTCGGGGGGGCGGCTGTTTCTCAGCTCGGCGCGCAGCACCCAATCGCGGCGCACGCGTCGCGGCATCCTGACCGACCATCCGCGCATCAGCGAGATGTTCGGCTGGCCCACATTGTCCGCGCGCCGCTGATCGGATCCACAGAAAAAAGGCCGGGCGCTTGCCCGGCCTTTTGCTATTCGGCCGCGCGGCGGCGGGACAAAACCCAGCCTGGTCGCACGAAATGGCAGGTGTAGCCATGCGGAATGCGCTGCAGGTAATCCTGGTGTTCGGGTTCCGCTTCCCAAAAGGGGCCCACGGGCGCCAGTTCGGTCACCACGCGCCCCGGCCATAGGCCCGAGGCATCGACATCGGCGATCGTGTCTTCGGCCACGGCTTTTTGCGTGTCATTTTCGTAGTAAATGGCCGAGCGATAGCTGGGCCCGCGGTCATTGCCCTGCCGGTTGGGCGTGGTCGGATCGTGGATCTGAAAGAAGAATTCCAAGATCGCGCGGTAGCTGATCACGCCGGGATCGAACAGGATTTCGATCGCCTCGGCGTGGGTGCCGTGATTGCGATAGGTCGCGTTGGGCACATCGCCGCCGCTGTAGCCCACGCGGGTCTGGATCACCCCGGGCTTGTGCCGCATCAGTTCCTGCATCCCCCAGAAGCAGCCGCCCGCCAGAACGGCGCGTTCCACGTTCATGCCACATCCTCCACTTGGTCAAGATAATCCCCGTAGCCTTCGGCCAGCATATCGTCGCGGTGCACGAACCGCAGCGCGGCCGAATTGATGCAATACCGCAGCCCCCCACGGTCGCGCGGACCATCGGGAAAGACATGGCCCAGATGGCTGTCGCCATGCAGCGACCGCACCTCGGTGCGGATCATGCCATGGCTCAGATCGCGCCGTTCGACGACATGGGCCGATACGATGGGTTTGGTAAAGCTTGGCCAGCCACAGCCCGATTCATACTTGGCGCCAGAGGCGAACAGCGGCTCACCCGAGACGATATCAACGTAGATGCCCGGCGCCTTGTTGTGCAGGTACGCCCCGGTTCCGGGGCGTTCGGTGCCGGCGTCTTGCGTCACGTGGTATTGTTCGG
>JBEAQJ010000005.1:0-3510 GCA_041163945.1 Pseudomonadota bacterium
TTCAGATCACCTGTAGATCGCGCATCGCATCGATGACGAATTGCACCGACAGCGCCGCCAGAAGCATGCCCAGCAGCCGCGTGACCACGTTGATGCCTGTGGGGCCCAGCAGCCGCTCCAAGGGCGCGGCCAGAAAGAACAGCGTCAAGACCACGCCCAGCACCGCCAGCATCACCAGATGCACCAGCGCCACATGGGTCGTGTCGCCGCCCGATTGGCCGGTCAGCAAGATCATCGTGGCAATCGCCCCCGGCCCCGCGATCAGCGGAATGGCCAGCGGAAAGACCGAAGGATCATCGGCCGCCGCGCCATCGGCCTGACCCTGACGGCGCTGGCTGCGGCGCTCGAACAACATGTCGAGCGCGGTCAAGAACAGCAAGATGCCCCCCGCCATGCGAAAGGCGGGCATGGAAATGCCAAGGAAATTCAGCACCGCCTCGCCGGCCAGGCCAAAAAGCGTCAAGATGCCCACAGCCACCAGCGTGGCGCGGATCGCCACCACGCGGCGCTGGCGCGGCGTTTGTCCCCGCGTCAGTGCGACAAACAGCGGCGCCAGACCGATCGGGTCGATCACCACGAACAGCGCCACGAAGACCGGAATGTAATCCCAGATGCTCATGCGGTTTCCGCGGCCTCAAGCCGTTCGGCAGCCGCCATCCACAGCGTTTCGGCGCGGTGCAGCCCCTCCATCAGCTCGGCGTATTTCTTTTGCCAAACCTCCAGCTCGCCCAGCCGCCCGTCTTCGTACAGCGCCGGGTCGGCCAGTTTCGTGGCCAGCTTGCCGCGCATTTCCTCGATCGTGGCCACGCGCACCTCGCATTTGCGGACCTCGGCGCGCAGCTCCTTGAGCTCATCAATGGAAAATGTTTTTTTCTTTTCTTTTTGGGGTTTTGCGGGCTTTTCATCACCTTTTAGAAGAAAGGCGCGATAGCTGTCCAGATCACCCTCATAGGGTGTGACGCGGCCATCCTTGACCAGCCAAAGCCGGTCGGCCACCAGCGACAAGAGATGCATGTCGTGGCTCACCAGGATCACCGCACCGGTGTAGGCGGTCAGCGCCTCGACCAGCGCTTCGCGGCTTTCGATATCCAGGTGGTTGGTAGGTTCGTCGAGGATCAACAGATGCGGCGCATCCAGCGTGGCCAGACACAGCGACAGCCGCGCCTTTTGCCCACCCGATAGGCGGCCCACCTCGGTTTCGGCTTGTTCGGCCATCAAGCCAAAGCCCGCCAGCACCGCCCGCAGCTTGACCGGGTGGGTGTCGGATCGGGCCCGCTGGATATGCTGCAGCGGCGTCTCGTCAAGGTGAAGCTCATCAACCTGATGCTGCGCGAAATAGCCCACGCGCAGCTTGCCCGACGCGGTCTGACGCCCGTTCAATGGATGCAGTTTGCCCGCCAGAAGCTTGGAAAGCGTGGATTTTCCTTCGCCGTTTCGACCCAGCAGCGCGATCCGGTCATCCTGGTCGATGCGCAGCGACAGGCGGCTTAACACCGCTTTTCCATCATAGCCGACCGCCACGTCGTCCAGCGCCAGGATCGGTGGCGACAGCCCGTCTGGCGTCGGAAAGGTAAACACCGTGCGGGCCGCATCTTCGGGCATGCGGATCGGGGTCATCTTTTCCAGCATCTTGACGCGGCTTTGCGCCTGCTTGGCCTTGCTGGCCTTGGCCTTGAACCGGTCGACAAAGGCTTGCAGATGGGCGCGCTGAAGATCTTGCTTTTTGGCGGCGGCGGCCTGCACGGCGCGGGCTTCGGCGCGGGTGCGCGCAAAGATGTCGTAGCCGCCCGTGTACAGCGTCAGGTTGCGCCCCTCCAGGTGCAGGATGTGGCCCACCGCCCGATTGAGCAGCCCCCGGTCATGGCTGATCACCAAGACCGTGTGCGGGTAGCGCGCCAGGTAGCTTTCCAGCCAAAGCGCGCCTTCGAGGTCCAGGTAGTTGGTCGGTTCATCCAGCAACAACAGATCGGGCTGGGCAAACAAGACGCCGGCCAACGCCACGCGCATCCGCCAGCCGCCGGAAAAGGCCGAACAGGGCATGCGGCTTTCGGCATCGGTAAAGCCAAGCCCCTTGAGGATGCTGGCCGCCCGCCCTTCGGCGGACCAGGCATCGATATCTTGCAAGCGGGCCTGAATTTCGGCCATGCGGGTGCCGGTGGCCCCTTCGGCCTCGGCCAGAAGGGCCGCGCGTTCGGTGTCGGCTTCCAGCACGGTGTCGATCAGCGATACGTCAGAGCCCGGCACCTCTTGCGCCACGCCGCCGATGCGGGCGCGGGCGGGCAATTCGATGGCGCCCCCATCCAGCGTCAATTCCCCCCGGATCAGGCGAAACAGGGTGGTCTTGCCCGCGCCGTTGCGCCCCACGATGCCCACCTTGTGGCCAGCCGGGATCGTGGCGCTCGCCCCTTCGAACAGGGGGCGGCCCGCAACACTGTATGAGATGTCGGAAATGCGCAGCATGCGCGCTGTCTGACCGGGCGGTGCGGTGGTGTCAACGCCCCGCTTTTCATCCCCTGACCCCCATGCTAAGGCCGCGCCAAATCCAACCCCACGGAGTGTCCCATGGCCATCCAGCGCACCTTTTCGATCATCAAACCCGATGCCACCCGCCGCAACCTGACCGGCGCGATCAACGCCAAGATCGAGGCCGCGGGCCTGCGCATCATCGCGCAAAAGCGCATTCACATGACCCCCGCACAGGCCGGCCATTTCTATGCCGTCCACAAGGCGCGGCCCTTTTACGGCGAATTGTGCGCCTTCATGGCGTCTGAACCCGTCGTCGTGCAGGTGCTGGAAGGCGAGAACGCGATCGCGAAATACCGCGAGGTGATGGGTGCCACCGATCCCGCCGAAGCTGCGGCTGGCACGATCCGCAAGGATTTCGCGCTGTCCAAGGGCGAAAACTCGGTTCACGGATCGGATGCACCCGAGACGGCTGCCGAAGAAATCGCCTATTTCTTCGCCGGGATGGAGCTGGTCGGTTAATCCCGACCAGACGCGGGCTTGCTTGGACGGGGTCGCCCAGCCGGGTGGCCCCGTTTTTTTGCGGTCTTGCAACCGCTAGCGCCGGCGCCCGGTGCCGATTTGATCCAAGATCCGTTCCAGCGCGCTGTCTTGCAACGGATCTGCAAGCCCCGCCTTCAACGCCTGGAAGCGGTCGTTGAGCCGATCCTTTTCGGCGCCCTTGCAATCGTTCCATGGTCGGCCCTGCAACGCCATGTGCAACACGTAATAGCCGATGAAATGCGGCCGCACGCCGGCGGCGATCATCGCGCCATAGGCCGCATCCGCCCCAAGGGCGCGCAGCGCCGTGGCGGATGTGATGCCCGCGCGCGCCAGGTCCGCCGCCATCGCGGGGCCGATGTTGCGCAGGGATGTGACGGCGTCATCTGGATCGGTATCGGACATGTCGGCCCCCAAGACGCCGCCGCGAATAACAGCCAATCGCTGTTTTGGGAACGGTTCCCCTATCGATCTGCGGCGGGCCGCTGGTTGCAGTACGGCAACCGG
>JBEAQJ010000006.1:0-11355 GCA_041163945.1 Pseudomonadota bacterium
GTCGATGTTCTGGATGGCCCCCACAAAGGCACCTATCACGGCGTGGCCAATCTGGGCATCCGGCCGATGTTTGAACGGCCGACGCCCAATCTGGAAAGCTTCCTGTTCGATTTTTCGGGCGATCTGTATGGCTGCACGTTGTCGGTGGGCCTGGTGGAATGGTTGCGCGGCGAGATGCGGTTTGACGACCTTTCGGCACTGATCGCGCAAATGGACCGCGACAGTGCCGCCGCGCGGCAGGTCTTGGCCCGGCCATGAGGGATCGGTTCTGGGAACGCGTGCCCATGGCGCGGATGACCCAAACCGAATGGGAGGCGCTGTGCGATGGCTGCGGCAAATGCTGCCTCAACAAGCTTGAGGATGAGGACACGGGCGAGGTCGCGCTGACGCGCGTGGCCTGCCGCTTGCTGGATGATGACAGCTGCCGCTGCGGCCAATACGACATCCGCAAGACGCTGGTGCCCGAATGTATCCGCCTGACGCCGCAGACCATGGCCGATGTCGCGTATTTCATGCCGCAGACCTGTGCCTATCGGCTTTTGCACGAAGGCCGACCCTTGTATTGGTGGCACCCGCTGGTCTCGGGGGACCGCGACAGCGTGCATCGCGCCGGCGTCAGCGTCCGAGGCTTGACCGTGCCGGAATTCGAGGTGCCGGAAGAAGACTGGGAAGACCATATCATCGAGGAGCCGGGCCTATGATATTTGCCAGCGACAACACCGGGCCGGTGCATCCCAAGATCATGGCCGCAGTGACGGCCGCCAATGCCGATTACGCCATGCCCTATGGAAACGACGCGATCACGCAGGCCGCGCGCGACAAGGTGCGCGCACTTTTCGAAGCGCCCGATGCGGCCGTCGAATTCGTCGCCACGGGCAGCATCGCCAATGCCTTGGCACTGGCCTGTCTGGCCAAACCTTGGGATGGCGTATTCTGCCACCGCACCGCCCATGTCGAAGAAGACGAATGCGGCGCGCCCGATTTCTATTCAGGGGCCAAGACCATCCTGATCGACGGGGCCGAGGGCAAGATCACCCCCGACGGCCTGGCCGCGGCGATCGCCCAGTGCAAGGCGCGCGGCGTGCACGGTGCCCAGCCCGGCCCGGTGACGATCACCAACATCACCGAACGGGGCACGGTCTATGGTCTGGAGGACATTCGCGCCCTGACGGCGGTGGCGCGCACCCATGGCCTGGCCACGCATCTGGACGGGGCCCGCTTTGCCAACGCCTGTGCCGCGCTGGGCTGCAGCCCGGCCGAGATGACGTGGAAAGCCGGCATCGATGCCGTCAGTTTCGGAGGCACCAAGAACGGCTGCATGGGCGTTGAGGCGGTGGTGTTCTTCGACCCCGCACATGGGCGCGAATTGGAACTGCGCCGCAAGCGGGGCGGGCATTTGTTTTCCAAGCACCGCTACCTGTCGGCCCAGATGCTGGCCTATTGCAGCGATGACTTGTGGCTGGAGATGGCGCACGCGGCAAATGCGCGGATGGCGCAGCTGGTGCAAGGGCTGTCGCGGGTGGCGGGGGCGCAGCTGTGCCATTCGGTGGCTGGCAACCTGGCTTTCCTCGCGGTGCCGCGGGCGGCCCATGCCCGCGCCTTTGCCGCGGGGGCGCGCTATTATCTGTTTGGCGGCACGCCTGAGGATGGCCCCAGCGATGCGCCGCTGCGCTGCCGGATCGTGTGCGACTGGTCCAAGTCGTCGACGGATGTGGAGCGCCTGCTGGACGCTTGGGCAGGCTAGCGTTGTCTCTTGGGGAAAATACCGGGGAAGCCCCATATTTTCGAAAGCTTTACAACAACTGGCATGCAATCGCCTTGGCGATTTCGGCGGGGTGGGTGATCGGGGCCATATGCCCCGCACCGGGGATGACGACACGGCGGGCCTGAGGGATGGCGGCGGCCAAGGCGGTCTGGATTTCCGCGATGACGCGCGGCGCGCGGTCGCCCTCGATCAGCAGAACCGGGCCGCAAAGCGCCCCAAGCCGTGGCAGCAGACGGGCGCTGTCGGCCTGCAGCGCCGCGTTGCTGGCGGCAACCACCCAGATTCGGTCTTGAAAATAGGCCTGTTGCGCCGGGGGCAGGCTGTCAAAGGGCTGCCCATCGCCCCACACCGTCAGAAAGGTCCGCGTCGCAGCTGCGCGATCCCCCATGGCGAAGGCGGCATCGAGCTGGGCCGCGACCGCCGCCTGTTGGTGCCAGCCGGGCCCGCCCTGCGCGGCGGCAAAAAGAACGGGTTCGATCAGTGTCAGGCTGCGGACGCGGCCCGGATGATCCAGCGCCAGGCGCAGCGCGATGGTCGCCCCGAAACTGTGCCCGACCAAGTGACAGGGCGCATCGGGCAGATGCGCCAGCGCCACTTCGGTGCACTGATCGTGGTAGTCGCGCGCCGCGTCGCGCGGCGGGCCCTTGCCATGGCCAACGAGGTCGGGCGCGCACAACGTCAGCCGATCGCACAGCGCACGCGCCACGCCATCCCAAGCGCCGGAATGGGCCATCGAGCAATGCAGAAGCAGGGCCCGATCCCCCCCCTGCCCCCAATAACGGGCAAAGCCCGTCACAACTTTCCGGCAAGAAACAGATCCAGATCCTCGATCCGGTCTTGGCCCCAGAATTTTTCGGTGCCATCGACGATGTAGAAGGGCGCACCGAAGACACCGGCGGAAACCGCATCCTCGGTGTTGCGGGTGTATTCCTCGGCGCCCGCCAGCATTCCCATCCCCGCAAGGGTCCGGTCAAATCCGGCCTCGGCCAGGCAATCGGCGATCACCGCATCTTCGGCGATATCGCGCCGGTCGCGCCAGACCGCGCCGGTCAGCGCATGCACAAGCGCGCCTGGATCGCCACCGCCCGCCCGCAAGGCCGCGATAAAGGCATAGGCCGACGGCGCCCCGTTGACGGCCCGGAACGGCGGATCGAGATCCATGGGCAGGCCGTACTTGGCAGATTGCCGGCGCAATTCCTGCGCGCGCAGCTCAAGCCGGGCCGGATGACGATCCTTTGGGGCCACCCCGCCCGTGCGCGGCAGGACGCCGCCCAAAAGATCGACGGGCTTGTAGGAAATGCTGGCCCCGTGGCGGGCGGCCACCGCCTCCATCCTGTGTCCGGCCAGATAGGTAAAAGGTGAAATGGTCGAGAAATAGTAGTCGATATGGGCCATGTGATGGCGCCTCCCTTTTCGGCTTTGCGCGAACAGTAGACGGGTGCTAGGGGGTGTCAACATCTCGCGCAGGGGACCGCGCGACGCTGGCTGCCACAAGGAACAAGACACATGCCCGCACAAGACCCGAAACTGATTTCCGGAAACGCCAATCGCACCCTGGCCGAAGCCATATCGCGCCGGATGTCGATGCATCGCGGCATGCAAGTGGGCTTGGTGGATGCACGCGTCGAACGGTTCAACGACGGCGAGATTTTCGTCGAGATGTTCGAGAATGTCCGCGGCGAGGACATGTTCATCATCCAGCCCACGTCAAAGCCCGCCAACGACAATTTGATGGAGCTTTTGATCATCACTGACGCGTTGCGCCGATCCTCGGCGGCGCGCATCACGGCTGTGATCCCCTATTTCGGCTACGCGCGCCAAGATCGCCGCACCAAGGCGCGCACGCCCATCACCGCCAAGCTGGTGGCCAACATGATGGTGGCCGCCGGGGTCGAGCGGGTGCTGACCATGGATCTGCATGCCGCCCAGATCCAGGGGTTTTTCGACATCCCGGTGGACAACCTTTACGCCAGCCCGATTTTCGCGCTCGACATCTTGCACCAGTTCAACGGCGACATGTCCGATGTGATGGTGGTCTCGCCCGATGTGGGCGGGGTGGCGCGGGCCCGGGAATTGGCCACCCGGATCGGCGCCCCCCTGGCCATCGTCGACAAGCGGCGCGAGAAGGCGGGCGAAGTCGCCGGCATGACCGTCATCGGGGATGTGACAGGGCACAAATGCATCATCGTGGATGATATCTGCGACACCGCCGGCACATTGTGCAAGGCAGCCGATGTGCTGCTGGACGCGGGCGCAACCGAGGTACACGCCTACACCACCCACGGGGTACTGTCAGGGCCTGCCGTCGAACGGATTTCCGGGTCGGTTCTGAAAACCCTGGTCACCACCGACACGATCGAGGCGACCGCCGCCGCCAAGGCCTGCCCGCGCATCCGCGTGGTTCCGACCGCGCCGATGTTTGCCCAGGCCATCGTCAATATCTGGAACGGCACCAGCGTGTCGTCGCTGTTCGACACCGCAAGCCTCGTGCCGATCTATGATGGGCTCTATCCAAAGGGCATGTGGGGCCGCTGACCGCGGTTCACCGCCAGACCGCGACATGAAAAAACCCCCGCATCCGATCCGGTGCGGGGGCTTTTTTTCGTAAAGCGATCGCAGGGCTGGGTCAGCCCGCCAACTGGGCCTTGGCCGCTTCCAGATCCGCCACACGCTTGGCCGCGACATCCACAGCCGGGTTGGCGGCATCGACGGCGCGGGCCTTGTCATGGGCATCGCGGGCTTCCGCAATCCATCCGTCGATGACATCGGTGGTCACTTCGCCCACCGGCAAGGCCTGTTCGGCCAGAACAGTCACCGCAGGGCCCGCGACATCGGCGAAACCGCCGGTGACGAAATAGGCCGTGTCGGATGCCGCATCGCCGCCCTGAACCCGCAAGATCCCGGGGCGCAGCGTGGTGATCAGCGGCGCGTGATCGGCCATCGCCGTCAGGTCGCCATCCGCGCCGGGGATCTGCACCGCTTCGACCGCGACCGACGCAAGGCGCCGTTCGGGCGAAACGAGGTCGAACTGAAACTTCTGTGCCATAAGGCCCCCTTATGCAGCCTCGGCCGCCATACGCTCTGCCTTGGCGATCACCTCGTCGATGCCACCCACCATGTAGAAGGCCGCTTCGGGAAGGTGATCGAATTCACCGGCGACAACGCGCTTGAAGCTGTCGATCGTCACGGCCAGCGGCACCTGCACACCATCCGAACCGGTGAAGACCTTGGCCACGTCGAAGGGCTGGCTGAGGAAGCGCTGGATCTTGCGGGCGCGCGCCACGGTCAGCTTGTCCTCTTCCGACAATTCGTCCATCCCGAGGATCGCGATGATATCTTGCAACGACTTGTAGCGCTGCAAGATACCCTGCACGTCGCGGGCGACCTGATAGTGCTCTTCGCCCAGGATCTGGGGGTCCATCAAGCGCGACGAGCTGTCGAGCGGATCCACGGCCGGGTAGATGCCCAGCTCCGAGATCGCGCGCGACAGAACGGTCGTTGCGTCCAGGTGGGCAAAGGTCGTGGCCGGGGCCGGGTCGGTCAAGTCGTCGGCGGGCACGTAGACCGCCTGGATCGAGGTGATCGAGCCCGACTTGGTCGAGGTGATGCGTTCCTGCATCGCGCCCATGTCGGTGGCCAGCGTCGGCTGGTAGCCCACGGCCGAGGGGATACGGCCCAACAGCGCCGACACTTCGGAACCGGCCTGGGTGAAGCGGAAGATATTGTCGACGAAGAACAGAACATCGGTGCCCGACGCATCGCGGAACTGTTCGGCCAGGGTCAGGCCGGTCAGCGCCACGCGCGCCCGCGCGCCCGGGGGTTCGTTCATCTGGCCATAGACCAGCGCCACCTGGCTTTCCGACAGGTTGTCGGGCTTGATGACGTTGGATTCGATCATCTCGTGATACAGGTCATTGCCTTCACGGGTGCGTTCGCCAACGCCCGCGAACACGGAAAAGCCCGAATGCACCTTGGCGATGTTGTTGATCAACTCCATGATCAGAACCGTCTTGCCCACGCCGGCGCCGCCGAACAGGCCGATCTTGCCGCCCTTGGAATAAGGGGCCAACAGATCCACCACCTTGATGCCGGTGACCAGGATCTCGGATTCGGTGGCCTGCTCGTTGAATTCGGGCGCGGGCTGGTGGATGGCGCGGTATTCTTCGGCGGCGATCGGGCCGCCTTCGTCCACGGGTTCGCCCACGACGTTCAGGATGCGCCCCAGCGTGGCAGGACCCACGGGAACCATGATCGGCCCGCCGGTGTCGGTGACGGCCTGACCGCGCACCAAACCTTCGGTGGCGTCCATCGCGATGGTGCGCACGGTGCCTTCGCCCAGATGCTGGGCCACTTCCAGAACAAGGCGCTTGCCGCCATTGTCCGTGGTCAGCGCGTTCAAGATCTCGGGCAGGTGGTCGTCGAACTGCACGTCAACGACGGCGCCGATAACTTGGGTGATTTTTCCGACTGCTTGTGCCATGTCGTGTCTCCGGTTCTTAGAGCGCTTCTGCGCCCGAGATGATTTCGATCAGCTCGTTGGTAATCACGGCCTGACGCGAACGGTTGTATTCGATGGTCAGCCGTTCGATCATGTCGCCTGCGTTGCGGGTCGCGTTGTCCATCGCGGACATCCGCGCGCCTTGTTCCGAGGCGGCGTTTTCCAACAGCGCGGTAAAGATTTGCGTGGCAATCCCGCGCGGCAGCAGGTCTTCGAGCACTGCCTCTTCGGAGGGCTCGTAGTCATACTGTGCCCCCCCATCCTCGGCGCCCTGCGACGCTTCGAACTGGGCCGGGATGATCTGGGTCGCCGTCGGCACCTGGCTGATGACCGACTGGAAGCGATTGAAAAAGATGGTGGCGACATCGAATTCGCCCGCATCGAAACGGCCAAGAACGTCGGCGGCGATGCGCGCCGCCTCGCCATAGCCCAAGCGCTTGACGTCGCTCAGATCGACATGGCCGATAAAGTGATCGGCATAGTCGCGCTTGAGCTGTTCACGGCCCTTCTTGCCGACCGTCAGGATCTTGACCGTCTTGCCGTCCCGGCGCAGCGCATCGGCCCGGGTGCGGGCCAGCCGCACGATGGTCGAGTTGAAGCCGCCGCACAGCCCGCGTTCGGCGGTCATGACCACCAGCAGATGCACATCAGACTTGCCCGTCCCCGCCAGAAGACGGGGCGCGCCGGCCGATTGGCCCACCGATTGCGCCAGCCCGGTCATCACGGTCTGCATGCGTTCGGCATAGGGCCGGGCCATCTCCGCCGCGTCCTGCGCCCGGCGCAGTTTCGCGGCGGCGACCATCTGCATCGCCTTCGTGATCTTGCGGGTCGACTTGACCGACGCGATCCGGTTCTTGAGGTCCTTGAGATTGGGCATCTATCAGATCCCTCAGGCGAAATCGGCGGCGAATTCGTTCAGAGCAGCCTTGATCTTGTCGGACGCATCCCCCTTGATCTTGGGGTCGGCGGTCGTGATCCATTCCAGCAGGTCCGGCCGCTTGCTGCGCAAGAACGCCACCAGCCCACGCTCGAACGCCCCGACCTTGGACACCGGCAGCTTGTCGAGATAGCCGTTGATGCCGGCAAAGATCACGCAGACGATTTCGGCGTTGGTCAAAGGCGAATACTGGGGCTGCTTCATCAGCTCGGTCAGGCGTGCGCCGCGGTTCAGCAGGCGCTGCGTGGCCGCATCCAGATCGGAGCCGAACTGGGCAAAGGCCGCCATCTCGCGGTACTGTGCCAGTTCCAGCTTGACCGAACCCGCGACCGATTTCATCGCATTGGTCTGGGCGCTCGACCCCACCCGGCTGACCGACAGACCGGTGTTCACGGCCGGGCGGATCCCTTGGAAGAACAATTCCGTCTCCAAAAAGATCTGGCCGTCGGTGATCGAGATCACGTTGGTCGGAATGAAGGCCGACACGTCGCCGCCCTGGGTTTCGATCACGGGCAGCGCCGTCAGCGAACCCGAGCCGTTTTCTTCGTTCAGCTTGGCCGAACGTTCCAGCAGGCGCGAGTGCAGGTAGAACACGTCGCCGGGATAGGCTTCGCGGCCCGGCGGGCGGCGCAGCAGCAGCGACATCTGGCGATAGGCGACGGCCTGCTTGGACAGGTCATCATAGATGATCAGCGCATGGCGGCCGTTGTCACGGAAATATTCGGCCATGGCGGTGGCGGCATAGGGCGCCAGGAACTGCATCGGGGCCGGGTCGGATGCGGTTGCAGCCACCACGATGGTGTAGGCCATCGCGCCGGTTTCTTCCAGCTTCTTGACCAGCTGTGCCACGGTCGACCGCTTTTGCCCGACCGCCACATAGATGCAATAAAGCTTCTTGCTTTCGTCGTCGCCGGCGGCCTCGTTGTAGACCTTTTGGTTCAGGATCGTGTCCAGCGCCACGGCGGTCTTTCCGGTCTGACGGTCGCCGATGATCAATTCGCGCTGGCCGCGGCCGATCGGGATCATGGCGTCGATCGCCTTCAACCCGGTTGCCATCGGCTCATGCACCGATTTGCGCGGGATGATGCCGGGGGCCTTCACGTCGGCGATGCGGCGCTCGGTCGTGGCGATCGGGCCCTTGCCATCGAGCGGGTTGCCCAGACCATCGACAACGCGGCCCAGCAGCGCGTCGCCCGCGGGTACGTCCACGATCGACTTGGTGCGCTTGACGGTATCGCCTTCCTTGATGTCGCGGTCAGAGCCGAAGATCACGACACCGACATTGTCGGCCTCAAGGTTCAGCGCCATGCCGCGGATGCCACCGGGGAATTCGACCATCTCGCCGGCCTGAACATTGTCCAGCCCGTAGACGCGCGCGATCCCGTCGCCGACCGACAGCACGCGGCCCACTTCGGCCACTTCGGCATCCTGGCCGAAATTCTTGATCTGGTCCTTCAGGATCGCAGAGATTTCTGCAGCTTGGATCGCCATGTTAACCGACCTCTTTCATCATGTTCTGGAGGGCATTGAGCTTTGCCTTGACCGACGTGTCGATCATGGTCGAGCCCAGCTTGACAACAAGGCCGCCGATCAGGGTGTCATCGACGGTCGCATTCAGTTTCACATCCCGCCCGACCGATGCGGCCAAAACCTTGGCCAGCTTGTCGGATTGGGTCTTGGTCAGCGCCTTGGCCGACACCACATCCGCGGTCACCTCACCCTTTTCGATCGCGATCTTCTCGCGCAGGGCGCGCAGCAGGGCGGGCAATACGAACAGGCGGCGTTTCTGTGCCATCAGGCGCAAGGTGTTGCCGGTGACCGCGTTCAGCTTCATCGCGGTCGCAAGCTTGCCCATCGCGGCCTCGGTCGCATCCCGCCCGTACAGCGGCGAGGCGATCACATCGCGCAGATCGGCACTCGTAGCCAGCGCGGCCTCGAGCGCATCCACATCGGCTTCCAGCGCGGGCAGCACCCCTTCGGATTTGGCCAGATCGAACACGGCCGTCGCGTAACGGGCTGCGATGCCGGTCGATGTTGAAGCTGGTTCGCTCACGTCCACCCTTTCCTACATAGCTAGCCCTGACGCGGCGCAGCGGGCGCCTCAGGGCAGGTCGTGTCATGGCTGCGACTGGCGGCCGGTTTTCTTTAAATCGCCGGTGATGTAGCAGAGCCCCCGCAATGCTGCAACCGCGATAGACTGCGCTTGCCTAGCGTCAAAAGCCCTTCAAAACTAGGCTAAATTGGCAAGATCGAGATATGCGACGCTTTGACCGCACCGCCGCCAGCGCGCTGACAGGGCGGCAAGGTTCACAATGGTTAACGGAATCATGGGCAGTGCAGCTTGGCCGGCCACGCCATCTGCCCCGCGACGCGCCACGATGTGAAACGGCGCAAGGCGGGCATCAGCCCCTTGGGCCGTGCCGGTTGCTTGCCCCGACCGGGGCCGGAACGCCCTCCAGCACCTTTAGCGGCTGGCGCATGCGTTCCGCCAGGCCGGGCCGTGTCGGCGCGGGCACGCGTTTGGATACCTCCAGCATGATGACCCCGCCGGCGTAACGGCGCGACAGCTTGGCGCCCATTTTTTCGACCAGTTCGGCCGAACGCAGCCAAAACCGATGATGCGATGGCGGCGCAAACAGGGCCGCCGCGTGGCGTTCCGGGGTGAAATCATGGCGGCGCATCTGCGCCTCGAGCTGACCCAGCGAATAGGGCCGCCCGAACCCAAAGGGCGTCGCATCGCGCCGCGCCCAAAGACCCGATCGGTTGGGCACGATCACCAGCGCCCGCCCGCCCGGCCCCAGCACGCGGGCGCACTCTTCCAGCACGGCGGAGGGATGCTCGGATGTTTCCAGGCCGTGCAGGCAGACGATCTTGTCGGCCAGACCCGTGGGCAACGGCCACAGCCCCTCGCGGCAGAGCAGCGACACGTTTTCCAGACCGGCGGGCCAAGCCATCACGCCCTGTTCGGCCGGCATCAAGCCGATCACCCGGCGCGCTTGACCCAAATAGGGGCGCAGCAGCGGCACGGCAAAACCGAAACCCACCACCGTTTGACCCTGCGCCTCGGGCCAGAGCGACAACATGCGATCGCGCACCGCCTTTTGCGCGATGCGCCCCAGACGGGTGCGGTAATAGAATTGCCGCAAATCAGTGACGTCGAGATGCATTGCACTAACTCTTTGCCTGCGCGAGGCTATGCCCCCGCCCACGTTAGACCGAAGGGACCGCGAAATTCCATGCCCGATACCGGACCGGCACCCGAAATCGTCACCATCCCCTGCCTGAAAGACAATTACGCCTACCTGCTGCACGATCCCGACAGTGGCGCAACGGCGGCCATCGACGTGCCCGATGCGGCGCCGATCGCGGCGGCACTGGCCGCGCGCGGCTGGCGGCTGAGCGACATCCTGATCACCCATCACCATTGGGATCATGTCGATGGCGTGGGGGCGCTGGTGGCGGCGACCGGGGCGCGCGTCTGGGGCGCGGGTGCGGACGCGCATCGCCTGCCGCCGCTTGATCACGCCCTGGCCGATGGCGACCGGGTCGATATCGGCGGTCTGACCGGCCAGGTGATCGAAGTGTCGGGCCACACCATCGGGCATGTCGCCTTTCACTTTCCGCAATGCCGCGCGGTCTTTACCGCCGATAGCCTGATGGCGTTGGGCTGTGGGCGGCTGTTCGAAGGGACGGCCGCACAGATGTGGGACAGCCTGCAAAAGCTGGCCGTGCTGCCCGCGGACACCTGGGTCTATTCGGGGCATGAATACACGCTGGGCAATCTGCGTTTCGCCCGCACCATTGAACCCGACAATCCGGCGCTTATCTCTCGGGGCATGCAGATCGAGGCCGCGCGCGCCGCCGACCGCGCCACCGTGCCCTCGCTCTTGTCCGAGGAACTGGCCACCAACCCGTTCCTGCGCGCCGGCGAAGCAGGCATCGCCCGGCATCTGGGCCTGGCCGGGCACGCGCCCGCCGATGTCTTTGCGCGAATCCGCAGCCTGAAGGATTCGTTCTGATTGCGGGCGGATCGTCAGGCAGACAGGGCCAGACCTACGGCGCCCAAAATTTGGGCATGGTGCGACGGGGCAAAGTCTATGGGTCCATGTGGGCCCCACACACGAAACCTTGCGCAGTTTCCCCTTGAAACGGGCG
>JBEAQJ010000007.1:0-12970 GCA_041163945.1 Pseudomonadota bacterium
TGGCCCCTACGATCCCCGGCAATGCGGCAGGCAAGATCACCTGCCGCACGGTTTCCGATTTCGTCGCCCCCAGCCCGTAAGAGCCATCGCGCAGCGATTGCGGCACCGCGTTCATGATGTCATCGGCCAGCGAAGAAATGAACGGCACGTTCAAGATGCCGATCACGAGACCCGCTGTCATCACGGACGACCCGGATGTTCCAAGCCCAGTCGGCTCGGCGATGTATTCGCGCAAGAAAGGGCCAACCGTCACCAGCGCGAACAGGCCAAAGACGACCGTCGGAATGCCCGCGATCACCTCGATCAACGGTTTGACGACCGAGCGCACGCGGCCTGACGCGTATTCCGCAAGATAGATCGCCGTGAACAGCCCCAAAGGCACAGCGACCAGCATCGCGACCAACGTGATGTAGAAGGTGCCCCAAAGCAGCGGCAAAAGCCCAAGCTGGCTGTTGCCCTGAAAGGTCGGTGACCATGTCAGGCCGAACAGGAAATCGGCGAAAGGATACATGGTCGAAAAGCGAAAGGTTTCCGACAGCATCGACAAGACGATGCCGATGGTGGTCAGGATCGCGATGGTCGAAGCCAGCATCAAGATGCCCAGCACGACCGCCTCGACCCGGTTGCGGGCCCGCAGATCGGGCGCTGTCAGCTTGATCGCATAGGCAAGCCCCGCGACGCCGATCAGGATGGTCAAGATGGCGCGGAACAAGGCGCCGGTGCTGGACAACTCACGGTAGCTTTGGGCGGCTTGCAGCACCTCGGCGGTGACCGCTGCGCCAAGGGCCACGCCGACCTCGGCCAGCCTTGCGCGCACATCATCGGCGCCGACATCAAGGGCCATCGCCTCGTCCGGGCTCAGCAGGCCGGCGGTGATCGCGCCATCGATGCCTTGGGCCACGCGGCGCACATCGGCCATCAGCAAGATACGTTCGGATTCGGTTTGGAATTGTTCGGCGGGAAAGAACCCGGCCAATTGCCGTTCGATCAGCAGAGGCTGGGCAATGACCCACAGCGTCAAGACCAGAACCGCTGGCAGAACCGCCCAGATGGCCCCATGCCAGCCATAATAATTCGGCAGCGAATGAAGACGGCGGGCGTTGCCCTGCGCCATCGCCAATGCGCGCCCACGACCCAACACGAAACCTGCAGCGCCCAAGACCAGCAGCAGCACAATCAGGAATGGGACGGTCATGGCACGCCTCGTGTCGGTCTGGAAAACGCCACCCCGAACCCTGTCCGGGGTGGCGCGGGATCGTCAGATCAGTTCAGCGGTGCCATGGCAACGCGGTTGCGCACCATGTCCTGGGTCGCTGCCAGATCGGGGTCGGCAACGAGGCCATACTGTGCCAGCGGGCCGTTCGGGCCAGCCATGTCGTCGGACACGAAGAACTCGACATACTCGGGCAGGCCGGGGATCACGTCCATGTGGGCCAGCTTGACGTAGAAGAACAGCGGGCGCGACACGGGGTATTCACCCGAGGCAACGCTCTCGGTCGAGGGCACCACACCGTTCATCGTGGCAACCCGCAGCTTGTCGGTGTTGTTGGTGTAGAACGAGAGGCCGAACACGCCGATGGCGTTACGGTCGTTTTCCAGACGCTGCAGCGTTTCGGTGTAGTCGCCGTCGATGTCGACGTTGCGGCCATCGGTGCGCAGGGTCATGCAGGCATCTTCTGCGTCGTCTTCGGACATGCCGCTGGCGACCATGGCAGCCATTGCGCCGGATTCTTCGCAGCCTGCCACGAGAACGCGGATATCATAGACTTCGCGGGTGCCGTGCTTGGTGCCGGGCGACAGGACGAGGATGTCTTGCGCGGGCAGGTTGGCGTTGAAGTCGGCCCACTGGGTGTGCGGGTTGTCGACGATGGCGCCATCGACCAGAACCTTCGCGCCGAGTGCGTTGTAGAAATCGGCGGGGGTAAAGGCGAATTCCGGGCCGTTGATGTCCGAGGCAAAGACGATGCCGTCATAGCCGAAACGGACTTCCATCACCTCGGCCACGCCGTTCGAGGCGCAGGTGTCGAGGTCGGACTGCTTGATGCGCGACGAAGAGTTCGCGATGTCGATGGTGTTCTCGCCCACGCCTTCGCACAGCATCGCGCGGCCAGCGCCCGAGCCACCGCCCTGAACGACGGGGGTGGGGAAGTCGAAGTTTTCGCCAAAGGCTTCGGCCACGATGGTGGCGTAGGGCAGAACGGTCGACGAGCCAGCGATTTGGACGTTTTCACGGCTTTGCGCGAAGGCGCCGGTGGCCGACACGGCGGCCACGGCAAGGGCCGATACAGAAAGTTTCACGAGCGACATGGAAGGGATCTCCTGATTTCGTCACATATCCCGAACGCGACCAAACGCGCGTCCTTGCCCGACCGCCTAAAGGCCCTGCGCAATGCTTTTGTGACGCTTGCGTAACAGTTTTATGACAAACTCCACCCAAAGGGGCCGTTTGGGCAGCAAGATATCGCCGTGATGTCATGTGGCCCCGTCACACCGCGGGCAAGACCACGGTAAAGACGCTGCCCTGCCCCAGTTGCGATTCGATGCGCAGACGCCCGCGGTGGCGGTTGACGATATGTTTCACGATGGCCAGGCCCAAACCCGTGCCACCCATCGCCCGGCTGCGGTGATTGTCGACGCGGTAAAAGCGTTCGGTCAGGCGCGGGATGTGAAGCGGATCGATGCCATCGCCCTGGTCCACGACCTGGGTCACCAGAACCGGCCCCTTGATGGCGCCCATGCCCATCTGCCAGCCCATGCGGATCGTCACCGTTTTGCCCGAACCGCCGTATTTCAGCGCATTCTCGCACAGGTTCAGAAACACCTGCATCAGCTGGTCGCGATCGCCCTTGAGGCGATGGGATTGCACGTTCGGTCCCACGGGCACGCCGGGTTCGACCGGCAGCAATTCGAACACCAGCGCGCTGCCCTGATCCTCGGCGGCGGGCTTGAGGGCCGCGATCACGCCTTCGATCACGGCTTTCAGATCGACATCGGTGGATGGGCGCTGGCGTTCTTGCGATTCGACCCGGCTTAACGACAAAAGATCCGACACCAGCCGGTTCATCCGACGCGCCTCGGCCTCCATGATGCCCAGAAAACGTTCGCGCGCGGCCGGATCATCACGTGCCGGGCCCCGCAAGGTTTCGATAAAGCCCATCACCGCGGTCAGGGGTGTGCGCAATTCATGGCTGACATTCGCCACGAAATCGCGGCGCATTTCCTCGGCCTCGTGCAGATGGGTGATATCGGTCAGATGCAAAAGCAGCGCCCGCAGGCCCCGGCCGTTGGCCGCACCGACCGGGGTGATGGTGACGCGGAACTGGGATTCGCCCGTCTGGTCGTTCAGATGCAGCCGCGATTCCGTTTCCAGGTTCCCCGCCTGCGCGGCTTCGATCGCGGACAAAAGCCCCGGCTGGCGCAAGACGGCGGCATAGCTGCGCCCCTCGATCCAATCCCCCAAAAGCCGGCGCGCGGCCAGGTTGGCCTGCGTCACCTGCCCGGCTTGGGACAGATACAGCATCGGCTCGGGCACGGCCTGCATGATGTCGGTCAGCGTTGCATCCGCCATGGTCAGCCCCCAAGTGGGTCAGGTGTGGGTGTGGCTGTGGCGTGATTCGACCAGCCTGGCAATGATCGTCACAGTCCTATCATCTGCAGAAGTTATCTTTGCCAAGGAAATTTTTGCGCTATAACATGGATTGGGTGCGGGCGCTGTCGCCGTGACGCGCGGCCCCCATGTGCGAATGCAAGGTGCCGATAATGACCGGACGTGACAGGCAGACCCTTGCGCAAGCCAGACCGGACGTGGCCCCTGACATGGCACAGGGGCCGCGGGTCTTGGCTGTCGAGATCGCGCCGGAACTGGTGCTGGCGCTGCCCCGCAACGTGCTGCAACCCGGTTCCGACATTCGCAGCGTCACGTTGGACGCACTGCCCGATGAACGCCTGACCGGATCGGGGGCGCCGGCGCTCATCCTTTCGCAATTGGTCACACCGGGTTTCGACGCGCTGGATCTGGCGCGGTTGTTGTCACAAGGCGGCTATCGCGGGCGCTATCTGGCCCTGGTGGACCGCTTGCCGAACCCGACGCTGATCCGGCGCGAAGTGGCCGCCCAGTCGCCGGGGGTGAATTTCGACGTGATCATCCTGGACGGATCATCGCCACTGCATTCCTTGTGACAGCGGCGTGCGGCGATCCGGCTTGGGCCTAGACGGCGGCCAAACCCGCCTCGAAATCGGCGATCAGCACATCCACGTCTTCGATTCCCACCGAAATGCGGAAAAACCCGTCGGTGATGCCCAGGGCGGCGCGGCCCTCGGGCGTCAATCCGCGGTGCGAGGATGACGGCGGGTGGCTCAGCGTCGTGCCGACATCGCCCAAGGTCGGTGCAAAGGCCATCTGCGGCATCGCTTCGACCATGCGGTTGGCCGCGGCCGCATCGCCGTCGATCATGATCGAAACCATGTTGCCATAGCGCCCGGCCAGCAGGGCCTTGGCGCGCGCATGATCGGGGTGATCGGTGCGACCGGGGTAAAGGACGCGGGCGATCTTGGGCTGGGCGGCAAACCAATCAGCCAGCCGCGCGGCATTGGCCTCGGCCCGGTCGAAGCGCAAGGGAAAGGTGTAAAGCCCCCGCTCGGCCAGCCAGCATTCATAGGGGCTGGGGGTCAGCCCCGTCGTCACCGCGAAATCATAGATTTTCTTGGTGTCCGTCGGATCGCGCGCCGCAACATAGCCCAGCGTCACGTCGGAATGTCCCGCCAGCAGTTTTGTGACCGAATGGATCACGATATCGGCGCCATGATCAAAGGGGCGATAGCCGATCGGCGTGGTAAAGGTGTTGTCCACCGCCACCCGCACGCCTGCCGCTTTGGCAACCGCAAGGATGCCGTCCATATCGGCCACCCGCAGGGTCGGGTTCGACACCACTTCCAGCAGGATCATCTTGGTTTCGGGCCGAATTGCGGCCTTCAGCGCCGCGGGGTCGGTGGGATCGACAAGGCTGGTGGCAATGCCAAAGCGCGCCAGATCCTGATGCATCAACCGCAGCGAGCGGCCATAAAGCTGATCGGCGCCGATGATATGGTCCCCTGCCCCCAACAGCCCCATGATCGCGGCCGTGACGGCGGCCATGCCCGAGCCCGTGATCAGGCCGCCGCTGGCACCTTCCAGCATGTCGATCTTCTGCGCCAGCAGCGTGGCGTTGGGATGGCCTTCGCGGGCGTAGGTATAGCCCTGTGCGCGCCCCTCGTACTGGGCGTGCAGCATGTCGATGGAGGGCGAGGCATAGACCACCGAGGGCTGGATCGGCGTCACCACGGCGCGGCTGACCCCCTCTTTCAGGGGATGGCGGCGCACCAGCGTCTGGGGGCGGTCGTTGCGGCGGTCGGTCATGGGAACTCCATCGGATCTGAACGCGAATTTTCGCAAGGAAATTCGCACCAAAGCCCTTTCAAGGGCTTTCTAGGGTCGGATCGTGCCGTTGCCGGTCACGAGATATTTGAACGAGGTCAGCTGTTCCGCCCCAACGGGCCCACGGGCGTGCAGCTTGCCCGTGGCGATGCCGATCTCGGCCCCCATGCCGAATTCGCCGCCATCGGCAAACTGGGTCGAGGCGTTGCGCATCAAGATGGCACTGTCCAGTTCGGCAAAGAATTGCGCGGCTGCGCCATCATCTTCGGTGATGATGCTTTCGGTGTGGCCCGAGCCAAAGCGCCGGATATGGGCGATGGCGCTGTCGATGTCATCGACCACGCGGGCCGCGATGATACTGTCGAGATATTCGTGCCCCCAATCGGCATCCGACGCGGGCACCACGCCGGGCAGGCCCTGCAGGCCCGCATCCCCGCGCACCTCGACACCGGCCGCGATCAATGCCGCGATCACGGCACGGCCAATGGGTTCCAGCGCATCGCGGTGGATCAACAGACATTCCGCCGCACCGCACACGCCCGTCCGGCGCGTCTTAGCGTTCAGCGTGACCTTCAACGCCTTGTCCAGATCGGCATTGGCATCGATGTAGACATGGCAGATGCCTTCCAGATGGGCAAAGACGGGCACGCGCGCCTCGGCCTGCACAAGGCCCACCAACCCCTTGCCCCCGCGCGGCACGATCACATCGACATGATCGGTCATCGTCAAAAGCGCACGCACCGCCGCGCGGTCGCGCGTCGGCACAAGCTGCACCGCGTCTTCGGGCAGGCCCGCATCCGCCAGACCTTCGCGCAGGCAATCGACCAGCGCGGCCGAGGACCAAAGGCTTTCCGACCCGCCGCGCAAGATCACGGCATTGCCCGATTGCAGGCACAGCGCCCCGGCATCCGCCGTCACGTTGGGCCGGCTTTCGTAAATCACACCGATCACCCCCAAGGGTGTGCGCACGCGCGCGATATGCAGCCCGTTGGGCCGGTTCCAGTCCGCGATCACCTGGCCCACCGGATCGTCCTGCGCGGCCACCGCGCGCAGGCCTTCGGCGATGGCCGCCAGCCGCGCCGGCGTCAGTTCCAGCCGGTCGAGCATGGCCGCCGACAGGCCCTTGGCCCGGGCGTATTCCATGTCGCGCGCATTGGCCGACAAGATGTCGGGCTGGCGTTCGTCGATAAGCCGGGCCGCCGTTTCCAGCGCTTGGCGTTTGGCCAGGCTGCTGGCGGTTGCCAGTTGCGTGGCTGCCGCCCGCGCGCGTTGGCCCATCGCCTGCATCTGGGCCGCGATGTCGGCAGGGCCGTCTTGGGTCGGGTCTTGCATCTTGGGCCTTTGGCGGTTTGGAACGGGCAGGATATGCCTATTTGCGGAAAGATGAAGGGCCAGGCCCGATCATGGGTCCGGCGCCTCGGCGCGGTTGGTCAGCGTGTAGTCGCGGTCGATCGCAAAGATGCGCAGATCGGCCGCCCCTTGCGCCATCGCCGCATCGGCCAAGGCCAGCGCCTCGGCGCCGTCTTGGCGGCTGGCCAAGGTCACGAACCGGCCGGGCGTGTTCACGCTTTCATAGGCGCGCGCGCCCTCGAATGCGAGCGGGCCGTCGCCATAGCCCACCACCAAAAGCCGCCCGTCCGCCAGATCGGGGCGCGCGCGGCTGTCGGGGGTCAGGTGCAGCACCATCTGGCCCACGCGGATGCGATAGTCGATGAAATGGATGCGCCGACCGGCCGATTGGCTGGCACGATGCGTCAGGTCGGCGCGCCAGCCCGCGATCGCGCCCTCATCGGCCCAAAGCTGATGCGACAACAACGCATCGGCATCGTCCAACGGGCGATAGCGATCCAGGAACACAAGGCCCCGATGCTGCGCCAGCACCGGCTTCAGGCGGTTCACATGGTCAAAGTAATGGGGCATGTGCCCCGGCTTTGGCTGAACGTCGAAGAAAAGACCGTGCATCGCCCCTGCCCCTAGGTCGCCATGTCGTCGCGGTGCACAAGCGCCGCGCGCCCCGGATAGCCAAGAATGGCGGCAATTTCATCCGAGCGATGCCCCGCGATGGCGCGCGCCTCGGCGGCGGTGTAGCGGCTCAACCCCAAGCCCAGCCGCGCCCCATCGGGCCCTTCAAGGGCCACGGGATCACCGCGCTGGAAATCGCCCGTGACCGTCACGACCCCCGCCGGCAACAACGACTTGCCCCGCGCCATGGCCAGCGCGGCGCCGGGATCAAGCCGCAGCACGCCCTTGGGCTTCATCGCCGAAATCCACGCCTTGCGCGCTGTCTGCGGGTCGAGCGTGGCCGTGAACCATGTCACGCGCGCGCCTTGGGTGATGGCCGCCAAGGGGTTCAGCCCGGCCCCTTGGGCGATGGCCATGGCGCAGCCTGCCGCCGTTGCGGTGCGTGCAGCCATCAGCTTGGTCTTCATGCCGCCCTTGGACAGGCCCGTGCCCGCATCGCCCGCCATTGCCTCGATCGCGGGGGTGATGGCGTCGACCACCGGCAGATGCCGGGCGGTTGCGTCTTCGCGTGGATTGGCGGTGTAGAGCCCGTCGATGTCGGACAACAGCACGCAGACATCCGCCCCCGCCATCACCGCCACATTGGCCGCCAGGCGGTCATTGTCGCCGTAGCGGATTTCGTCGGTGGCGATGGTGTCGTTTTCATTGACGATGGGCACGGCCCCGCGCGCCAGCAGCGCGGCAAAGGTGGCGCGCGTGTTCAGGTAACGGCGGCGGTCGGCGCTGTCATCAAGCGTCAGCAAGATCTGGGCGGCCACGATCCCATGCGGTTCCAGCGCCGCCTCATAGGCGCGCGCCAGACGGATCTGGCCCACCGCCGCGGCGGCCTGTGCCTCATCCAGCGACAAGGCGCCCTGCCCCAAGGTCAGAACGTTGCGCCCCAAGGCGATCGAGCCCGACGAGACCAAGATCACATCCATGCCGCCCGCCTTGAGCTGGGCGACATCGGCGGCCAGCGCTTGCAGCCATTCGACCCTGAGCGCGCCGCTGACCGGATCGACCAGCAGCGCCGAGCCGATCTTGACCACAAGCCGCCGGGCCTGTGTCAGTGCGGGGATCGCGGCATCTGCGGCGGGGTTGGTCAGGGATGCCACGGCTGTGGATCCTCGCGGTGGATGCGCATGCGCAAACGCCCCGCATCGATCTGGGCGCGCAGGGCGCGCAGCACCTCGGTCAGGCCCGTGCGCGCGACGCCGGACAAAAGCATCACCGCCCCGCCCGAGGCTTGCGCCAAGGCCGCGCGTTTTTCGGCGATCTCGTCGTCGGTCAGCGCATCGATCTTGTTCAGCGCGGTCACGCGTGGTTTGCCCGCCAGCGCGCCGCCATAGGCCTCCAACTCGGCGATGATGACGGCGTAATCGCCCACCACATCATCGGATGTGCCATCGACCAGATGCAGCAGCACCGCGCAGCGTTCGACATGGCCCAAAAACAGATCGCCCAAACCCCGCCCTTCATGCGCGCCTTCGATCAGGCCGGGGATGTCGGCCACGACGAATTCCACATTGTCGACCCCCACCACGCCAAGATTGGGATGCAGCGTCGTAAAGGGATAATCGGCGATCTTGGGGCGCGCATTGGATGTCGCGGCCAGAAAGGTGGATTTCCCGGCATTGGGCAGCCCCAAAAGACCCACATCCGCGATCAGCTTCAACCGCAGCCACAAGGTGCGCTCGACCCCTTCCTGGCCGGGGTTGGCGCGGCGGGGGGCCTGGTTGGTGGCGGTCTTGAAATGCAGGTTGCCCCAGCCGCCATTGCCGCCCTTGGCCAACAGCACGCGGCTGCCCACCTCGGTCAGGTCGGCGATGACGGTCTCTTCGTCTTCGTCCAGGATCTCGGTTCCCGCCGGCACGCGCAGCACGATGTCGTCGCCATCCTTGCCCGACCTTTGGCGGCCCATGCCCGGCTGGCCGCTTTTGGCAAAGAAATGCGGCTGGTAGCGAAAATCGATCAAGGTGTTCAACCCGTCGACCGCTTCGGCCCAGACATCGCCGCCCGAACCGCCATCACCGCCATCGGGGCCGCCGTTTTCGACGAATTTCTCGCGCCGGAACGACACGCAGCCGCCGCCGCCGGAACCGGAGCGGATGTAAACCTTGGCAAGATCGAGAAACTTCATTCTGCGGCCTGTTCTAGCATGGGACCGGCACGGGTATCGACAAGACACAAGGCCGGACAGTCCCGAGGGCCAAGCCCCCGGAGGTTTCGATACACCGGCCGGGTGGGATTATGCCAGCCGTTTCAGATAGGTCCATGTCGCAACCTTGGCGCCGCGCGCCACGCTAAACGCCTCGGCGTCGCCCAGGTAATCAAAGCCCGCATTGGTCAGCACGCGCGCCGAGCCGGGGTTATCCTGAAACACGCTGGCGAAAATGGTCTTGTTGGCCAGCGGGTTGGCCGCGATCAGCGCCTTGACGGCATCCGATGCAAGCCCGGTGTTCCACATCGCGGGGGCCACCCAATAGCCGATTTCCGATTGATGGCGGTCGATTTCCTTCAACGTGATCGTGCCGTTCAGCTCGGCGCCACCCATTTCGGTCGCATCCATCGCCCAGGTGAATTCCGTGCGGTCGGGCCGGGTGACGCGGGCCACGAATTGTTCGGCCGCCCCGGGCGGATAGGGATGCGGGATCGAGGTGGTCATCTGGGCCACCCGCCGATCCGAGGCATACAACGTCAACAGCCCCACATCCGACGCGCGCAGCGGACGCAAGATCATCCGCGCGGTTTCGATCACCGGCTGCGCGACGATGGTTTCCTGTTTCATCCCGATTTCTCCTTCCACATTTACCCATCCCCACGCCGTATTCAGGTGGGGCGCACGCAGCCATTGCACAAGAATGTCACCAAAACGCGAAAGGGGCCGGCGGATCCGCCGGCCCCTCGAAACTTGTCCCGCTTCGGGATACGGCGTTATTCAGCGGCCTCCGCGCGCGGCAGAACCGATACGAAGGTGCGACCCTTCAGGCCCTTGGCAAAGCTTACGCTGCCTTCGACCACGGCAAAGATCGTGTGATCCTTGCCGATGCCCACGCCGGCGCCGGGGTGCCATTTGGTCCCGCGCTGGCGCAAGATGATGTTGCCCGGGATCACGGCTTCGCCGCCGAATTTCTTGACGCCCAACCGACGACCCGCGCTGTCGCGGCCGTTGCGGGAGCTACCACCAGCTTTCTTGTGTGCCATCTGTCTCTCTCCTTAGCCTGCGATCAGGGCTTTGGCCTGGTCGACCCAACCATCGCGGGCGATCCGGCCCTTCAGGTTCAGCTTTTCGTCGAAGGCCGCGACATCATCCGCGCTCCAACCGGCGATCTGGGCGAAACTGGTCACGCCACCCTCGATCAGCTTCTTTTCCAACGCCGGGCCGACGCCGGTCAATTTCTTCAGATCATCGCCGGCCGCGGCGGCTGCCTTGGGGGCAGCGGCTTTGGGTGCGGCGGCTTTCGGGGCGGCCGCGGCCTTGGGCGCGGCGCCCTTGTTTGCGGCTGGCGCCATGGCGGCCTTGGCCGCCTTGGGCAGCGAGCCGGTACCGATGGCGGCCTTGACGCCGGTCTTGTCTGCGCCCGAGGCCAGGATCTCGGTGATGCGCACCAGGGTCAGCTTCTGGCGGTGACCCTTCGTGCGCTGCGACGAATGCTTGCGGCGGCGCTTGACGTAATGGATCAGCTTTTCACCCTTGATCTGATCGATCACGGTGGCCTGAACCGCCGCGCCGGTGATCATCGGGCTGCCGACGCTGTTGGTTTCGCCACCCAGCATCAGAATTTCGTTGAATTGGACGGTCTCACCCGCCTCAGCCGCCAGCCGTTCCACGCGCAGGACGTCACCCGCCTGCACCTTGTACTGCTTGCCGCCCGTCTTGAGGACTGCGAACATCGCAATCGGTTCCTTCTTGTTTCCCGCGCCCTGTGGCCCCTGCGGTTGCAGATGTTTCGGGGCAAACCCCGCCTCGGGCAGCGCGCCCCGTTCGGGACGTGTGTCATACCAAAATCCAAAGCCGCCCGGTTGGGGGCGGCGACGGAAGCCTGCGTGTGCCCGAAACCCGCCCGGCTGTCAAGCGCACAAGGCCCGTCTCTGGGCCCGTCCCCGGTCCCATCCCCGGTGCTGGCCGCGGTCAGGTGTCTTCGCCCGCGATGAAACCCGCCGCGGCCCGCCCCAGATCGGCGCTGATCGCTTCGAACAGCGCGTCAAAGCCCACAAACAGCGCGGCGTTCAACGCCTGACCCGCAGGGGTTTCGGATATCGCGATATAGGCCTCCAGGTCGGCATCGCTCAGGTCTTCGTAGGCCAGCGTTTGAAAGCCGAACAGCCATTCAAGCGTATCGGCGCGAATTTCGGGTTCCTGGCCCCAGACCTCGGCCAGCATCATCGCTTCGGGAATGGGCGCGGGAAAGGCGCCGGCATCCGACAGCGCACGATAAAAGGCAAAGTTGGAATTCAGCGCCCCCGACACGTTGCGTTCCACCAGATCGTTGACAGCAATGAACCGGGTCAACTGGGCGATGCGCGGGTGGCCATCGGCGGCGCGGCGCTGGGCCAATTCGCTGGCGGCATCCTCGATGGTCGTGTCCAGAAAGGCGCGCCGCGCCGCGGTTTCGCCGGCGGCAATGCGCTGGCCCAATTCACTGTCGAAAAACGCAGCCAGCGTGGCGATCTGTTCGGCGCTCAAGCGTTCGGCGGGAAATGCCGCCTCGAAGCGCGACACCATGCGGTCGCCGTCATAGATGCTGGCGGCCATTGCCAGCCACGCGCTGCCCCCCTTGCCGGCGAACAGATCGGCCTCAAGATCGGGGGCGCCGGCCAAGCCTTCGGCGGCCATGATGTTGAGCACCTCGTAAATGCCCATGGCCTGCAACAGCACGTGAAGCTCGGCCGACACGGGCCCTTGCGCGCTGCCGGGCGACTCGGCCGCGGGGGCCGGCTGGGCGGGCGCTGTTTGCGCCGACATCGGCCGTGCCGCGAAAAAGCTGATGCTGGCGACAAGCAAGACCGCAAGCGTAAGCCCGCGGGCCAGGGGGCGGATCATGACCATCTTCCTGAAGCAAACGAAACCTGTCTGGATAGATGGATCATTCCGGCGCCAATTTCCACCGTTGCGCCAAACCATCGCGCGAAGGTGAACACCACCCCCCAAGCACGAGCCCCTTGCGCGCCCCGGCCACTGCCGCTAAATGCCCGCCCACTGACCCTGACCCAAAGCGCGGAGAGGTGCCGGAGCGGTCGAACGGGGCGGTCTCGAAAACCGTTGTGGGTGCAAGCCCACCCAGGGTTCGAATCCCTGTCTCTCCGCCACTTTGCTTTTTTCTTTTAAAATTAAAGACTTAAGGGGTAAGTCAGAGAAGAAAACCCCACACGTTTTCCCCACACGTTTGTCCCACACAGTGTTGGCTGACTGGCAGGGCGACAGGTCCAAACAAAATTCTTGTGTTGGATTGCGAGGTCGAAACCCCATAGGCCGGATTCATCCCCTCAGACTCTATAGGGGCCCCATGGGGGTAGACCTGCCGATGACGGCAGAAGTAGTGATCTGTTCTACCC
>JBEAQJ010000008.1:0-24132 GCA_041163945.1 Pseudomonadota bacterium
ACGATCGTCTCGCCGTCCTTGGCCTGTAGCAAGGCCCCCCAGCCACCGGGACCGGGGTTGCCGGAACAAGCCCCGTCGGTAAAGGCGAACAGGTCAGGCATGGGCGCATCTCATGACAGCACGCCAATGCCCAGGCAAAGGACGACCACCGATGTCAGCAACAGCCGCAGCCGCATCCACCACGCGGGTGCCAACCCCTGACGGGTCGCGCGCGCATCGATGGCCAAGAGCGCGACGAAACCGATCATCAGCATGGTCAAGCTGGCACGCGGTTCGGCAAAGGCGGTCAGGAACACGAAGATCGCCGGAATGACGGACAAGGTGTAATAAAGCACCGCGGTCTGACCGTCGGCTTTGGCCGCAAAGCCCCAGATCACGCCGGCCATGAAGCACAAGATCACGATGCCATAGATGTGCAACAGCGCCCGTCCGGTGTGGTTCACGCTCCAGGCTTCGCCAAGCCAGGCGATGCCGGGCAGCACCAGGCTGAGAGCGCCGTAGATGAACGGGATCAGGCCAGCCAGGCCGAGGATCAGGGCAGGGGTGGGAATGCGCGTCATGCTGGGGTTTTGCATCGCGCGGCGCTGGCGGGCAAGGGCGGGTAAGATGCGTGGGTCGGCAAAAGCGCTATTCTTTCGGCGCATGCGCTGATTTTCGGACGAAAAACCGGCGTCCCCGGTCACACCGCTTCGCGCAGCACCCGCGGCACTTTGAATTCCACGGTTTCTTCTGCCGTCACCACGGGTGTCACGGTGACGTCGAACCGGTCGCGGAAGGCGTCGATCACCTCATTGACCAAAACCTCGGGGGCGCTGGCGCCGGCCGTGATGCCGAGTGTTCGAATTCCATCCAGAGCGCGCCAATCGATGTCTGCGGCGCGTTGGACAAGCTGGGCATAACCACAACCGGCACGCATTCCCACCTCGACCAGGCGCTTGGAATTCGACGAATTGGGCGCGCCCACCACCAGCATCGCGTCGCAGACCGGTGCCATGGCCTTGACGGCCTCTTGCCGGTTGGTGGTGGCGTAACAGATGTCTTCCTTGTGCGGGCCGACGATGGATGGGAAGCGGGCCCGCAGCGCTGCGACGATCTCGGCGGTATCATCGATGCTGAGCGTGGTCTGGGTGACATAGGCCAGCCGCGCGGGGTCGCGCACCGTGACTGTCGCCACATCGGCGACCGTTTCGACCAGCAGCACCTCGCCCTCGGGCAGCTGGCCCATGGTGCCGATCGTCTCGGGGTGGCCGGCATGGCCGATCATGATCATCTGCAGACCATTGTCGTGATGGCGCGCGGCTTCGATATGGACCTTGCTGACCAAGGGGCAGGTGGCATCCACCGCGATCATGTTGCGCCGCGCGGCCTCATGCGGGACGGATTTCGGCACCCCATGGGCCGAAAAGATCACCGGCCGGTCCGGCGGGCAGTCGTCGAGCTCTTCGACGAACACCGCGCCCTTGGCACGCAGATCGTCAACCACGAATTTGTTGTGAACGATTTCATGGCGCACGTAGACCGGCGCGCCCCATTTCACGAGCGCCATTTCCACGATCTTGATGGCCCTGTCCACGCCGGCGCAAAAGCCGCGCGGTGCGGCCAGATGGATGGTCAGGGGCGGCTTGGTCATCGGGGCCTCGGGCGGCTGGTCTGTCAGTTCGAGTTGACACCAGAGCTAAAAGGTTCCGCCGCGCGCGTCCAGCCTTTGGATCAGTCCTGCGGGCTTTGCGCCTCGCGCGGTTCGCGGGGCGGGCGGCCGATCACGTCGCGCAGATCGTCCAGATCGATGAAATTGTCCGCCTGACGGCGCAGGTCATCGGCGATCATCGGCGGTTGCGAGCGGATGGTCGAGACCACCGAAACCCGGCACCCCTTGCGCTGCAGCGCCTCGACCAGCGGGCGGAAATCGCCATCGCCCGAGAACAGCACGATGTGGTCGACATGTTCGGCAATTTCCATGGCGTCGACGGTCAGTTCGATGTCCATGTTGCCCTTGATCTTGCGGCGGCCCTGACTGTCGGTGAATTCCTTGGCGGTTTTCGTGACCATGGTGAATCCGTTGTAATTCAACCAATCCACAAGTGGCCGCAGCGGTGAATAGTCGTCGTTTTCCAGCAGCGCGGTGTAATAGAAGGCCCGCAAGAGCTTGCCACGCTGCATGAATTCGCTGCGCAGCAAACGATAATCGATGTCAAACCCCAACGACTTGGCCGCGGCGTAAAGATTGGACCCGTCGATGAACAGGGCAAGGCGTTCGTCACGATAAAACATATGTACTGATCCCAAAAGAATGGCGTTGGCGAAAACGGATGGCATGAATAGACGATCTGAATGGTGCAGGCGTATATCGCATGGATGGGGGCGGCGTCGAGTGGATGCAAAAAGTCGGTGAAATTGACGCAGCCCCGCGGGCCTTGCTGGCGCTGGGCGCCAACCTGTCGCATCGGGGCCAGCCGCCTGAAACCACGCTGTTGCAGGCCGTCGCGTTGTTGGAGCAGCGATTGGGGCGCGCGCTGACCCTGAGCCGGCTTTATCGGACGCCGGCCTTTCCGCCGGGGTCCGGCCCCGATTTCGTTAACGCCGCCGCCGCCCTGCCTTGGGATGATACGGCCGATGCGCTGTTGGGCGCGCTGCACGCGGTCGAGGCCGACCTGGGCCGCACCCGACGCCTGCGATGGGAACCGCGAATCATGGATATCGATCTGATCGCGCTGGGTGCGCAGGTGTGGCCCGATGCGCCGACCCAGCAGCGATGGCAAAGCCTGACGCCCGAGCAGGCGGCCCAACGAACGCCCGATCGCCTGATCTTGCCGCATCCACGACTGGCCGAGCGCAGTTTCGTGCTTGCGCCCTTGGCCGATGTGGCCCCCGATTGGTGCCATCCCTTGACCGGTTTGAGCGTGGCCCAGATGCTGGCGGCGCGCCCGCAGGCCGAACGCGCTGCCGTCGTGGTGCTGGATCGGAACCGATGATGGCCTGACGCTGATTGTTCTGCCGCTTTTGTGGTTCTGGCTTGTCATTTTTCGTGCGCAAGCGTAAGCGATGCCTTTCTGATGCTCCCGTGCAGACTCTGGAGGTGCCTTCGTATGGCCCGTGTCACCGTTGAAGATTGCGTCGACAAGGTTCCAAATCGGTTCGAGCTTGTGATGCTTGCCGCCCATCGCGCGCGCGAGATCGCATCCGGCGGCGCGCTGACCGTTGATCGCGACAACGACAAGAACCCCGTCGTTGCCCTGCGTGAGATTGCCGAGGAAACCCAAGGCGCCGACGATCTGCGCGAGCGGCTGATCGAAAGCCACCAGACCCAGATCGAGGTCGATGAGCCCGAAGAAGACGCGATGGCGCTTCTGCAAGGTGTCGACGCCGATCGCCCGGTGCATGACGACATGAGCGAAGAGCAGATGCTGCGCGCGCTCATGGAAGCACAGGGTCACAGGTAAGGAACGGCGCGGACAGGTTGGGCAGGTCATGATAGACGCCGACGACCTGATCGCGCTGGTTCGAAATTACAACCCCAAGACCAATGATGCGCTTTTGCGGGGCGCCTATGCCTATGCCCAGCGCATGCATGAGGGGCAAAAGCGCCATTCTGGTGAACCCTATTTCACCCACCCCGTCGCGGTGGCCGCGATTTTGACCGAACAGCGGCTCGATGATGCAACCATCGCCACCGCGCTTCTGCATGACACGATCGAGGACACCAAGGGCACCTATGCCGACATCGCCCGGCTGTTCGGAAACGATGTGGCCGAGCTTGTCGACGGCGTCACCAAGCTGACCAATCTGGAACTGTCGAGCCGCGAATCGAAGCAGGCCGAGAATTTCCGCAAGCTGCTGATGGCCATGTCGAAGGATCTTCGGGTCATTCTGGTCAAGCTGGCCGACCGGCTGCACAACATGCGCACCATTCGCCACATGCCTGCCGAAAAACAGGCCAAGAAGGCGCATGAAACCATGGATATCTACGCCCCCCTCGCGGGGCGCATGGGCATGCAATGGATGCGCGAAGAGCTGGAAGACCTGGCGTTTCGCGTGCTCAACCCCGAGGCGCGCAATTCGATCATGCGCCGGTTCCTGACGCTGCAAAAGGAAACCGGCGATGCCATCCCGCGCATCAGCGACGACATCGAGGCGGTTCTCGATCGCCACGGGCTGACGGCCGATGTGTTCGGACGTGCGAAAAAGCCGTTTTCCATCTGGCGCAAGATGCAGGAAAAAGAGCTGTCGTTTTCGCGGCTGTCCGACATCTACGGGTTTCGCGTGCTGACCGCGACCGAAGATGATTGCTACCGTGTGCTGGGCGCGATCCACCAGCGCTGGCGGGCCGTTCCGGGCCGGTTCAAGGATTACATCAGCCAACCCAAGTCGAACGGATACCGCTCGATCCACACCACTGTGTCGGGGCGCGACGGCAAGCGGGTCGAGGTGCAGATCCGCACCCGTCAGATGCATGACGTGGCCGAAAGCGGGGTGGCGGCGCACTGGTCCTATCGCGATGGGGTTCGGTCGGAAAACCCCTTTGCCGTTGATCCGGCCAAGTGGCTGGAAGGATTGACCGAACGCTTCGAGAACGCCGAAGACAACGATGAATTCCTCGAGCATGTGAAGCTTGAGATGTATTCCGACCAGGTGTTCTGCTTTACCCCGAAAGGGGATGTGGTGCAGCTGCCCAAGGGTGCCACGCCCATCGATTTCGCCTACACGATTCACACGCGGATCGGTCATTCTTGCGTCGGCGCCAAGGTTGATGGGCTGCGCGTGCCCCTGTGGACGCGGCTCAAGAACGGCCAGTCGATCGAGATCATCACCGCCGAAGGTCAGACCCCGCAGGCCAGCTGGATCGACATCGTGGTGACAGGCCGGGCCAAGGCCGCGATCCGGCGCATGCTGCGCGAAGAAGACCGGGAACGGTTTATCAAGCTGGGGCGCGAATTGGCGCGCGTTGCCTTTGAGCAAGTGGGCAAAAAGGCCACCGACAAGGCGCTGGATACCGCCGCGCGGGCGATCGGGCTGAAGAACGGGGCGGAAATGCTGGCGCGCATCGGTTCGGCCGAATTGTCGGCCCGCTCGGTTGTGGCGCGCATCTACCCCGAACTGGCCGGACAATCCGAGTCCAACGCCATCGAGGCGCGTCGCGCGGTGATCGGCCTGCCCAGCGGCAGCGATACGCGTCGCGCCCAATGCTGCCAGCCCGTCCCCGGCGAACGCATTGTCGGCATCACCTATCTGGGGCGCGGGCCCATCGTGCATGCGATCGATTGCCCAGCGCTGGCCGCCTTTGACGACAGCCCGGAACGCTGGATCGATCTGCAATGGTCCGAAGGCCGGCATGCGGCCATTCACAACGTGACCATCGATGTGACCTTGTCGAACCAAAAAGGCGTGCTGGGGCGTATCTGCACATTGATCGGTGAGCAGAACGCGAATATCTCGGACCTGCATTTCATTGACAGGAAACCAGATTATTTCCGGCTACTGATCGATGTGGATGTGCGCAACGCAGAGCATCTGCATGCGGTGATGATGGCGGTGGAACTGGATAGCGACGTGGCGAGCCTACAGAGGTTCCGAAGCCTCGACCGGCGCCCCTGACGGGTTCACGGCCGGAAAGATCGTTTGTGCCGGCCCTTGGGCGTGGCGCAGGCTGGAAGGGAAAGGCAAGCCATCGTGGTATTCAAGCGCCGCGATCCGCGTTCGGCCCTGCGACTCGTGGGTGAGGTCTTTTGGCCCCGCGGGGGCTGGGTGCGTGCCTTTCAATACGTCCGTCACCGCATGCATCGCCTGCCCGGAACACCCGAGGAAATCGCCCGTGGCGTTTTCGCGGGGGCCTTTACCGTGTTCACCCCGTTCTTCGGTCTGCATTTTCTGGTCGCTGCGATCTTGGCCAAGATGATGCGCGGTTCGATCCTTGCCGCGCTGTTGGCGACCTTTATCGGCAATCCGCTGACCTATGTGCCCATCGCCATCATATCGCTGCAAACGGGGCACTGGATGCTGGGTAGCAGCATGCGCAGCACGGTGGATGATTCGACCTTTTCGAAATTCGCGGCGGCCGCGGGCGATTTGTGGCACAATTTCATGGCCATTTTTACCGCCGAGCGCGCCCATTGGACCGAACTGCACCGGTTTTACGATGATGTGTTCTTTCCCTGGATGGTGGGCGCGATCATTCCCGGGCTGATTTGCGGCGCGCTTTGTTACTACCTGAGCGTCCCGGTGATCCGGGCCTATCAGAAGCGCCGGTTGGTGCGGTTGCGCAAGAAGATGGAAAAGCTGCGCGATCAGGCTGGCGCCGCCGCCGCCAAGCGCTAGGCTCTGGCCCATCGGCAAGGAGAACGCCACCATGACAGAACGCTTGCGGCTGGGTGTGAACATCGATCATGTGGCGACGCTGCGCAACGCGCGCGGCGGCGCGCTGCCCGACCCGGTGCGCGCCGCGGTCATGGCGCAAGCCGCAGGCGCCGATGGCATCACCGCCCATTTGCGCGAAGATCGCCGCCATATTCGCGATGCCGATATCGGCGCCATCATGGATGCCATCACCATCCCTTTGAACTTCGAGATGGCCGCCACCGCCGAGATGCAAGCCATCGCGCTCGCCCATCGCCCGCATGCCGCTTGCATCGTGCCCGAACGCCGCGAGGAACGCACCACCGAAGGCGGGCTGGAGGTCGCGGCCAATGCCAACTGGATGGGCGATTATATCGCGCCCTTGCGCGATGCGGGCTGCCGGGTGTCGCTGTTCATCGCCGCCGACCCGGCCCAGATCGCCGCCGCTGCCCAGATCGGGGCGCCCGTGATCGAATTGCACACCGGTGCCTATTGCGATTTCCACGCCGAAGGCGATTTCGTCGCCCGCGATGCGGAACTTGCCCGCCTGATCGCCGGCGCCAAGCAAGCCGCCGATCTTGGGCTTGAGGTGCATATGGGCCATGGGCTCAGCTATGAAACGGTCGCCCCCATCGCAGCCCTGCCAGAGGTGCGCGAACTCAATATCGGGCATTTCCTGATCGGCGAGGCAGTTTTTGTCGGCCTGCCCAGTGCCATTGCCCGGATGCGTGCCGAAATGGATGCGGCGCGCCGCTGATCTTGCAAGGATTGCGAAATCGCGCCGAATGCGCGATGGTCTGGCTGGAAAAACCACCGTCAGACCCGGAGGGTTTTGTGCGCATCCCATCTGCCGTCCTGTTCAGGGCGGCCCGCCCTGTGGCCGTGGCCGCGGCTCGGCGGGCCCCATGCGTTTGCGGCACCGAAACAGCGGTGGGGCTTGTGCCATGATCCTTGGCATCGGCACCGACCTGGCCAATATCGAACGCATCCAGCGCGCGCTCGATCGTTTTGGCGACCGCTTCCGGGACCGGGTCTTTACCGTGACCGAACAAAACCGCGCCGACCGCATGAAAGACCCCGCCGCCGTCTATGCCAAGCGCTGGGCGGCAAAGGAGGCTTGTTCAAAGGCTTTGGGAACCGGGCTGCGTATGGGAATTTCATGGAAGGACATGGCGGTCAGCAACCTTCCGTCAGGCCAGCCGGTGATGCAGGTGACGGGCTGGGCCAAGGAGCGTCTGGGCCAGATGACGCCCGATGGCTACAGTGCGATCATCCATGTCAGCCTGACCGATGACCATCCTTGGGCCCACGCCTATGTCGTGATCGAGGCGCTGCCCTTGGGCGAGGAAAGCCAACGCCCCCACGTCGGACCCGTGTCGCGCCGCAAGATCAGCTGACCGTCAGCGTCGGCGATCGCGCTGCCGCCGCCTGTGGGCGTATTCGGCGGGGATCAGCACGAGCGCGGCCGTTGACCCTATGATGGCGTCCAGGCCCGGCGCGCCGATGCTCAGCCCGAAGAGCGCGCGCAGGAAGAACATCACCACCACCGCGCCAAAGGTGATCAGGATCGAGGGCAGCATGCCATTGTGGCTCCAGCCGCGTTTTTCGAACAAGACCGCCACCGCCCCCGCGATCATCAAGGACCCGAAAAACGAAAACAGCGCCATGGCTCATACCCCTACAACAAAACCCGGCGCGATGCGCGCGCCCCTCAGATAGGCCTCGGCCGTCATCCGCGGTTTGCCTTCGGGCTGAACCTCGGTGATGGCGACCGCGCCGCTGCCGCAGGCGATCGTCAGCCCTTCCAGCACGGTGCCCGGATGGCCCGAGGCTGGCACCGCCTGACTGCGCATCAGCTTCACGCGCTTGCCCGCGATCATGGTCCAGGCCCCCGGAAAGGGCGACAGGCCGCGGATCAGGCGGTCGATCTCCACCGCGGGGCGGGTCCAATCCACCCGCGCTTCGGATTTGTCGATCTTTTCGGCATAGCTCACGCCGGTCTCGGGCTGTGGCTGGGGGCGCAGGTTCTCAAGACCGGCCAGCGCTTCGGTCACGGCTGCGGCGCCCAAACGCGCCAGGCGGTCGTGCAAGTCCCCCGCGGTTTCGGTTTCCCCGATGTCGATGGCGCGCGACAGCAACACCGGCCCCGTGTCCAGCCCCGCGGCCATCTGCATGATGCACACCCCTGTCTGCGCATCGCCGGCCATGATCGCGCGC
Source organism: Pseudomonadota bacterium (assembly GCA_041163945.1). Classification (GTDB taxonomy): domain Bacteria; phylum Pseudomonadota; class Alphaproteobacteria; order Rhodobacterales; family Rhodobacteraceae; genus Roseicyclus. The sequence goes on from JBEAQJ010000008.1 coordinate 8,548, forward strand.
TGGATCGGGGCGGCCCCGCGCCAGCGCGGCAGCAGGCTGGCATGGATGTTCAGACAGCCCAACCGTGGCGCATCCAGCACCGCTTGCGGCAAGATCAGCCCATAGGCCACGACCACGGCCACATCGGCCCCGAGTGCGGCGAAAGCGGCTTGTGTCGCCCCATCGCGCAAGCTGTGGGGGTGGCGCACGCCCAAGCCCAGAGTTTCGGCGCGCGCCTGCACCGGGCTGGGGCGTGCGCCCTGTCCGCGCCCGGCCGGGCGGGGGGGCTGGGTATAGACGCACACGATGTCATGACCGGCGGCCACCAGCGCATCCAGAACGTGCACCGCAAAGGCCGGCGTGCCCATGAAAATGATCCGCATCAGCCTGACGCCCTTTGTGCGCGCTTGAGCAGCATGTCGCGCTTCAGCCGCGACAGGCGGTCGAAATACATTCGCCCATCCAGATGGTCGATCTGATGTTGCACCGATGTTGCCCAGAGGCCGGTGAAATCTTGCCGCACGCGCAGGCCGTGCGGATCGGTGAAAGCCACGCTGACCTGTGCAGGGCGCGTGACCTTGGCCCAGACACCGGGCAGGTTGGGGCTGGCTTCTTCGTGGTCGTTCATGGCCTCGGAGGCGCTGATGATCTGGGGGTTGGCCATGCGGATGGCCCGACCGCGTTCATCGCTGGCATCGACGACCGCCAGACGCAGCATCACGCCGATCTGCGGCGCGGCCAGACCCACGCCCGGCATCGCCTCCATCGTGGCGATCATGTCCTGCCAGATGGCGCGGATGTCGTCGGTGATGGCCGAAACCTCGGCGGCCGGCGTGCGCAGGCGACGGTCGGGCCACATGACGAACGCACGCCGGGACCCTGTCACGCTTTTTCCCGCATGCGGTCTTTCTTCAACTTGACCATCTTTCGCGTGATCAACTGGCGGCGCAGCGGTGTCAGGTAATCGATGAACAGCACGCCGTTCAGATGGTCGATCTCATGCTGCAGGCACGTGGCCCAAAGACCGTCAAAGCTGTCTTGCTGTTCGTTCCCATCGCGGTCGATCCAGCGCACGGTCACGGCGGCGGGGCGTTCGACATCGGCATAGATATCGGGGATCGACAGGCAGCCTTCCTCGTAGGTGCTGCGCTCGTCGGATTCGGCCAGGATTTCGGGGTTGAACATGGCCATGGGCCGTGGGGCTTCGCCTTCGGCCTTGATGCAATCCATGACGATCAGCCGCGTGTCCACGCCGATCTGGGGGGCGGCCAACCCGATGCCGGGTGCGGCATACATGGTTTCCAGCATGTCGTCGGCCAGCCGGCGCAGATCATCCGAAAGATCGACGATCGGCTGCGCAGGCTTTTTCAGCCGCGGGTCGGGATGGATCAGGATCGGGCGCTTCATGGCGAACCATTTAGGTCAAGCGCGCCCCTGCCGCAATAAGCGTGACCCAAGGCTTGCGCCCGCCGCCGTCTGGGGTAGCGTGGCCGCGTGCAGCACAGGACGGAGCCCATCCATGTCTTTCGACGAGATCATCGACCGCCGGGGAACCCATTGCGTGAAATGGGACATGATGGAGCCGCTTTATGGCGTCAGCCCCGATGACGGGATCGCGATGTGGGTGGCGGATATGGAGTTCCGCCCGCCCGCCTGCGTGCAAGCCGCCCTTCAGGCGGTGGCCGATCACGGCATCTATGGCTATTTCGGGGATGACAGCGCCTACAAGGGCGCGATCGTGTGGTGGATGGAACATCGGCATGGCTGGCGTGTCGATCCCGACTGGATCTTTACCACCCATGGTTTGGTGAACGGGACCTCGATGTGCCTTGATGCCTTTACCCGCGAAGGGGATGGGGTGGTGTTGTTCACGCCGGTCTATCATGCCTTTGCCAAGGTGATCCGGGCCTCGAACCGCGATCTGGTGCAATGCGAGATGCCCGTTGTCGATGGGCGCTACGTGCTGGATTTCGACACTTGGGATGCGCAGATGAAGGGGCATGAGAAAATGCTCATCCTGTGTTCGCCCCACAATCCCGGCGGTCGGGTCTGGACCCGGGCCGAGCTGGACGGCGTGGCCGCTTTCGCCCGCCGGCATGATCTGATCATCGTGTCCGACGAAATCCACCATGATCTGCTGATGCCGGGTCAGCAGCATACGCCGATGGCGTTGATCGACGGGATCGCGGACCGGCTGGTGATGATGACGGCGGCGACCAAGACCTTCAACATCGCGGGCGCGCATGTGGGCAATGTGATCATCGCCGATCCGGGCCTGCGCGCCCGCTTCGGGGCGCGGATGCTGGCCTTGGGGATGTCGCCCAATTCCTTTGGTCTGTTCATGGTCACCGCGGCCTATTCACCCGAAGGCGCGGCTTGGGTTGACCAGGTTTGTGCCTATATCGCGGAAAATGCGCGGATTTTCGACGAAGGCATCAACACCATCCCCGGTTTGCGGTCGATGCCGCTGCAATCGACCTATCTGGCATGGGTCGATTTTTCCGGAACCGGCATGTCGCGTGAAGAATTCACGTCGCGCGTCGAAAAGGGCGCAAGGATCGCGGTCAATCACGGCCCAAGCTTTGGCCAGGGCGGTGATAGTTTCCTGCGGTTCAACATCGCGGCGCCGCGCGCGGTGGTGCGCGACGCCGTGGCGCGGATGCAGGCCGCCTTTGGCGATCTTCAGTGAAGAATGCCGCGCCGCAGCGCTTGCATGCTGCGGCGCAATATCCTATCGCTTGCGCCAGATCAGACGAAACATCCTTGCGCAAGGACCCTGCCGATGAGCTTCCGCCTTCAGCCCCAGCCCCCCGCCCGCCCGAACCGCTGCCAGCTTTTCGGCCCCGGATCGCGGCCCGCGCTGTTCGAAAAGATGGCGGCCAGCGCAGCCGATGTGATCAACCTCGATCTGGAGGATTCGGTCGCCCCCGATGACAAGGCCGCGGCGCGGCGCAACATCATTCAAGCCATTGGCGACGTGGATTGGGGCACCAAGACGCTGAGCGTGCGGATCAACGGGCTCGACAGCCCGTGGTGGTACCGCGATGTCGTCGATCTTCTGGAACAGGCGGGCGAACGGCTGGATCAGATCATGATCCCCAAGGTGGGCTGCGCGGCCGATCTCTATGCCGTCGATGCGCTGGTCACCGCCGTTGAAACGGCGATGGGACGCGGCAAGCGCATCGGTTTCGAGGTGATCATCGAAAGCGCGGCCGGCATCACCCATGTGGCCGAGATCGCCGCCGCCAGCCCGCGCTTGCAGGCCATGAGCCTGGGTGCGGCCGATTTCGCCGCCTCGATGGGGATGCAGACCACCGGCATCGGCGGCACGCAGGAAAACTACTACATGCACCGCGAGGGCGGGAAATACTGGTCGGACCCGTGGCATTGGGCGCAGGCGGCCATCGTCGCGGCCTGCCGCACCCATGGCGTGCTGCCGGTCGATGGACCCTTTGGTGATTTTTCCGATGATGAGGGGTTTCGCGCCCAGGCGCGCCGGTCGGCCACGCTGGGCATGGTCGGCAAATGGGCCATCCACCCCAAGCAGGTGGCGCTGGCCAATGAGGTGTTCACCCCGTCGGACGCCGCCGTTGCGGAGGCGCGCGAGATCCTCGCCGCGATGGCGGCCGCCAAGGCCGCGGGGCAGGGTGCGACCGTCTACAAGGGGCGGCTGGTCGATATCGCTTCGATCAAGCAGGCCGAGGTGATCGTGCGCCAGGCCGAGATGATCGCGGCCGGGTAACAACGATCTGAAGGATCCAAATGTTCCGGGGGAACATCGCCCGCCCCGGTGGGATGGGCCGTGTTCCATGCCGCGATATCCGCCTGCAGGAACGGCTCGACCCGCGGGGCGATGCATGGTGAAAAGACCGGCCGCGCCACGCACGCATTGCGCCAAGGCATGGCCGCTTCATCGCGCGGGATTGACCCGACAGACATGGTGGCGCCCAAACTGTGGCTTGGGCGCGATCACAACTTGCGTTTTCGGGCGCTCGATCGGGCGGCGGATCGGGGCTGAGGCCTGCGCCATGGTTGCATCGCCGGTCGCGCCCCGCCATATACGGGCAAGGCCGCAGTGATTGGGTGTGATGCGCATGACGACCTATCTCGACTTCGAAAAACCGCTTGCCGAAATCGAGGGCAAGGCCGAGGAACTGCGCGCGCTGGCCCGGCAAAGCGAAGGCATGGATGTGGAAGCCGAAGCCGCCGCCCTGGACCGCAAGGCCGCCGACATGCTGCGCGATCTGTACAAGAACCTGTCGCCCTGGCGCAAATGCCAGGTGGCGCGCCACCCGGACCGACCGCATTGCCGTGATTACGTCAACGCGCTGTTCACCGAATTCATGCCCTTGTCCGGCGATCGAAACTTTGCCGATGACCATGCGGTGATGGGTGGGTTGGCCCGGTTCAACGACCGGCCGGTCGTGGTGATCGGCCATGAAAAAGGCCATGACACCAAGACCCGGATCGAACGCAACTTTGGCATGGCCCGCCCCGAGGGCTATCGCAAGGCGGTGCGCCTGATGGACATGGCCGACCGCTTCGGGCTGCCGGTGATCACCTTGGTCGACACGCCCGGCGCCTATCCCGGCAAGGGGGCGGAGGAACGCGGCCAGTCCGAGGCCATCGCCCGGTCGACCGAGAAATGCCTGCAGATCGGGGTGCCGCTGATTTCGATCATCATCGGCGAAGGCGGTTCGGGCGGGGCCGTGGCCTTTGCCACTGCTGACCGCTTGGCGATGCTGGAACACGCCATCTATTCGGTGATCAGCCCCGAAGGCTGCGCCTCGATCCTGTGGAAAGACAGCGAAAAGATGCGCGAAGCGGCCGAAGCGTTGCGCCTGACGGCGCAGGATCTGAACAAGCTGGGTGTCTGCGACCAGGTGATCCGGGAGCCTTTGGGCGGGGCGCAGCGGGACAAGGCGGCGACCATCGCCGAAGTGGGGCGCGCCATTGCCCAGATGCTCGATCAGTTGAGCGGCATGGAGGCCAAGGCCTTGATCGCCGCGCGTCGGCGCAAGTACCTGGACATGGGGCTGAAGGGCTTGGCTGCGTGATCACGCGCCGGGCCGTTCTGGCGGGGGTGTTGCTGCTGGCCGCACCCCTGTCGGCGGCAAGAGAGCAAACCGGCATGATACCTGCGGGCGATCTGCGTTGGGATTATCTGGCCGACACCGTGATGGGTGGGGTCAGCCAAGGCGCGGCCGAGATCGCGGATGGCGTGTTGCGGCTCAAAGGCGTGGTGTCGACCGCCAATCGGGGCGGCTTCATCCAGGCCCGAAGCGCGTGGCCCGCGGGGTTGCCCGCTGCCACGACCGCGCTGCGATTGCGCGTGCGCGGCAACGGCGGGCATTATTTCATTCATCTGCGCACGCGCGGCACGCGGCTGCCGTGGCAATATTACCAGCAGGGCTTTGATACCGGCCCGCGCTGGGCCGAGGTGACGCTGCCCCTGGCCGGGTTTTCCGCATCAGGGGCGCTGATGGCGGGCCGGGTCCGGCCCGAGGACATCCGCTCGATCGGGTTGGTGGCCTATGGGCGCGATCATGTGGCGGATGTGTCCTTGGCAGCGCTGGGCGCGGTCTGAGACGGGCCGATCGCCGCGCCATGCGCGCCGACCCGGGCGAGGGGGTTTCACCCCCTCGCGCTCCCCCGAGAGTATTTCGAAAGCAAAGATGCGCCTAAAGCGTGGCGAACAGCGCCGTCAGTCGCGCGGTTTCGGCGTGGAGAGCCAAGGACGGGTTCAAGACGAAGATGCCCGATCCGATCATGCCGTGGCCGGGGCGCGCGGGGGGGAAGCGAACCTCGTGGCAGAGCGCATCGGGGAAGGTGGCGTTCAACCTGCCGATCATGGGCGCCTGAAGGGTGGCGGTCAGGATCGGATACCAGAGCATCACGACGCCGACATTCCATTTGCGGTGCAGTTTGGCGATCAGGTCGGGAATGCGGTCATAATCGGATTTGACCTCATAACTCGGATCGATCAGCAAGAAGCCCCGGCGCGGTTCGGGCGGCGTGCGTGAGAGCGCCATGGCAAACCCGTCCTCCTGCACGATCTGGGTGTAGCGCTGCGGCATCGCTTCTCGGAGCGCTGCATGTTCGGCCGGGTGCAGTTCGGCCAGTGTCATCGTGTCGAAGGGGCGCAGCAGCGTTGCCGCAACCAAGGGCGAGCCGGGGTAGGCGGTTGCCCCATGGGTCCGCCGGATCGCCGCCCGTGCACGGGCATAGGGATGGTTTTCGGCGAACCAGTCCGCCGTGCGGGCGATGCCTTGGGCGGCTTCACCGGTCTTTCGCGCCTCGGGGCTGTCGAGGTGATAAAGCCCGCGACCGGCATGGGTTTCGAAATAGCAAAGTGGTTTGTCTTTCTGGACCATGTGGTCCAGCGCCGTGGCCAGAAGCGCATGCTTGTGCACATCGGCGAGGTTTCCGGCGTGATAGGCATGCTGGTAGGATAGCATCTTACCACATCCGCTTTGGGGCTTGGTCGGGATAGGTCAGATCGTAGCCCTTGGCATCGAAGCTTTCATCCTGTTCCCGGAGGAACTGACCGGCGGTGGGTAGGCCTGCGCTGTCGTCGCGGGCCCATAGGTCTGAACGCATCAGCGCCTTGGCGCATTGGACATAGATTTCGTCCAGGGTGATGACGATGACGGTCTTCGGGTGCTTGCCGCGCTGTTCGAACCGATCGGTCACGGCAGGGGCGTCGGTCAGGACCGCGCGGCCATTGATGCGCACCACGTTGAGCGCGCCGGGGATCATGAACATCACCGAGACGCGCCCATCGAGCACGATGTTGCGCAGGCAATCGAGGCGGTTGTTGCCGCGCCAGTCGGGCAGCCACAGCGTGTGGTCATCCACGATGCGCACGACCGGGCCGTTATCGCCGCGGGGGCTGGCATCGGTGCCCTCGGGGCCGACCGTGGCCAGCACACAAAAGCGCGAGCCGCGATCCATTGCCGGTATAGCGGTGTCAGCGTTGGGCCGACCTTGGTCAGAGAGGTCGGCACAGGCCTGTCATAAAGCGCGTGCAGCGTCGCGATATCATTGACGATGCGCATGGAACCCCGCTTCGGCCATGAGCCGGTTCGAAGCGGTTTCCACCGCGGTTTCAAGCTCTGTCATGAACGGGTCGCGTTCCAGGCCCGGCGCAATCGCGGGCAGGAATTCGACCACCGCCAACCCCGGCCTGCGCAACAGGCCATGGCGTGGCCAGAAGACGCCGACATTGGCCGCAACCGGCACGCAAGGCTGGCCCAGTTGCTCATACAGCGCCGCCGTGCCCACCTTGTAGGGGCGTGCGACGCCCGGGGCCACGCGGGTGCCCTGCGGGTAGATGATCAGCTGCCCGCCCTGTTGGCGCCCGGATCGCACATCGGCCAGCATTCGGGCGATGGCCGCCCCACGTTTGCCGCGGTTGACCGGCACGCAGCCGATGCGCCACGCATAGGCGCCCAGCAGCGGGGCAAACATCAGTTCGCGTTTCATGATGAACTTGCCGCGCGGCACGGCGTTGTAGATCATCAAGATATCGAGAAAGCTTTGATGCTTGGCCGCGATCATCACTTCGCCTGTCGGGGGGGTGCCGCGCACCTCGCAGCGCAGGCCGGTCATCCAGCCCAAGCTCCAGATCACCCAACGGCAATAGGCGTGGCAGGCCGCATGCGCGCCGCGCGCCGACAAGACCGCCCATGGCGCATAGGCCAGCGCGATCACCAGCATGGCGACATACATCTGGGCAATGAAAAGCACAGATCGCAACAGCTGGATCATCGCAGTCCCCCAAGCCGGCGCATCGCCGCGATACGGGTGGCCCAAAAGGCCGTTACAGCGGCCAAGGGCGGGATCCCGAGCGGCCAGAGCCAGCCTGCCCCCTGAAAGCCCAGCCCGGACAGAAAGGCCCCATCATCGGCGGCCCGTGGCAGAAATGCGATCGCCAGCGCGCCCAGCGCGGTTCCGACCGCCGCGCCGGTCAGCGCGCGACGGGTGAAGCGGCGCACGAAGGCGCGTGCGATGTAGCTGTCGCGCGCACCCACCAACCGCAGCACGCGCAACACCTGTTGGTTCGAGGCCAAGGCGGCTTGCGCGGCCAGCGTGATCATCGCAGCGGTCGACCCCAGGATCAGTGCCAGCGACAGCCAGCCCAAAAGACGCAGCCGGTCGGCGGCTGCGACCAGCGGCCGGCGCCAGCGCGTGTGATCGTCGAACATGGCACCCGGGGTTTCGGCCGCCAGTCTTTGGCGCAGCCCCAAGGCATCAAGCCCTTCGGGGGTTTCGATGATCTCGATCAGCCGTGGCACCGGCAGATCGGCCAAGGGAAGATCGGGGCCGAACCAGGGTTCCAGCAAGGCGCGTTGTTCGTCATCGGACAGCGCGCGCGCTGCGGCGACGCCGGGCGTTTGCGCCAGGATCGTCAGGATCGCCTGTGTTTGCGCGTCGATTTCGCCAGCCGGTGCCGAAACGCGGATGGTCGCGCTTTGCGCCAGCGCCGTTTCCCAGCGCTCGGCAAGCCGGCCCGCGGCCAGCGACAGGGCCAGTGCAAAGACCGCCAGAAAAGCCATCGCGCCGGAAACGGCCGCCGTCAACCGCGCGGTATGGCCGGTGCGCGGCACGATGCGGTCGGCCTGTACCTCGCCCCGGAGCAGCGCCAGAAGATCAAGCGAAAGGTTCACAGGTTCGCCCCCGCCGCCTGCAGGCGCCCCTCGGCAATCCGCAAGACGCGGGCTTGCACCTGGGGCTTGGCGGCCCGGATCAGGGCCAAGTCATGGGTCGCGATGACGATGGTCTTTCCCATGCGATTGAGCTCGCACAGCAGCTGCAGCAGCCGCAAGGACATTTCCCAATCAACGTTGCCGGTGGGTTCATCGGCAAGGATCACCTCGGGGTCCATGATGATGGCGCGCGCCAAGGCGGCACGCTGGCGTTCGCCGCCCGAAACCTCGGGGGGGCGGGCCTGTGCCCGTGCAGACAGACCCACCCAGGCGATCAGCTCTGTCAAATTCGCAGTCTGCGCTGGCCCATCGCGCCCGGTCACGGTCAGGGGCAGGGCGATGTTGTCGATCAGCGGCAAATGATCCAGGAATTCGCAATCCTGGTGCACCACGCCGATGCGCCGGCGAAGCTGTGCAATCGCGTCGCGGTCCAGATCCTGGGCATTCTGGCCGAACAGCTGGACGCTGCCGCCGGTTGCCAGAAGTTCGCCGTAACACAGCTTGAGAAAGGTGGTTTTCCCCGAGCCCGATGGCCCCGTCAGGAAATGGAAGGATCCCGGCGCCAGGCGCAGGGTCATCTCGGCCAAGATCGGTTTGCCCGCGTAGCCATATGCGGCATCCTGCATCTCGATCACGAAAACCCACTCCTTGCAGCGGCGGTGGATCTGTCATGCAACGGATGCGTCCGCGTTGCAATCGGCCGGGTGGCCGATCCTCTTGGATAAAGGGGGGGGCGCTGCTACAACGCGAGGTGCTGACAGGTTGCAGAGCGGGTCGGTTCGATGTGTGGCGCCAAGCGGAGGCAAGCGAAACAGGAATGCAGCTGACCTGTCCGAAATGTGGTGCCCGCTATGCGGTGGACGATCGCATGATCCCGGCCGAAGGGCGGGATGTGCAATGTTCAAATTGCACCACCACATGGTTTCAGCCGGGTCCAAGGCCGGCCCCGGCATCCAAGGCACCAGCCTCGGCATCTGACGCCCCGCCCGGCTTTGCAGAGCCGCCCGTGGCACCGCTGGCATCGGCCCCTGTTTTCGAAAAGCAAGCGCCCGATCCGGCATCATCACCGGACCTTGAGGATGTTGCCCCCGACATCCCGCTACCGCCGCGCCCCGAGATCGACCCCGCGATCCTGGCCATCTTGCGCCAAGAGGCCGAGCGCGAGGCGCGCCTGCGCCGTGGGGAACCGCCCGAAGGCCCTGCCCCATCGCAAGCGACGGGTGCGGCCGACCCCTTGGGTGATCTGGGGCAGCCCGCGGTGGGCGATCAGGCGGCCACCCTTGACCCGGCGTCGGTGCGCAGCGCTGCCGATGATGCCGACGCCGCGGATGGGCCCGTGTCTTTGCCCGATCCCGATCAGATCAACGCAAGCCTGCGCGACCCGGCCGACCGCTCGGACCGCGAGGCAGACGCCACCGATATCGACACGCTGGAAACGGTGCCGCGTCGGCGCAAGGCCACGATGGTGGGCTTTGCGCTGGCCGTTGCCGTCGCCGTGGTGGGTGTTGGGCTCTACGCTTATGCCGATGTCTTGGCTGCCCAAACGCCCGCGCTTGCGCCATGGCTGGTCGCCTATGCAGATGCCGCGGATGTGGCCCGGCTGTGGCTGGATGGCGTCGTCAAGGGGCTGATGGCACGGATCATGGCAGATGGCTGACGCGGCGTCGCCCCCGGCGTCGGCCTGTCAGAAGGGATCGAGCAGCCGGCGAAGGTAATCGCGTTCGATGTCCGGGCGTTCTTGCTCGGCGGAACGGCGGCGCAGCTCTTCCAACAATTCGCGGGAACGACGAAACGCTTCCTGGCGATCGGCCATGGCTTCATCCGAGCCAAAGCTGCCGGTGTTGCCGGCCTGTCGGCCCAGCGGGTCCTGCAGGGGGCGATCGGGGGCCATGTTGCCTTCGGCTTGCCCCTGGCCCGGATCGGTGCCGGTTTCCCCCTCGGCCAAGGCGCGCCCCAGCTCGGTCATGCCTTCGCGCAGCGCCTCGATGGCTTGGGATTGCGCATCAAGGGCACCAGCGATATCGCCGCCTTCCAGCATGTCTTCGGCCTGCTGCATGGCGCGTCCGGCTTGGTCGAGCTGGCGCAACGCCTCGTCGCCGGCATCGGTGCCCGCACCCGGAAGGCGGCTTTGCTGTTGTTCCAGCAGGCGGCGCAGCGCCTCTTGGCGGTCGGCCAGCGATTGGCCTTCGCCATTTTCGCCCGATGGGCTGCGGCCATTGTCGGGGCCGTTCTGATCCGTTGGCCCATCTTGGGGCTGGTCTTGGCCGGGCTGCTGGCCCTGTTGGCCGGGTTGGCCGGGTTGGCCTTGTTGCGGGCGGCCCGGGTTCAACTGATCTTGCAGATCACGGAATGCGTCATCTGACAGCTGTTGCTGGTCGCGCAGCGTGTCTTGCAGGCCTTCCATGGCCTGCTGGCCGGGGCTGCGGGGGCCATCACCGCCTGCGCCGCCTTCGACCATTTGCATGTTTTCCAGCATCTGTTGCAGGGCATTCAGCATCTCTTGGGCTTCGGCCATGCGGCCTTGCTGCATCAGCTCTTCGATCTGGCGCATCATTTCGTCCAGATCGGACATGGACAATTCCATGCGCTCGCCCTCGGGGGCGGCGCGGTCTTCGCCCGGCTGTGCATTTTCGGCCAGCTGCTGCATGTAGTCATCCATCGCGGCGCGCAGATCCTGCATCAGCTGTGCGATCTCTTCGTCGCTGGCACCTTGCCGCATCGCCTCGGACAGGCGTTCCTGCGCCTGGCGGAGCCGTTCCAGCGCATCGTCCAGATCGCCCACCTCCAGCTCAAGCGCGGCCGCCCACAAGATTTCGGCGATCTGATCGCGGGCTTCGGCCGAGATGGTGTCGGGGGCTGCTTCCAGCCGTCGGATTGCGGCCCGGATCTGCAGGTACACGCCTTCGTCCAGACCATCTTCGGGGCTCCAGGTCAGGGCACGCAACAATTGCGCGGTGCGCCCGGCATTCGCGCGCGACCACAGCAGATCGCGGCGCAGTTCCACCAACGCATTGGCCAGCGGGTCGAAAAAGCGCCGGCCCGGCAGGCGCGGGATCTCATGACGGACCGTGCCGGTTTGACCCGCTGCATCTGTCACGCTGAGCACCAGCGACACGGGCAGGTTGGCAAAAGGATGCTGCGACAGATCTTCCAGCACCACTTCGGCAAAATCCGTCCTGTCACCCCGGAACGGCATTGGAAGATCCAGCACCAAGGGTTCACGCGGCTCTGGCGCCACCGAAAGACCATGGCGGCGATCCACCCGCGCGGGGTCGAGCGTGATCTGGGCGCTGCCCGCGATCACCCCGTAATCATCTGTGGCCCGAAAGGCGAATTGCATCTGACCCGGTGGTTCGCCTTCGACCGTGCCGTCAAGCGCGATGCTGGGCGGCTGGTCTGGCAAGACGGTGATCATCCAGCTGCGGCCCGCGGGGCCCGTCACGCTCAACCGGCCCGAGCGTTCCACGACAAGCGATTGCGCGATGCCATCCCCGCCTTCGGTCGCCGCGGGGCCAAGATCGCCGACGATCGTGGCCCCGCCTGCTTCGCCATAGTTGCGAAAGGTGATGCGCGCCCCTTGCGGCACCTCGAAAGCGTCGACCAGAATGTCATTGAGATAAAGCGATGGCAGGCCCGTGTAGAGCGGCGGTTCCACCCATCCTTCCCACGATGGCCCGGCTGCGACCGCAGGCCCAGTGCCCCGCGTTGCGGCATCGCCCATCTCGCCAACCCGGCCCAGGCTGCCGAACAGCAGCGCCATCGCCAATGCCGTCGCGGCGATGTAGCGCAATGCGTAGGGGTCGTGCCGCGACAGGCGCAAATCGGGTTCCGGGGCGTGGGCACCGGCCAGACGCGCCTCCATGCGGCGCAGGTGCGCGGCCCAGATCGACCGTGTGGCCGGATCGTCGCTGGCCATGGCGGGTTGGTCCAGCAAGGCCGAAATCGGACGGCCGGGCAGGGTGGCATCAAGCCGCGCGCGCGCCTCGATCGGGCTGGGCCAGCGAAACCGCCGCAGCCCCCACAGAACGGTCGCCGCCAGCGCGATGCCGATGGCGCCTTGAACGCCCCAAAGCGCTGGCGCCGGTAACGCCGACCCCAAGCCAAAGGCGAAGCCTGACAGCAACACGAACACAAGCGACCAAGCCGGCCAAAACGCCCGCACGGCACGTTCGGCCGCCATCCCCGCCCGCGTCAACCGCAGCGGCCAGTTCAAGCGGGCAAGCGCCCGCGCGCTGGGCGTGGTTTCGGTCATCGTCGCTTTCGGGGGCGGCATGCCCCATGGGCTATACCCATGGGGGAACTGTATCTCGGTTTATGATCTCGTCAAATGTGGGGCGGGCGCGGATGACGGCCATGTGATCGCCCTTGACCATCACCTCGGGGATCAGCGGTCTGGTGTTGTATTCGCTGGCCATCACCGCGCCATAGGCGCCCGCGCTGCGAAACGCCACAAGATCGCCCGCGGAAACGGGCGGCAGGTGGCGCTGCTTGGCAAAGGTGTCGCCGGTTTCGCAAACGGGGCCCACCACGTCAAAGGGCCGCTGCGCCACGCCCGCCACGGGTTCAACGACCGGCACGATGTCATGCCAAGCCCCGTACATGGCCGGGCGGACCAGATCGTTCATCGCCGCATCGAGGATCAGGAAATCGCGGCCTTCGCCCTCTTTCACATAGACCACCGATGCCACCAGCACCCCCGCATTTCCCGAGATCAGCCGCCCCGGCTCGATCTCGACCTCGACGTCCAGATCACCCACCACATCACGGATCAGCGCGCCGTAGTCCGTGGGAAGCGGCGGCGCGGCATTCGATCTTTCGTACGGGATGCCCAGCCCGCCCCCCAGATCCAGACGGCGGATATCATGGCCCTGGCTGCGCAACAAAAGCGTCAGGTCGCGCACCTTTTCATAGGCTTGGCGAAAGGGATCGAGATCGGTCAGCTGGCTGCCGATGTGCACATCGATCCCCACCACTTCGATCCCCGGAAGGCTGGCGGCCATGGCATAGACAGCGGGTGCCTTGGCGATGGGAATACCGAACTTGTTTTCGGATTTTCCGGTGGCGATCTTTTCATGTGTCTTGGCGTCGACATCGGGGTTGACCCGCACGGTGATCGGCGCGCGCATGCCAAGGCCATGGGCCACTTCGGACAGCGCGATCAACTCGGGCTCGCTTTCGACGTTGAATTGCCGGATGCCGCCGGTCAGCGCCATGTGCATGTCCTGGCGGGTTTTGCCGACGCCGGAAAACACGATCTTTTCACCCGGAACACCCGCGGCCCGGGCGCGCAGGTATTCGCCGGCCGACACAACGTCCATCCCGGCGCCCAAGCCCGCCAGATGGGCGATCACGGCCTGGTTGGAATTGGATTTCATGGCAAAGCACACCAGATGGTCCAGGCCGGCCAGCGCGTCTTCGAACAAGCGATAATGCCGCGTCAGCGTGGCGCAGGAATACACGTAGAACGGCGTGCCGACCGTTGCCGCGATATCGGGGATCGCCACGTCTTCGGCATGCAAGATGCCGCCCTTGTACAAAAAGTGATCCATCGCTTTGCCGTCCTTTGCCTCTGCGCGAGGTAGCACCCCCCGCGGCGCTTTCAAAGAGGCTGGACGCCGCGCGTGCGCCCGCTAGGGTTTGGCGCCGGTCACATAAGGGAATCCACCATGGTAAAAACCGTCATCATCGAGGCCCCGGGCGGGCCAGAGGCCTACAAGATCGTCGACCGCGCGGTCGGCGAACCCGGCCCCGGTGAAATCCGCATCCGCCACCATGCCTGCGGGCTGAATTTCATCGATGTCTATCAGCGTGCGGGCCTTTACCCGCTGCCCATGCCCCATGCCATGGGCATGGAAGGGGCCGGCGTCGTCGAGGCCGTGGGCGAGGGTGTGACCCATCTCAAAGTCGGCGACCGTGCGGCCTATGCCGCCAATCCGCCCGGTGCCTATTGCGAGGCCCGCGTGATGAAGGCTGCACAGGTTTGCCCGTTGCCCGATGGCATTTCCTTTGAACAGGGCGCGGCGATGATGCTGAAGGGTTTGACGACCCAGTACCTGTTCCGCCGCACCACGCCGATTGCCCGGGGCGATACGGTGTTGTTTCATGCCGCCGCCGGGGGGGTGGGGCTGTTTGCCTGCCAATGGGCGAAAAGCGAAGGCATTCGCCTGATCGGAACGGCGGGCACCGCTGAAAAATGCCAGCTGGCCCGCGATCATGGGGCCGAAGCCTGCATCAATTACCGCGACAGCGACTGGGTGGCGCAGGTTCGTGATCTGACCGGTGGCCGGGGTGTCGACGTGGTGATGGATGCCGTGGGCAAGGACACGTTCGAGGGGTCGCTGGATTGCTTGCGACCCTTGGGGTTCATGATTTCCTTCGGCAATGCCTCGGGGCCGGTGCCGCCCTTCAATTTGGGCACGCTGGGGGCCAAGGGATCGCTCAAGATCACCCGGCCCACCTTGTTCACCCATATCGCCGATCACGCCACCTGCCAGCAGATGGCGCGGGAATTGTTCGACAAGGTGCTGTCGGGCGATGTGAAGATCCGCATCGATCAGCGGTTTACACTGGATCAGGTTGCCGATGCCCATCGCGCGCTCGAAGCGCGGCAGACCACCGGGCAAACGGTCTTGATCCCGTAGGATTCGACATGCGCAAAGAAGGTCCGCCTTTCGGCGCGCCTTCACGCCGTTTTGCGGACCGTCAGATACAGCGCCAGGGGCAGGCCCGCGCTGACCCCGATGCCATAGGTCACGGGGATGACCAGCCAGAACCAGCGATCGCCGCGCAGCGCTTCGACCACCGCCCAGATCGTCAGAGCAATGGCCGCAATGGTCAGGTCATAAACCAGCGCGCTGGTGGCATCATTGACCCACCATGCCGCCATCATCGGGCCAAG
>JBEAQJ010000009.1:0-2876 GCA_041163945.1 Pseudomonadota bacterium
GGGCGGCGGGAATCGAACCCGCGTCTCTTGCTTGGAAGGCAAGGGTCTTACCATTACACAACGCCCGCGCGCATTTGCAGGTAAAGCCCCCCGCCTGCGCCGTCAAGCGCTGCACGCGGCACCCGGCTGAAAACACCCCGGTGCCGGCGGCCGCCGGGATGGGCGGTGGGCCGGTATCGCCTTGGCCCGCGCCACCGCGTCGGCCGCGGACGCGTCAGCCCGCCCCATTGCAGGACCGGGGCCGGGGTTGTAGGGCCAAGGCAGACAACGACTTGACGGCCCCATGACCTCAGACATCTCAGCCAAGGCGAAAGCCGGCCTGCCCCCCGCGGCCACCGAGGATCGCGCCAAATCGCGCAGGATTGGCAGCTTGCGGGCCTTGGGCCCGTTTCTTGCGCCCTACCGGGCGATGCTGGTGGCGGCCATCGCCGCGCTGGTGCTGACGGCCATCGTGTCGCTGACCTTGCCCTTGGCGGTGCGCCGGGTGGTCGATGGCTTCGGCACCGAAAGCGTGGCGCTGCTGGATCAGTATTTTCTGGCAGCGCTGGGCATCGCGGTGCTGCTCGCGCTGGGTACGGGGCTGCGCTATTACCTGGTGACGCGGCTGGGCGAGCGGGTGGTGGCCGATATCCGCAAGGCGGTCTTTGACCGCATGATCGCCATGAGCCCCGCGTTCTACGAACGCATCATGACCGGCGAGGTGCTGAGCCGCATCACCACGGACACCACGCTTTTGTTGTCGGTGATCTCGTCTTCGGTGTCGATCGCGCTGCGCAACCTTTTGATCTTGCTGGGCGGTCTGGCCCTGATGATGGTGACTTCGCCCAAGCTGACGGGGGCGGTGCTGCTGCTGGTGCCGCTGATCATCGTGCCGATCGTCATTCTGGGGCGCCGCCTGCGCAGCCTGAGCCGGGAAAATCAGGATTGGATCGCCGAAAGCTCGGGCAATGCATCCGAGGCGCTGTTGTCGGTGCAGACGGTCCAGGCCTTCACGCACGAGCGGGATTCGGCGCAGACCTTTTCACGTGTGACCGAAAAAAGCTTTGACAGCGCCAAGAAACGGATCGCGACCCGCGCGGTGATGACGGTGATCGTGATCGCGCTGGTCTTTGCGGGCATCGTGGGCGTGTTGTGGACCGGCGCGCGCGATGTGCGGGCCGAAGCCATGAGCGTGGGCGAACTGATCCAGTTTCTGATCTATGCCATCATGGTGGCGGGATCGGTCGGTGCACTGTCCGAGATCTGGGGCGAATTGCAGCGCGCATCGGGTGCCACCGAACGGTTGGTGGAGCTTTTGCAAACCGTCGACAGCGTGGCCGATCCGGCGGTGGGGCTTGCGTTGCCCCAGGGTGGGCGGGGCGCCATCCGCTTTGACGCGGTGCGGTTTTGCTATCCCACGCGGCCCGAATCGGCGGCGCTCGACGGGGTCAGCTTTACCATCGCGCCCGGCGAAACCGTGGCGATCGTCGGGCCTTCGGGGGCCGGGAAATCGACGATTTTCCAGTTGCTTTTGCGCTTTTACGATCCGGCTTCGGGGCAGATCACGCTGGATGGCGTGCCGCTCAGCGACATGATGCGCGCCCATTTCCGCGCCGCGATGGCGCTGGTGCCGCAAGACCCCGTGATCTTCGCGGCATCGGCCCGCGAGAACATCCGGTTCGGCCGGCCCGGTGCCACCGATGCGGAGGTCGAGGCCGCCGCCAAGGCCGCCGCTGCCCATGATTTCCTGACCGCGCTGCCGCAAGGGTATGACACCTATGTGGGCGAACGCGGGTTGATGCTGTCTGGTGGGCAAAAACAGCGCATCGCGATTGCGCGGGCGATCTTGCGCGATGCGCCGATCTTGCTGTTGGACGAAGCGACCAGCGCGCTTGATGCCGAATCCGAGCGGGCCGTTCAAGATGCCGTCACCCAGCTGTCCAAGGGCCGAACGACCCTGATCGTCGCCCACCGCTTGGCGACGGTCAAGCAGGCCGACCGGATCCTTGTGTTCGAACAGGGCCGGATCGTTGCCGAAGGCACCCATGACAGCCTTGTGGCGCAGGGCGGGCTGTATGCGCGGCTGGCGCGGCTGCAATTCACCGAAGGATTGGCCGCCGAATAGGGCGGTCGGGGCCAAGGCTGCGGCAGGCGGGCACGGGGGCAGGAGGCGGATTTTCTCGATGAACCTGCCAAAGCTCGACAATCGCACCGCGCGTCGCGTTTTTCTGGCGGCGCATGGTCTGATCGATCCGCCCAAGGGTGCGGGCCAGGGTGCCGATCTGGCCGCGTTGATCGACCGGCTGGGTTTTGTTCAGGTCGACAGCGTCAACACCTTGGCGCGCGCCCATGATCTGATCTTGTGGTCGCGCCAGACTGCCTATCGCCCTGCGGCGCTGCGGGTGCTCAATGACGAGGCACGCGCCACTTTTGAACATTGGACCCATGATGCGGCCATCCTGCCGGTGTCGGTGTTTCCCTATTGGCGATTGCGGTTTGCCCGCGATCGGCTGCGCCTGCATGCGCGTTGGCGCGATTGGCACGGATCCGCCTTTCACGCCGAAATCGACACGGTTTTGCGCCACATCACCGATCATGGGGCGATCCATTCCGCGGAAATCGCCCAGAAACGCCCGGAAAAATCCACCGGCTGGTGGGATTGGCACCCGTCCAAGACCGCGTTGGAATACCTTTGGCGTGTCGGCGATCTGGCCATCACCCGCCGCGAAGGGTTTCGAAAGCATTATGATCTGACCGAACGGGTCATCCCGGCCCAGCAGCGCGCCACCCATGTGCCTGAGCCCGACATCATCGACTGGGCCTGTCGCAGCGCCTTGGATCGGTTGGGTTTCGCCACAGCGGGGGAATTGGCGGCGTTCTGGGCCCTGATCACCCCC
>JBEAQJ010000010.1:0-19612 GCA_041163945.1 Pseudomonadota bacterium
TGGATGCGCTGGCAGCCGGTGCCGCCCGGCTGGAGCTGATGCAGATCGACGGCATTCATAGGCTAAGCTACCGCGACGGTGCGCGCTTCGCGGCCCATGATCATGACGACGGGGGCCCAGATGGGGCCGCGCATGACGACCATGACCATGATCATGATCATGACCATGATCATGACCGCGACCATGACCATTCTGGCATCGATCCCCATGCCTGGCTTGACCCGGTGAACGCCGCGCGTTGGCTGGGCGGGATCGCGGCCGAATTGGCGCGGCTCGACCCCGAAAACGCCGCCATCTATGCGGCCAACGCGCAAGCCGCGCAGGCGGAACTGGCCACGCTTCAGGCCGATATCGCGGCGCGCATGGCAAAGCTTTCGGGTGATTTCGTCGTGTTCCATGACGCTTACCACTATTTTGAAGCGCGTTTTGACATCGAGGCGGCCGGTGCGATCAGCCTGTCGGATGCCTCGGACCCCGGCCCGGCGCGGGTGGCGGAAATCCGCGATCTCGTGGCTGAAACGGGCATTCAATGCGTCTTCGTCGAGCCGCAATTCAACCGCGGCATCGTCGATGCGGTGTTCGAAGGAACCGGTGTGCGCATCGGTGTGATCGACCCCATCGGCGCCAATTTGGCACCAGGGCCGGGCTTGTACCCGGCCTTGTTGGACGCGATGGCACAATCTTTTGAAAGCTGTCTCAGCCCGGGCTGACGCAACGGGGCCGGGCGGCTGTCGCGCGATCAGATCGGCGCGCCGTGTGTTTGGGTTTCCTGTTCCAGGCTGGCCACCGCCTGTTCGGCCTGGCCGGCCGCTTCGGTCAATTGCGTCGTCATCAACGCCAGCGTCGCGCGGTCGTCTGTGCCATGCGCGGCCTGTTCCAGATCGCGCAAGGCCCGACCCAGATCATGCAGCCCCGACATCATGGCAGCCCCCGCGGCGCGATGCGCGGTTTCCGCACACAAGGCACGATCGACGGTGGCCTGTGCGGCCGCCTGATGGGCCAGGGCGACCGTGTCGCGCAGCAATTCAAGCCCCAAGGATGGGCCGCACATCTCCAGCGTGGCGCGCAGGGCTGCGACCGTGTCCGAGGATTTGAGCGCCGGCATCGCATCGGCCGCGACGGGCAGGGGCGGGGCGGTGTCGCGCGCCAGGCAGCTTTCCAGTTCCGACAGGCCAAAGGGTTTGAACAAGACACCGTCCATTTCGGGCGGGTTGCCGTCGGCCGAACCGATCAGATCGACCCGCGCCGTGATGCCGATGATGCGCGCCTCGCGCGACAGACCCTCGAGACGGATCCGGCGCACCGCTTCGATCCCGGTCATGATCGGCATGTGGAAATCCATCAAGATCAAATCATAGGCCGTCGTGGCGGCCAAGGCGATCGCATCGGCCCCGCAATAGGCCGTATCGACCCGGTAGCCCAGTTCGCCCAGCATGCGCCCCACCAGCTTGCAATTCATCTCGGCGTCATCGACGACCAGCGCGATGGCGCCCTCATGCGCGCGGTAGGACAAGGCGCGGTCTTGCACCCGGGCGGTCAACGCGGGGGCCGAACCGTCGGCACGGGTCAAGGCAAGACGGATGGTGACATGAAACCCTTGGCCGCGATCGGAGCGCACGGAAATATCGCCTTGCATCAGCTCGACGGCTTGCTTGACGATCGACAGACCCAGGCCGAAGCCCGCCCGTTCGGTTCGTTCGTCCGACAGCAGATCATGATTGAAGGGTTCAAAGATGCGGTCGATCTTGTCGGCCGGGATGCCGGGGCCATCGTCGATCACCTCGGCGCGCAGAAGAACCGGCCCCTGCGGATCGGTGGCGGTGAAATTCAGCCGCACCGTGACCGATCCGCCGCGGGCGTATTTCGTGGCGTTCCCGACCAGATTGCCCAAGGCCCGTTTGAACGCACGTGGCCGACCGACCACATGGGCCCCCACCGCGTCGCCCGTGACCTGCAGAACCAGCTGCGTTCCGTCGGCCTGACCGATCAGCTGCATTTCTTCGATCAAGTCGCCGGCGATGGCCGTGGGATCGAAGGGAACCGGGGTTTCGTTTTCATGGGTGGCACGGATCGCATCCAGCGCATTGTCGGTTTGTTGCAGCGCATGCGCGCAGCTTTGCAGCGCCACGTCGACCAATGACTTGGATTCCTTTGTCAGCCGCTTGCGCGACAGCAGATCCAGCGCCGCACGCACGCCATGCAGCGGGGTGCGCAATTCATGGCTCATGGTGGCCAGAAACCGGCGCTGCGCATTGGCGTAGCGGCGGGCTTCGTCGGCGGCCAGCTGCAGGCGCCGCTCGAATTCGACCTGATCCGAAATGTCCTGCACGAAGACCAGAACCAGACGCTGCGCGGCATCAAGCTGGGTCACGCGCACCAGCACCGCGGCGCGGAACATTTCGCCCGAGGCGCGCTGGGCGTTGACCTGAAGCGGGCCGATGGTGGCGTCGCTGGCGTCTTGGGTTTCTTGGATGAACTGCAAGAACAGGTGATAATCGGCCAGCCGTTCGGGCGGGATCAGGGTTTCATCCAAGGTATGGCCCTGAAGCGCGGCGGCCGTGTGCCCAAAGACAACGCTTGCCGCGGGGTTGGTCAGCAAGATGCGCCCGTCCACATCGCAGATCAGCATCGCCGTGACCGAGGATTCGAACGCCGCCTTGGCCAAGGCGGTGCTGCGTTCCAGCCGCGTTTCGGCCGCCGCATGGCTGCGGCCCAGGCGCACCGACAAGATCACCGATACGATCGTCAACCCGATCAAGGTGATGCTGGCACCATAGAGTGCGGCCAGCAATTTGCGATCTTGCAGCCGGGCCGCTTCGGCGCGGGCCATCATGATCTGCAGCACATCGGCCGACAGGCGCCGCACCAGCGGTTCCAGGGCCGTGACCTCTTTGGCCAGCTGGGCCGTGATGGCCGGCCAATCGGTTCTGGGCAGGGCGGGGTTCAGCTGTGCCGCCCATTCGGCGCGCACCGCAGACAGGGTGGCGATCTCGGACTGGAAGCCGGGCGCGAGGCCACCGGCTTGCAGTGTTTCGATCAAGGCGGTCACACGGGCATCGAACACATCGAACCCGCGGCGGATGTTTTGCAAGGTGGATTGCGGCGCCAGATCAGCATCGCGCGCGAAAAGCTCGGATACGACATGGGCTTCGATGTTCAGATCGCGGTAGTCGGCTTCGAACTGAACGATGTTCCAGACGTTGTTGTCGCTGCCCGCGGCCCAGTTTTCATCGATCTTCTTGTGCAGCTTTGAAGCGGCTGCCAGCAAGGCGATGGTAAAGACCACCAAAAGGGCGATCAACACACGCGCGGCAAGCGATCGCTTGGGCGGCGCCAAGATCCCATCGATCTGGTCAACCGGGTCGGGCAGGGTCATGGCACCGTGCCCCCCGATGGCCGATGGGCGTGACGGACCGGCCGCAGGCCACAGACGGGCATGGCAACCCCGATCTTATCGATCGTTACCGCGCGCAGATCGCTGTCTGTCTGCAAGGCAATCCGCCCACAGAAGGCGCGAAAAACAGGGTGTGTCTGGGTCCACGACTGATGCATCGCCAAGGTCTACGCGTCACAAATGAACCGCCCCAAAGGCCGGAAACCCACCCTTTTGCAACATATCCCAAGCGCCTCCGCACATTAATACTGTCTATAGTTTATAGAATATCTTTTGAGAACAATCCTTGCAAAATCAAGACAATTTAGACACGAATGTTATCTGGATAGTTTGCAGCGATTGCTCTTACTCCCTAAAAGCGGCAGCAACAGGGAAGGATGCAGTCCAGTGGAAAAAGGTCGCGCAGAAGACATGCGGGTTCTGATTGCCGATGATCACGCCCTGTTGGCGCAAGCAGTCGCTCATGCGCTGCGGGAAGAGGCCGGGTTCGACGTGGCAGTGACCACATCGCGCCAAGGCGCGGTCGATGAGCTTGAGAAAGCGAATTACGATGTGGTGCTGCTCGATCTTCGGATGCCGGGCATGCATGGCCTGTCCAGTGTCGCGGAAGTGGTCAAGCGCGCCGGCGAGGGCCAGGTGGTGTTGTTCACCGGGCAGCTGGATCGTCAGTTTCTCGACGATTCCATCAAGCTGGGGCTGAGCGGCTACATTCCCAAGACCATGCCGCTGAAATCCCTGCAAAGCGCGCTGCAACTGATCCGCAGTGGCCAAACCTTTATCCCGCATGTGGAGATGCCGGTCGAATCCGGCCCGCCCAGCGCCCCCGTCAAGCGCGAGCCGATTTCAGATCGGGAAATCCACGTTCTGCGGCTGGCCGCCGACGGCGACACCAACAAGGAAATCGCCCGCGCGCTGGCCATCACCGAAACGCAGGTCAAGATGATCATGCGCAACATTTGCACCAAGCTGGGTGCCCGCAACCGCGCGCATGCGTGCATCATTGCCCGTGAACGGATGATGATCTGACGGGGTGGCGCCCGCGACCGGTTCTTGGCCCGGTCTGAAACGCGGCGGCGCCGCCGGCGGCCTTACGATGGTGTGGCGCCGGGCTGCCAGACGGTGATGAACGTCACCAGATTGGCCAGCGGCCAATCATGGACGGGCGCTGCATCTGCGCCCGCCTGGGCCAGCTTGCAGGCCTTGGGCCAATCATCGGCAAAGTTCTGTTCCAGCTCTTGCGCCACGGCCGCGGCGATGGCCTTGGTTGATTTGCCGCCCACGCCACGGGTGTGGGCCAGGTCGAACCAGGCTTGTCTGGGGTCTTCCAGGATGCGCTTGATCGAATAGTCGTAAAAGAATTCCGAGCGCAGCACGCTGGGCCTCAGGTCTTGTTCCGACGCCGTGTCGTGCAACGCATTGCGAAGGTTGAGATCAAGCTTTGTCGCTGTGCTCATCGCATGTTCCCCAAACTGCCTGCGGCGATTGCGGCCAAAGGCCGGGTCGCCGCCGTGTCTGCCTTGGCACGAAAGCGTAGAAACGCGGGGGTGCATCCGCAAAATATCCTAAGTGAAAACAAGCGGTCCTTACGCTGCGCGGCGATCCGGTTGAGCGATTGCCGGAACGCTCGTGCGGTTTTTCGTGCACTTGTGTGCGGGGGCGCTGCGCTTAGCCCAACTGCGCGCGGCGCAGGGCCTGTGTGTTGTTGGTCAACGCGGCACTCAGGCAAAGGGCAAGCTCGGCCCGCGTTGCCGGCAAGCGCAGGCTGGCGTCCGCGATGGCGGCATGATCGCACGACATGTTGTGGTGGGCAAACATCCGCGAAGCGACAATGATCACGCGGCCCGGGATTTTCTGGCGATGCGCACCCAGCCGATCCAACGTGGTGTTCAGCGATATGCCATGATCCAGGCTGACCAAGGTCATCCAATCATCCGGCGATGGCCCTGCGATGTCTTCCGCATCATGTAGCGTGTCGCACAGACGCACCCCGCGCGTGTGCCGGTCGAGCCAACCGATATGATCGTGCAGGGCGGAACTGGGTTCTGCGACAAGCAAGATCCGGCGCCGTGTGACGTTCACGCCCAGGATATGGGCGGCCGCTTCGCGTCGGGGGCGGGGGTCTTCGGGCCGCGGCGGCTGGTGCGCGCGCACCGGGCCGACCCCGTTCGCCCGGTTCAGGGCGGACAGGAAATTGCGCAGTGCTGCGGCATGAACCGACATCGTCGCCCCGGTTTCACGATCCTTGATGCGGCGCACTGTGCGAAAACAAAAAGTGCCGATCCATGCATCTTAAGTCGATGCGTTCACTTTGGATAATTGGGGGCTGCCGGCCTTTCGGGCCATGCCTTGGCGCTTGGCGTGAGGATGGTCGTGGGCCGGGCGGCTTGGTCGAAAATCCAAAGCGGGTGGGCAGGGGTTTTTCGACCGAAACAGGCTGGTGCCGCAGGGGAGGATTGAACTCCCGACCTCACCCTTACCAAGGGTGCGCTCTGCCACTGAGCTACTGCGGCGACGTGGGCGACCCCATAAAAGCATCCGCGGGCCGCTGCAAGCGCAATCTGGACGCCCCCGGCGCGGACGGGTAAACCCCCGCCATGGCACGCAACGACAGGCAGATATCGCAAGACAAGCCGCAACCGCCCAGTGCGCGCACCGCGCGGCTGAAAGCAGCGTTGAAGGCCAATCTGGCGCGGCGCAAGCAGCAGGCGCGCGCCCGTGCCGCAACCGTCGATGACGACACGCCGGGATCGACCGGCCAAGATGACAACGAGCAGTGAAAGGTTAAACCGGATGGACAGGATTGTGGTAAAGGGTGGCGGTGCGCTGTCAGGACAGATCCCCATCGCCGGGGCCAAGAACGCGTGCCTGACCCTGATGCCCGCCACGCTGTTGTCCGATGAGCCGCTGACGCTGACCAATGCGCCGCGTCTGAGCGACATCCGCACCATGACGACACTGCTGCAATCGCTGGGCGCCGAGGTGCAGGCGCTGAATGGCGGGCGGGTCTTGGCCTTGTCGTCGCATGGGTTGAACAATCACACCGCCGATTACGACATCGTGCGCAAGATGCGTGCCTCGATCCTGGTGCTGGGCCCGATGCTGGCGCGCGACGGGCATGCCGTTGTGTCGTTGCCCGGCGGCTGCGCCATCGGGGCGCGCCCCGTCGATCTGCACCTCAAGGTGCTGGAGGCGATGGGCGCCACGCTGGAACTGCGCGACGGCTATGTGCATGCCGAAGCCAGGGCCGGGCTCAAGGGGGCGGTGTTCACCTTTCCCATGGTGTCCGTGGGGGCGACGGAAAATGCCTTGATGGCCGCCACGCTGGCGCGCGGGACGACGGTGCTGGAAAACGCCGCCCGCGAACCCGAGATCGTGGATCTGGCCCAGTGCCTGCGCCGCATGGGCGCCCAGATCGAGGGTGAGGGCACGGCGACCCTGACCATTCAAGGCGTCGACCGGCTGACCGGCGCCACCCATCCGGTCGTCACCGACCGCATCGAATTGGGCACCTACATGCTGGCCCCCGCCATCGCGGGCGGCGCGGTCGAGCTTTTGGGCGGGCAGCTGTCGCTGGTGTCGGCCTTTGCCGAAAAACTGCAAGCTGCCGGCGTATCGGTCGAACAAACCGATGCCGGGATCCGGGTTGCGCGCGGGGCCGACCGCCTGCGCGCCGTGGATGTGCGCACCGAACCTTTCCCCGGCTTTCCCACCGATCTTCAGGCGCAGATGATGGCGTTGTTGTGTTGCGCCGATGGCGTGTCCGTTCTGGAAGAAACGATTTTCGAAAACCGCTTCATGCATGCGCCCGAACTGATGCGCATGGGCGCGCGCATCGACGTGCATGGCGGCACCGCGACGGTCACGGGTGTTGATCGGCTGAAAGGCGCGCCGGTGATGGCCACGGACCTGCGCGCCTCGGTCAGCTTGATCCTGGCCGGTCTGGCCGCCGAAGGCGAAACCGTGGTCAACCGCGTCTACCATCTGGATCGCGGCTACGAGCGGGTCGAGGAAAAACTGGGCGCGGTCGGGGCCCGCATCGAACGGCTGCGCGGCGATGACTGAGGATGCACGCTTCGAAGACGGCGCATCTGGCGCGCTGGCCC
Source organism: Pseudomonadota bacterium (assembly GCA_041163945.1). Taxonomy (GTDB): domain Bacteria; phylum Pseudomonadota; class Alphaproteobacteria; order Rhodobacterales; family Rhodobacteraceae; genus Roseicyclus. Next base: position 7,498 of record JBEAQJ010000010.1, read on the forward strand.
TGCGGGCGGTCGATGCCGATGATCTGCGGGTGATCTCGACGCTGGTGCAGGATGCGGTCTTTTCCATGGCCGACATGGCATGGGACAGCCGCCGCCGTCGTCTGGCCCTGCTGATCAAGCGCTTTCGTTGGGAAGAGGTCGACGGCCGCCGTCCGCCTGAACGGGTGCAGTCGCTGCTTGTGATCGCGGATGCGCTCAAGGTGGCCAGCCAAGGCATCCAGAAAGACGCACCCGATCTGGTGGCCAGCCTTTTGGCGCTGGATTGGGCCCCGGGGCCTGATGGCACCGGAAAGATCACCCTGGTTCTGGCCGGTGATGGCGCCGTGGCGGTCGATGTCGAAGCGGTGGAAGTCACCCTGAAGGATGTGACCCAAGCCTACCCCGCGCCATCGGGGCAGACACCGCGCCACCCGGTTTGATGCCGCGTGTCCCCGCCACTGCCTATTGCTGGATCGCCTGCAGGTACAGCGCCAAGGAAAGAACCCGGCCCCGCACCTCGATCTCGGCGCCGATGTCGCCGGCGGTGACCGCCGCGGTGGCGGCAAAGCGGTTGCCCCAGATGGGCATCGGGCTGCCATGCGCCCGCAATCCTGTGCGCCCGTCGATCAGGTGAATGACCTCAAGCATCGGGAAAACGCCATCGTGGCGGGTCTGGATCTGGGTCAGATCCGGGACCGCAACGGTCATGTAATCGGCCAAGGGGCCGTCGCCCCGCCCGGTCAGCCCATGACAGCTGGAACAGGCGCGGGCGTATTCCTCGGCGCCGGCAAGGGTCTGGGCCGACACGGCCGTCTGGCTTGATGCCGGCGTCTGCGCGTGAACCTGTGCCTGTGTTTGGGTGCGCGTTTGGGCCTGGGCTGCGGCCGGTGCGACGGATAGGGCCGGCAGGGCCATCAGCGCCACCGACAGCGCCAGAATGCTCGGGGTTGCGTGCATCGCTCTTGTTCCTTTCGGCTGGGAAGGGTTGGTTCGGGCCCATATGGCCCCGCTTGATGCTAGACGCCGGCGTGCCCCGCGTTCTTGACGAAACGCATCGCCAAGGCACATCCCCGCAATGGGTGCTTCACCCGCGCGCCCCAAGCGGCTAGACGGGGGCAAGGTGCAAGAATGGAACGCAGATGCCAGTTTTCCTGAACAGCCGGGATGCCGATTTCGCAAAGCGCTTTGCCGCGCTTTTGGAAATGAAGCGCGAAGATGCCCCCGATGTGGATGCCACGGTTGCGGGCATCATTGCCGATGTGCGCGCGCGCGGCGATCAGGCGGTGATCGATCTGACCGCGCGCTTTGACCGGCTGTCGCTGACACCGGAAACCATGGCCTTTACCGAGGCGGAGATCACCGCCGCAATTGCGACGGTGCCCAGCGATGAACGGGCGGCGCTGGAATTGGCCGCCGACCGCATTCGGGCCTATCATGACCGCCAGCGCCCCGAGGATGCGGAATGGACCGATGGGCAAGGCGCACGCTTGGGCTGGCGCTGGACGCCGGTGTCGGCGGCGGGGCTCTATGTGCCGGGGGGGTTGGCCTCATACCCGTCAAGCGTGCTGATGAACGCCATACCGGCGCAAGTGGCCGGCGTGCAGCGTCTGGTGATGTGCGCGCCAACGCCCGATGGTCGGGCCAATCCGCTTGTGCTGCTGGCCGCGCGTCTGGCCGGGGTGGATACGGTCTATCGCATCGGTGGCGCGCAGGCTGTGGCGGCGATGGCCTATGGCACGCAAACCATCGCCCCCGTCGACAAGATCACGGGCCCCGGCAACGCCTATGTCGCTGCCGCCAAGCGCCGGGTGTTCGGCCGGGTCGGCATCGACATGATCGCGGGCCCGTCCGAGATCTTGGTGGTGGCCGATGGCGACAATGACCCCGACTGGATCGCGCTCGACCTGCTGAGCCAGGCCGAACACGACGAAAGCGCGCAATCGATCCTGATCACCACCGATGCCGGTCTTGCGGCGGGGGTGGCATCGGCTGTCGAGGCGCGGCTGACCACGTTGGACCGGCGCGCCATCGCCGGGGCCAGCTGGCGCGATTACGGGGCCATCATCACCGTGCGCGATCTGACCGAGGCCGCCGCGCTGACCGACCGCATCGCGCCCGAACATCTGGAGCTCTGCGTGGCCGACCCCGCCGCGCTGGCCGCCCGGATCCAGCATGCCGGCGCCATCTTTCTGGGCCGTTGGACACCCGAGGCGATTGGCGACTACATCGGCGGGCCGAACCATGTTCTGCCCACCGCGCGCTCGGCCCGGTTCTCGAGCGGCCTGAGCGTGCTGGATTTCATGAAACGCACCACGCTGGCACAGATGACACCTGCCGCCCTGGCCAGCATCGGCCCGGCGGCGGAAACCCTTGCCCGATCCGAAAGCCTGCAGGCGCATGGCCTGTCGGTGCGCGCCCGGCTGGATCGGCTCAACACCACGGCCGCGACAGGAGAAGGGGGATGAGCATGCACATTACCCATATCGAGATCGACATGTCTGGCATGCCCGCGCCCACGCCCGAAATCGAACAAGAGCGTCGCGTGGCGATTTTCGACCTGCTCGAGGACAACCGCTTTGCGCTGCCCGGGCGCCCGGATCGGCCGGTGCCGCCCGGCCCCTACCATGTGGCGCTTGCCATCCGCGACAAGCGGCTGGTGTTCGATGTCGACACCGAAACCGCCGAAGACGCGGCCGAGTTTCACCTGTCGCTGTCGCCCTTTCGCCAGGTGGTCAAGGATTACTGGCAGATCTGCGAAAGCTACTACGACGCGGTCAAGCGGTTGCCGCCCAGCCAGATCGAAGCGATCGACATGGCCCGGCGCGGCATCCACAACGAGGGCGCGCGCATCTTGCAAGAACGGCTCGACGGCAAGGCCGAGGTCGATACCGACACCGCCCGGCGGCTGTTCACGCTGATCTCTGTTCTGCATTTCGGGATCTGAGGGCGCGGTGACGGCGAATTTCCCCTCATCGGTGTTGTTTTGTTGCGACCACAACGCGACCCGTTCCCCCATGGCCGAGGGGTTGATGAAGAAATTCTACGGCCACCGTGCCTATGTCCAATCGGCGGGCGTGCGCAATGATCTGGAAATCGATGGTTTTGCCGTTGCCGTCAGCGCCGAAGACGGGGTGGAATTGCAGCGCCATCGCGTGCGCAGCTTCGAGGAAATGGCCCAGTGGGGCGATGATCTGTCGGGGTTTGACCTGATCGTCGCCTTGTCGCCGGCCAGCCAGCGCCATGCGCTGGAATTGACGCGCCATTATCATCTGGATGTCGAATACTGGCCCATTCTTGACCCCACGGGCTTGGGCGAAACCCGCGACGCCAAGCTTGACGCCTATCGGCAGGCCCGCGATCAGATCAAGGCCCGTATCATCGCCCGCTTCGGCCCGCCCGACGCGCCCCCATCCGTCGCGCCCTGACGACCACGGCCTCGCTGACGGCGCCCTTGCCGGGGGCCAAAGCGCCCACCGCGCAGTTTTGCCTTGAAAATCGGACCCAAGGGGCGCATTTAGCCGCCACCTGCACCGTATGGTGCGCACATAAAGGAGTGACCATGGCCAAGGAAGAAATGCTCGAATTTCCCGGGATCGTGAAGGAACTCCTGCCCAACGCGACGTTCCGGGTCGAGCTTGAAAACGGCCATGAGATCATCGCGCACACGGCAGGCAAGATGCGCAAGAACCGCATCCGCGTTCTGGCTGGCGACAAGGTTCAGGTGGAAATGACCCCCTATGACCTGACCAAGGGCCGCATCAATTATCGCTTCAAGTAAGGTGGCCGGGTCCGACAGGGCATGCCCAACGCGCTTGGCGGGTGGGCGGGCCCGCGCGCAAGTGGCACCGCTCCGCCCTTACGGGATGGTGCAGGGATGACAGTCAAGCCGTCCCCACATCCGCGCCTGATCCTTGGCTCGGCCAGCCCCCGCCGCAAGGAATTGCTGGGGGTTCTGGGGATCATCCCCGATGCCATCGTGCCGCCCGATATCGACGAAGACCCCCGCCCGGGGGAATTGCCCCATCATTATTGCGCCCGCATCGCCCGGGAAAAAGCCGCCGCCATCGCCTTGGGGCCGGATGACATCGTGTTGTGTGCCGACACCACGGTGGCCTTGGGCCGGCGTATCCTGGGCAAGCCGCGCGATGCCGACGAGGCGCGGCGTTTTCTCGATCTTTTGTCGGGGCGCCGCCATCGCGTGTTCACGGCACTGACCCTGCGGCGGGGCGATCGAACATGGGATCGACTGGTGGATGCGCGTGTCAGGATGAAAGCCTTGAGCCCGGCCGAACGCGACGGATACATCGCCACCGGCGACTGGCAGGGCAAGGCGGGCGGCTATTCCATCCAAGGACCGGCGGGGGCCTTCATCCCGTGGATTTCGGGCAGCTACACGGCCATCGTGGGCCTGCCCCTTGCCGAAACCGCGCAGCTTTTGCAATCGGCCGGCTGGCCGGTCTGGGGGGCGCGATGAAGGGCCGCGTGATCTTGCTCGATCATCTGGGCGGGCGCGCGGCGGCGGCCCTGATGGTCGATGGGCGACTGGACGATCTGTTGATCGATCCGCCGGGCGATCTGGCGCTGCCGGGTGCAATCTATCGCGCGGTGGTGGACCGGCCGATGCCGGGGCAGGGGGGCGTCACGCTCAGCATGGGCGATCACAAGGGCTACCTGCGTCAGGCCAAGGGCATGGCGCCTGGAACCCGGCTTTTGGTGCAGGTGGCAACCGCGGCCGAACCGGGCAAGGCCGCGCCGGTCACGCCCAAGCTTTTGTTCAAAAGCCGCTATGCCATCATCACCCCCGAGGCGCCGGGCATCAATATTTCGCGCCAGATCCGTGACGACGCCGAGCGCGACCGATTGTTGGAAATTGCCCACGCCGCCATGGTCGGCGCACCCGCCGATCAGGGCTTGATCCTGCGTTCGGCGGCCGAAGATGTTGCCGACGACACGCTGGCCGCCGATATCGGTGCCATGCGCGATCTGGCGGCGCTTGTGTTGGCTGATGCCGATGGTCCGCCCGAATGTCTGGTGGATGCCCCCGATGCCCATGCGCTGGCTTGGCGGGATTGGGCGGTGCCGGACCCCGACGAGGTGGTCGAAACGCCCGGCTGCTTTGAAACCCACGGTGTGATCGAGGCCATCGAAGAGGCGCGCCGTGCCCGCGTGGCGCTGCCCGGCGGGGCCACGGCCTATATCGAGCCCACCCGTGCGCTGGTGGCGGTGGATGTGAACACGGGCGCGGACGCGTCGCTGGCGGCGGGGCTGAAGGCCAATCTGGCGCTGGCGCGCGTCTTGCCGCGGATGTTGCGGATCAAGGGGCTTGGCGGCCAGATCACGCTGGATCTGGCGCCGATGCCGAAAAAGGATCGTCGCGTGCTGGAGGATGCGCTGCGCCGCGCCTTTCGCGCCGATGGCGCCGAGGTGGTTCTGGCAGGCTGGACGCCCTTGGGCTGTTTTGAGTTACAGAAAAAACGCGATCGCCTGCCCTTGGATCAGCTTTACCCTTAGGGCGGCGCTGCAAGCGGTGGCGGCTTTCGTCCCATGTCGGTTTCATGTCCGCTGGGCGTGTGGGGAAGGTTTACGTGCGGCGGAGCATGGCCAAGAGCGTGGGCGAAGCCTGCCCGTCGGCCAAGGTGCCCCGCCCGGCCTGAAAGGCGCGGATCGCGGCCCTTGTGCGCGCCCCCACCACCCCGTCCGGCACGCCCACATGGTGCCCGGCCCGGTTCAAAAGGGCCTGCATCTCGCGCCGTTCATCTTGTGTCAGCCCCGTCGCATCCGGCCCGAAGCGCCGCGTCAAGCCGCCGCCCCCGGCAAGCCGGTCGGTCATGTAGCCCACGCCGATGCCGTAGTTGACGGACGGATTGTAGCGCAGGATCACATCGAAATTGTGAAACAACATCCAGGCCGGCCCATCCGCGCCGGCGGGCGCATGGATTGCGGCCCGCCCGACGTCGGGCAGGGGGCCGCCCTCAGCCGGGCGCACACCCGCCTGTGCCCAAGCCGCCACCGATCTGCGACGGCGATGGCCAAGCTGGGCGGTACCGATGCCTTGGGGCAGATGCACCTCCATCCCCCAGGGCTCACCTGTGCGCCAGCCATGGCGGTGCAGGTATTGCCCGCTGGAGGCCAGGGCATCGGTTGGATCATCCCCCCAGATGTCGCGCCGCCCATCGCCTGTGAAATCCACGGCATAGTCCAGAAAGACACGGGGCATCAGCTGTGTATGGCCCATTGCGCCCGCCCATGACCCGCGCAGCCGATCGGGGGGGATGTCGCCCGCTTGCACGATCCGCAGCGCTGCGATCAGCTGCGCCTCGAAAAAACGCCCGCGGCGCCCATCCCAGGCAAGGCTCGAGGTGGCTGAAATCACCCCGATGTCGCCGCGCTTCGTGCCAAAGGCCGTTTCAAGCCCCCAGATCGCGGCGATCACATGGCCGTCCACGCCGCTGGCCCGTTCGATGGCCGCCAGCGTGGCGCGGTATGGCCCGACGCGGGATCTGCCAAGCGCGACATCGTCTTGCGATGCGACAAGCGCCAGGTAATCTTCGGTCGAATGGCGGAATTCGGATTGGTTGCGATCGCGTGCAATGACGCCGGGCAAATAGCCTTGCCCGTGAAAGGCACGATCAAGGGTCTCGGCGGTGATACCTGATGACCGCGCGCGCTGGCGGAAGGCCGCGACCCAGCTGTCGTAGCTGGCATTCGGATGTGGCAGCAAGGCCGGATCGGGCGGGTTTCGTCCCGGCCCGCGGTCGCCCGCGGCCAAGCAACCCGACAGCAGTGTTGCGCCCCCCGCCAACAGAACGCCCCGTCGCGTCATCGCCATTTTGTGGGTCCCGCCTTGTAGCCCGTCGCGGCCAGTTAGCGGCTGGCAAGGGCTGCGGGCAAGGGTGCCGGACAGCCATGCTGGCCCATGCCTTGCGGCGACCGCTTGAAGGGCCCATAATTTCGGCTGATGCAGCTACAGTTGGAAGCCGTGCCATGACATGTCCGATTTGCGCGCGGGCGCCCACCGCGGCCTATCGCCCCTTCTGTTCGGCGCGTTGTGCCGATGTCGATCTGGCCCGTTGGCTGACAGGATCCTATGCCATCCCATCCCAGGCGCCGGAAGACATCGAGGCCGCCGCCCAGGCCGTGGACGAGGCACGCGGAAAACCCCATTGATCGCCCGCGGTGTGCGAAAAAAAACCCGCCGGCCCCTATGGACAGCCCCGCGCGTTGGCCCTAGAACGCGCCACACCCGCTGGGGACAACACGCCCCCCGCACCCGTGCCCGGGTAGCTCAGGGGTAGAGCAGTGGATTGAAAATCCTCGTGTCGGTGGTTCGATTCCGCCCCCGGGCACCATTTTTTCACTGTTCCTGTCCTGAATGGTGTTTCCCCGCCCGCGGCGCGGCACCCATTGCCTTCAAGCGCCGAAGGTTGCACAGTCTGCCTACCCAAGGCCAAGGGAGGACAGCCGTGGGCGGACGTATCCTGCTGATCGAGGACGAAGGAAACATCCTTGAGGCCATCGGGTTCATTCTCAGCCGAGCGGGTTGGGAAGTGCAGGGGCATGGCAACGGGGCCACGGCCTTGGATGCGGTCGCGCGCACCCGGCCCGACATGGTCGTTCTGGATGTGATGTTGCCCGGCTGTTCGGGGCTCGATATCCTGCGGGCGTTGCGCGACAGGCCCGAAACCGCCGCCTTGCCGATCTTGATGCTGACGGCCAAGGGCCAAGCCAAAGATCGCGAAACGGCGCTGGAACTGGGCGCCGATGCCTATCTGACGAAGCCCTTTTCCAATGCCGATCTCTTGGCGACGGTGGCACGGCTGGCCCAGGCCCGGGCCGAAAACGGTCGGGCCTGAACGCCGTGGCGCGGCGCCTGTTTCTGGAACGGCGGACCTATCGGCAGAACCGGCTGCAAGATGCCGCACGGCTGTTGCCGGTGCTGGGGGCGGTGCTGGTCTTTGCGCCCGTGTTCATCCGTGGCGAAGCGACGGGGGCAGAGGGGCCCGATCTGGCGGATTGGCTTGTCTATTATTTCGCGGTCTGGACCGGGTTGATTGCCCTGACCGCCTTTGTGTCGCGCGCTTTGACGCGCGGTGGCGGTGCGCAAGCCCCGCGTGCCCCATCCGGCTTCGGGTCCGACCCGGGCGCGGTCGATGAGGGCCGCTGATGCTGAGTTTCAATGGGCTTGTCGCGGTCTGCGTGCTTTATGTGATGTTCTTGTTCGGCATTGCCTTTCTGGCCGAAAAGCGCGCGGCCGAAGGCAAGGCGCGGTGGCTGAATTCACCGCTGACCTACACGCTTAGTCTTTCGATCTATACCACCGCCTGGACGTTTTACGGTGCCGTCGGATCGGCGGTGCGCAACGGGTTGGAGTTTCTGACGATCTATCTGGGGCCAACGCTGGTGTTCATCGGCTGGTTCTGGCTGTTGCGCAAACTGGTGCGCATCGGGCGGGCGCAGCGCATCACCTCGATCGCCGACATGATCTCCAGCCGCTATGGCAAATCGGGTGGCGTTGCGGCGCTGGTCACGATCTTGGCGGTGATCGGGGCCACGCCCTACATCGCGTTGCAGTTGCAATCGGTCACGCTGTCGTTTTCGGTGTTCGCGCGCCCCGGCGCCTTCGGGCCACCCAATGCCGGGCAGACGGCGATCTGGGTGGCGGCCGGATTGGCGTTGTTCACGATCATCTTCGGCACCCGCTCGCTGGATGTGAACGAACGCCACCCGGGCCTGGTTTCTGCCATCGCGCTCGAGGCGATCGTCAAGCTGGCCGCGATCCTGGCGGTGGGGGTCTTCGTGGTCTGGGGCGTGGCCGATGGCCCGGCCGACATGCTGGCCCGGATCGAGGCCAGCCCGGTCAGCCAGACGGGGTGGAACGGGGCACGCTGGCTGGGGCTGACGGTGCTGGCGGGGGCGGCCATCTTGTGTTTGCCGCGGATGTTCCAGGTGTTGGTGGTTGAAAATTCCGACGAACGCCACCTGGCCACCGCCGGATGGGCGTTTCCGCTCTATCTGCTGCTGATCAGTGCCTTCGTGGTGCCCATCGCGGTGGTCGGGCTTGAGATGTTCGGGCCAGATGCCAACCCCGATGTCTTCGTGCTGACCGTGCCGCTGGAACGGCGCCAGGAAGGTCTGGCGCTTCTGGTTTTCCTGGGCGGGTTTTCGGCTGCGACCTCCATGGTGATCGTGGCGGCGCTGGCGCTGTCGACGATGGTGTCAAACCACATCATCGTGCCGTTCTGGCTGCGCCTGACCCGCCACGATGATCCCATGTCCGGCGACATGCGGCGCGTGGCGCTGATGGCGCGACGGTTGTCGATCGCGGGCGTGATGTTTCTTGGCTATGGCTATTACCGCCTGTCGGGCGGCGCCGATGCCCTGGCCGATATCGGGCTGATCGCCTTTCTGGGCGTGGCCCAGATCCTGCCCGCGCTTCTGGGGGGGATCTTGTGGCGGGGCGCCACGCGGGTGGGGGCGGCGCTGGGCATTGGATCGGGGTTCGTGATCTGGATCTGGCTGTTGCTGATCCCCAACGTGGCGGAAACCGGCGGTGTGATGCCCCAGATGCTGACGGCCGGGCCCTTTGGGCTGGCGTGGTTAAGCCCGCTGACGCCGCTCGGTTTGCAAGCCACCGACCCGTTGCTGACGGCCATGGTGCTGTCTTTGGGGATCAACACATTCTTGTTCATCTTCGGTTCGCTCGTGTCCTTTCCGGGCCCGCTCGAACGGCTTCAGGGCGCGCAGTTCGTCAATGTCTACGATCATTCGCAGCCGCTTTATGGATGGCAGGGCGCATCGGGCACGGCCGATGATCTTTTGATCATGGCCCAGCGAATTCTGGGCACCGGGCGTGCGGGGCGGCTGTTTCAGGGGGCGGCCGCGGCCCAGGGGCGCGGCACGGGTCTGCCCGAACCCACACCCGATTTCCTCGAAGGTCTGGAACGTGAACTGGCGGGCTCGGTCGGGGCTGCGACCGCGCATGCCATGGTGGCCCAGATCGTCGGGGGCGCCAGCGTGTCGGTGCGTGATCTGTTGGCGGTGGCCGATGAAACCGCGCAGATCATGGAATATTCCACCCAGCTGGAAGCAAAATCCGAGGAGCTGGCCCAGACCGCCGCCCGCCTGCAGGAGGTCAACGCCAAGCTGACCGCGCTGTCGCTGCAAAAGGATGCGTTCCTGAGCCAGATCAGCCATGAGCTGCGCACACCGATGACCTCGATCCGGTCATTTTCGGAAATCCTGATGCAATCCAATGACATCGACGATGCCGACCGGGCGCGGTTTTCGCGCATCATCCATGATGAAACGCTGCGGCTGACGCGGCTGTTGGATGACCTGCTGGACCTGTCGGTGCTGGAAAACGGCCGTGTGAGCTTGCATGAAGCCGAGGCGCAGCTGTCCGATGTGCTGGATCGCGCGATCCACGCGGCTGGCGCACAGGCCGACGGGCGGCTGAGCATCCGCCGCGACCCGGACGCCGAGGCCGTCACCCTTTGGACCGACCCCGACCGCCTGGCGCAGGTCTTCATCAACCTGATTTCCAATGCGCAGAAATATTGCGATGCCGCTGCCCCCGAGCTGACCGTCACGGTGCGCCAGATGCCAGGTCGGGTTCAGGTGGATTTTGCCGACAACGGCAGCGGCATCCCCAAGCGTCAGCAGGCGCTGATCTTTGAAAAATTTGCCCGCGCCGATACCGCCAGGGGCGCGCCGGGCGCCGGGCTTGGGCTGGCCATCAGCCGCGAGATCATGACGCGCCTTGGGGGCGGGCTGAGCTATGTTCCATCCGAGCAGGGCACGCGGTTTCGGGTGCGATTGCCGGCGCGGGCGCGGCGCGCGGCTTGACGGCATTTTAACCTTTTCGCGGGCAATCTTCGGTTCGGGTTCGCCCGGTTCCAAACGGTGAGTGTTTCCTGCCGATGTCTGCCCTGCTTGAGAATCCGGCGCTGCGTCGCAAGATCACGGCCCATCTGCGCGCGCAGCCAGCGCCGCCCGATCCCACATGGGGGGCAGGGCGGGCCTTTGGGCGCGCCCTGCGCCGTGCGGGTGCAGCCTTTGACGGGCTGGGCCTTGTGCTGGGCCCGGTTCAGGCCACCACCCCCCAAGGTCTTGAGCCGGCCATGGAGGCCATCCCGCAACAGGGTCTTGTCGTGGTGCTGGAAGATGGCGCTGGACAGCGCGGCTTGATCGGGCTGTCGTCGGCCTTGGTCGATGCGCTGATCGAGGTGCAGACCACCGGTCGGGTCGAGGCCGATCTGCTGGCCCCGCGCCCGATCACCCGGATCGACGAGGCGCTCGCGCGGGATTTCGTCGATCTTGTCCTGGCGGGATTTGCACAGGAAGCCCAAGCGCTTGAGGGGCGCGATTGGCCCGACCGGATGGGCTATGGCAGCCGCATCGCCGATCCGGGGCAGATCAACCTGTTGTTGCCCGATGCCGATTATTGCGTGCTGGCCGCCGATGTAAGCTTTGACGGGGTGGACCGGCAGGCCCGGCTGGTGATGGCCGTGCCGCGGGGCGGATCGGCGGTGGTGCCCGCGGCCAAGGCCGTTGGCCGGCCGATCGATCCGGCGTGGCAGGGCGCGCGCGCGCGCATGTTGGCCAATCTGCGCCTGCCGCTCGATGTGGTTTTGCTGCGCCAGACGCGCCCCTTGGCCGAGGTGCAGCGCCTTTCGATTGGCGATTTGTTGTTTTTTTCCAAGGCTGATCTGGAGCAGGTCGCGATCGAAACGCCCGACGGGCGGGGGATCGCGCATGGCAAGTTGGGCCAGGTGAATGGGCAACGCGCGGTGCGTCTGCCAGCCGCCCCGGCGCAGGCCCAGCCCACCGATACGGCAGCCCGCATCGATATGGCGGGCATGCCCCCTCCCGCTGCCGATCCCGCGCCAAGGGGCACGATGGCCGCGCCTGTGGCACGGATCGTGGGCGCCTGATTGGCGTGAGCGGCCACAGAACGGATCTTCCGTCCGGGTCGCGGGCAAGCTAGAGGGGGCGGATGACATCCGCCCATGCCCCCTTGCCTGTTTTGCGTCTGAAGCCCAAGGCCGATGCGCGTGCAATCCGTCACGGCCACCCCTGGGCTTGGGCCGACGATCTGGTTCTTGATCGCCGCGCGCGCGCCATACCCGCCGGTGCC
>JBEAQJ010000011.1:0-25527 GCA_041163945.1 Pseudomonadota bacterium
TGCGGATCGAAACCGGTTCGATCACCGGCTTGATCGGCCCGAACGGCGCCGGCAAGACCACGCTGTTCAACGTGATCGCGGGCATGTTGCCCCCCACCCGTGGGCAGGTGATCATGGATGGCGAAGACATCACCGGCCTATCGCCACATGTATTGTTTTCCAAAGGGTTGCTGCGCACTTTTCAGATCGCGCATGAATTTCACTCGATGACCTGCCGGGAAAATCTGATGATGGTGCCGCCCGGCCAATCGGGTGAAACGCTTTGGAACACATGGTTCGGGCGCAAGCGCATCGCTGATGAAGAACGCGCCCTGCGGGCCAAGGCCGATGCGGTGCTGGATTTCCTGACGATTTCGCACCTGGCCGATCACCCCGCGGGGATGATTTCGGGCGGGCAGAAAAAGCTGCTGGAACTGGGCCGCACGATGATGGTGGACGCCAAGATCGTGTTTCTGGATGAGGTGGGGGCCGGCGTGAACCGCACGCTTTTGAACACCATCGGCGATGCCATCGTGCGGCTGAACAAGGATCGCGGCTATACATTTTGCGTGATCGAGCACGACATGGATTTCATCGGGCGGCTGTGCGATCCCGTCATCGTCATGGCCGAGGGCCGCGTGCTGGCCCAAGGCTCGATCGACGCCATCAAGGCCAACGACCAGGTGATCGAGGCCTATCTGGGCACCGGGCTTAAAAACAAGACCAAGCTCGAAGGTGCGGGCGCATGACCGATACGGCATTTCTGATCGGCGAACACATGACCGGCGGCTATGGCGGCGGGCCCGACATCTTGCATGACTGCACCATCGCCGTGAACCCGGGCGAAATCGCGGTCATCGTGGGGCCGAACGGGGCGGGCAAATCCACCGCGATGAAGGCGGTGTTCGGCATGCTGTCGCTGCGCCAAGGCAGCGTGCGGCTTGATGGCGAAGACATCACCGCCTTGTCGCCACAGGCGCGCGTGGCCAAGGGCATGGGGTTCGTGCCGCAAACGGGCAACATCTTTGCTTCGATGACAGTCGAAGAAAACCTGGAAATGGGGGCGTTCATTCGCCGCGACGACATCAGCGAGACGATGGAACAGGTGTTCGATCTGTTCCCGATCCTGCGCGACAAACGCCGGCAAGCGGCGGGCGAATTGTCGGGCGGTCAGCGCCAGCAGGTCGCGGTGGGCCGGGCGTTGATGACAAAGCCCAAGCTTTTGATGCTGGATGAACCCACCGCCGGCGTCAGCCCGATCGTGATGGACGAACTGTTTGACCGCATTATCGAAGTCGCGCGCACGGGCATTCCCATTTTGATGGTGGAACAAAACGCGCGCCAAGCGCTGGAAATCGCCGACCGGGGCTATGTGCTTGTGCAAGGCCGCAATGCCCACAGCGGCACGGGCAAGGATCTTTTGGCCGACCGCAGCGTGCGGCAAAGCTTTTTGGGGGGATAAGGATGCCGGTGCGCCTTTGGCCTGCCCTATTGTGCCTTTTGGCAACGCCGGTGCTGGCCGAACCCTGGGATTGCCAGTTTGACACCGAATGCACGACCGAACAGGGATGCCAGGCGGCGGGGCTTGCGCTCAAGATCGGGCTGGGTGATGGCGGGGGCGTGGTGGTCATGTCGACCGCCATGGGCCATAGCACCATGCACCGCCTGACGCAGGATGGAACGCGGCCGGCCACCTATGCCGGTGCGGGCCGGGCGGGCATCGCCGAGCTTTTGACCATCGAACCTGATGGCACGGCCATTTTGACGCTGCACATGTTCGACGGCAGGCCTGCGGCCATCACCTATTTCGGCGGATGCGAGGGGGCGCACTGAATGGATGGTCTGAACGCGCTGGTCGCCCTGTTGAATTTCGTGATCATCCCCGCCACCGCCTATGGCGCGCAGCTGGCGCTGGGGGCGCTGGGTGTTACCTTGATCTACGGGATCTTGCGGTTTTCCAATTTTGCCCATGGCGACACCATGGCCTTTGGAACCATGATCGTGATCTTGTGCACCTGGGCGCTGCAGGGGGCGGGTGTCAGCCTTGGGCCCTTGCCCACGGCGCTGCTGGCGCTGCCCGTGGGCATCGGCGTGACCGCGCTTTTGCTGATCGCGACCGATCGCGGCGTCTATCGGTTCTATCGCCGCAAGAAAGCCAAGCCCGTGATCTATGTCATCGCCTCGCTGGGGGTGATGTTCATCATGAACGGCATCGTGCGCTTCATCATCGGCGTGGATGACCAGCGCTTTGACGACGGGGCGCGCTTCATCATCTCGGTGCGCGATTTCCGGGATCTGACCGGGCTTGACGAAGGCCTGGGCATCCGCACCAGCCAAGGCATCACCGTGATCGTGGCGCTGATCGCGATGGCGGGGTTGTTCTGGTTTCTCAACCGCACGCGCACCGGCAAGTCGATGCGCGCGTTTTCCGACAACGAGGATCTGGCGCTCTTGTCGGGGATCAACCCCGAGCGGGTGGTGATGATCACATGGCTGATCGTGGCCGCGCTGGCCACCACGGCGGGCACGCTTTACGGCTTGGACAAGGCTTTCAAGCCCTTTACCTATTTCCAGCTTTTGTTGCCGATTTTCGCCTCGGCCATCGTCGGGGGGCTGGGCAACCCGGTGGGCGCCATTCTGGGCGGTTTCCTGATCGCCTTTTCCGAGGTCGGCGTGACCTATGCCTTTCGCAAGGTGGTGGGCTATCTCGGGCCCGAAGGCTGGGAACCGGCGGGCATGATGCAGCTGTTGTCGACCGATTATAAATTCGCGGTCAGCTTTACCATCTTGCTGATCGTGCTGCTGTTCCGCCCGACCGGAATCATGAAGGGCAAGACGATATGACCGGCGCGATCGACAAGAAGGCGGTGATGCTGTTTGCCGTGGTTGCGGGGCTCTATATCGGGACAGGCTTCGTTCAATCCTGGAACATCGCGCTGACGATTTTCAACATGGGGCTGGTCAGCGCCATCTTGGCGCTGGGCGTCAACATGCAATGGGGCTACGCGGGCCTGTTCAACGTGGGCGTGATGGGTTTCGTGGCGTTGGGCGGGCTTGCCACCGTGCTGATCGCCGTGCCGCCCGTGCCCGACGCATGGGCCGCCGGTGGCCTGCGCATCTTGCTGGGTCTGGTTCTGGGGGCTGCCACCATCGTGGCGGCCATTCTTGCCTGGTCGAAGCTGCCGGCGGGTCGGCTGCGCGGGCTGGTCATGGTTGCGATCCTGGCGGGTGGTTTTGCCCTGTTTCGATCGGTATTTGACGGTGGCGTCAGCGCGGTCGAGGCCGTGAACCCGGCGGCGACCGGGTTTCTGGGGGGGCTTGGGCTTCCGGTCATCCTGGCCTGGCCGGTGGGCGGCGCGCTTGCAGCGGGCGCAGCGTGGTTGATCGGAAAGACCGCGCTGGGGTTGCGGTCGGATTATTTGGCCATCGCCACCTTGGGCATCGCCGAAATCATCATCGCCGTCTTGAAGAACGAAGATTGGTTGACCCGCGGCGTCAAGAACGCGACGGGCGTGCCCCGCCCCGTCCCCTACGAGGTGGATCTGCAACAAGCCCCGTGGTTCGTCGATCTGGCGGCAAGTCTGGGAACCGATCCCGTCACGATGTCGTCGATCGCGGTCAAGCTCAGCTATGCGGGGCTGTTCATCGTGGTGTTGCTGGCGCTGATCTGGTTTTCGCAAAAGGCCTGGAATTCGCCCTGGGGCCGGATGATGCGGGCGATCCGCGACAACGAAGTCTCGGCCGCCGCCATGGGCAAGGATGTCAAGGCGCGCCATCTGCAGGTCTTTGTTCTGGGTTCGGCCGTCGTGGGGATGGCCGGGGCGATGATGACAACGCTCGACAGCCAGCTTGTGCCCAGCAGCTACCAACCCTTGCGCTTCACCTTCCTTGTGTGGGTGATGGTGATCGTCGGCGGCTCGGGCAACAACTGGGGCGCGGTGTTGGGGGGGTTTTTGATCTGGTGGTTGTGGATCCAGGTCGAACCGCTGGGCCAGCTGTTGATGCAGACCCTGACAGGGGGGCTGGACGAAGCATCCTGGCTGCGGGCCCATCTGCTGGAGGCGGCGGCGCATATGCGGCTGCTGACCATGGGGGTGATCTTGCTGTTGGTGTTGCGCTTCAGCCCCAGGGGGCTGATCCCCGAACGCTGATGGGCAGACCGGCGATGGCCGGGGCGATCAGCGCCCTTCGAACACCGGCGGTCGCTTTTCCAGAAACGCCACGACGCCTTCCTTGAAATCGCGCGTCTGGCCGCACTCGCCCTGCAACTGGCCTTCCAGCACCAGCTGTTCGGCCAGGCTGTTGCCAAAGCTGGCCTGCAACGCGGTCTTGACCCGCTTGAAGGCCTCGGTCGGCCCGTGTGCCAGATGGGCGGCGCGCGCGCGCCATGTCTGTTCGAAATCGGCATCGGGCACCGCTTCCCAGATCATGCCCCAGGCGTCCGCTTGCCGCGCCGTGATGCGGTCGGCGAACAAAGCCGCCCCCATCGCCTTTTGCAGACCGATGCCACGGGGCAGCACCCAAGTGCCGCCCGCATCCGGGATCAGGCCGATGCGGCTGAAGGCTTGGATGAAGCTGGCGCTTTCGGTTGCGATGGTGATGTCGCACACCAAGGCCAGATTGGCCCCCGCCCCGGCGGCGGTTCCGTTCACCGCCGCGATCACCGGCACCGGGCAATCCACGATCGCCATCAACATCGGAACATATTCGTCGCGCAACGTGCGTTCCAGGTTCAGCGTCGCGGCATTGCCGCCATCGCCCAGATCCTGACCCGAACAAAAGGCGCGCCCTGCCCCCGTCAGCACAACCGCCCGCGCGCTGCGACCGGCGGTGCCGATGGCATGGGTGATCTCGGCCCGCATCTGGGTGTTGAGCGCATTCATCACCTCGGGCCGGTTCATCGTGATCACCGCGACCCCATCCTGGTCCTGGCGTGTGATGGTCTCGTAATGCATGGTGATCTCCGCGCGGTCTTTGGGCCATCACTTAGGCAAAGGGGCATTGCACGAAAAGCGCAAACGCTGCGTCACTCTTTCAAAAGCGCCTGCAGGCGGGCGTGTTCATCGGGTGACAAGGCGGATTCTGCGGGCGCAACCGCGCCGGCGCGGCGGCGGATGTAGCCCACGGACAGTGCCCCGCCCAAACCGATCAGCACCAGCGGTGCCAGCCAAAGCAGCACATTGGCCCCCGTCATCGTGGGCCGCAACAGCACGAATTCGCCGTAGCGATCCACGATATAGGCCACGACCTCGGGGTCGCTGTCGCCGGCCACCAGCCGTTCGCGCACCAAAAGCCTGAGATCGCGGGCCAGTTCCGCGTTCGATTCATCGATCGATTCGTTGCGGCACACGATACAGCGCAGCCCCGCCGAAATGGCACGCGCGCGCTCCTCCATCACCGGATCAGAAAGCACCTCATCGGGCTGGACGGCGGCCGCCGGGCCCGCCAGCACCAGCGCCGCGCCGAACAGCGCGGCCCGCACCATCGCCCCCATCCTGGCGCGCGCCCGTATCATTCGGCGGGCACCCCGCGCGGGGGCGCGGCGCTCACCTTCGCCGCACCGGCCGCGATGCGATAGCGCCGGTCCGACAAGCTGAGCAGCCCCCCCAACGCCATGATGATTGCGCCCCCCCAGATCCAGTTGGCAAAGGGCTTGATCCAGGTCCGCAACGCCCAACCCCCATCGGGCTGCGGGTCACCCAAGGCGAGGTAGACATCGCGCGTCCAGCCGCTGTCGATGCCGGCCTCGGTCGTGGGCATACCCGCCACGGGATAGATGCGCTTTTCGGGATGCAGCAGTGCCACCTGTTCGCCCTGGGCATCGCGCAACACCACATGCGCCTTGGTCGCGAAATAGTTGGGGCCCTGCACATTGCGTTCGACGCTCAAAAGCTCGACCTGGTAGGCGCCGACCGTGTAGGGCTGGCCGGGCTGGGCAACGCGGATATCCTCGATCTGGTAACCCGTCAGCGCCGCCACCCCGAACAAGGTGATGCCAAAGCCCGCATGCCCCACCGCCTTGCCCCAATCGGCGCGCGGCAGGCGCGCCAGCCGTTGCAGCCGCGCCGACACGCGCCCCGACCGCCCCGTGCGCGTCCACAGATCCACCGCGGCACCCGCCACCAGCCAGACCGACAGACCCACGGCGATGGGCGACAGGATCGATTTGCCGGTGAACATGGTCCAGCACAACAGCGCCACGGCCAGGGCCAGCACCAGCGCCGGAACAAGCTGTATCATGGCGCGGCCCAGTTGCGCCCGTTTCCACGCCAGCATGCCGCCGACGGGCAAGGCCACGGCCAGCGCAAAGACAAAGGGCGTGAAGGCCAGGTTGAAAAACGGCGGCCCCACCGACACCGTGCGATCAGACAGCGTTTCGGTCAGCAGCGGCCAGATCGTGCCGATGAACACCACAAAGGTCGCCACCGCCAGCAGCAGGTTGTTCAACACCAATCCCGATTCGCGGCTGAGCGTGGAAAACACGCCCTTGGCTTCCATCGCGCTGGCACGCAACGCGAACAGCAACAGCGCCCCACCCATGAAGACCCCAAGGATCATCAAGATGAACACACCGCGTTCGGGGTCATTG
Source organism: Pseudomonadota bacterium (assembly GCA_041163945.1). Taxonomy (GTDB): domain Bacteria; phylum Pseudomonadota; class Alphaproteobacteria; order Rhodobacterales; family Rhodobacteraceae; genus Roseicyclus. The sequence goes on from JBEAQJ010000011.1 coordinate 6,569, forward strand.
GCAAAGGCGTGCACGCTGGTCAGAACACCCGAGCGCACGATGAAGGTGCCGATCAGCGAAAATCCGAACGCAAGGATGGCCAACAGAATCGTCCAGCTTTTCAGCGCCTCGCGCTTTTCGACCACGATGGCCGAATGCAGCAACGCCGCCGCGATCAGCCACGGCATGAGCGATGCGTTTTCAACCGGGTCCCAGAACCAAAACCCGCCCCAGCCCAGTTCATAATAGGCCCACCAAGACCCCAGGCCGATGCCGATTGTCAAAAACACCCAGGCCGCCAAGGTCCAGGGGCGCACCCAACGCCCCCAGGCGGCATCCACGCGCCCTTCGATCAGCGCGGCCACCGCAAAGGAAAAGGCCATCGAAAGCCCGACATAGCCCAGATACAAGAAGGGCGGATGAAAGGCCAAACCGGGGTCTTGCAGCAGCGGGTTCAGATCCTGCCCATCCATCGGCGGCACGGCCAGCCGTGTAAACGGGTTCGAGGTGAACAAGATGAAGGCAAAAAACGCCGCCGCGATCGAGGATTGCACCGCCAGAACCCGCGCGCGCAAGCTGGGCGGCAGGTTCGACCCGAACCATGCCGCACAGGCGCCAAACAGGGTCAGGATCAACACCCACAGCAGCAAAGACCCCTCGTGATTGCCCCAGACACCGCTGATCTTGTAGAGCATCGGTTTGTCGGTGTGCGAATTCGCCGTCACCAGGTTCAGCGAGAAATCCGAGGTCACAAACGCCCAGGTCAGCGCCCCGAAACTAAACGCCGTCAGCAAGAACTGCGTCGTGGCGGCCGGTTCGGCCACACCCATCCAGGCCGCATTGCCGCGATGCGCCCCGATCAAGGGCACGATCGTCTGAAAGATCGCCACCATAAGGGCAAGGATCAGGGTGAAATGGCCAAGTTCTGTGATCATGAGGGCAAGCATAAGCCCTTGGGCGGGCCGGGCCAATAGGATGCGACATCACGGCCCGAACGCGGGCGGCGTGTCACAGGCCCGCACCCCATCCCCGCCCCGCCGCCAAGGGCTATTTAACGGCCCCCGCCCATGGCATAGGATCGTGCCATGACAGGGCGCATCGACATCGGCATCGACGGGGGCGGCACGGGCTGCCGCGTGGCGCTGTCTGTCGATGGCGGACCCGCGCAGGAGACAACGGGGGGCCCTGCCAACATCGTGACAGACCCCGCCGGCGCCGAGGCGGCCATTCGTCTGGCCCTGACCCATGCGCTGGCAGCCCAGGGCCTTGGTCTGGCCGATCTGTCGCGGGCGCGGATCTGCGCGGGGCTTGCGGGCGGGCGTCTGCCGGGGGCGGCCGATGGCTTTGCCACGCGCCTGCCCTTTTTGGCCTATGTGGTCGATGACAGTGTGACCGCGCTGGAAGGCGCGCTGGCCGGGGCCGATGGCACCTTGGCCAGCCTGGGCACCGGCAGCTTTTTCATCGCCAAGCGGGCGGGCGCGGTGCACCACCAGGGCGGCTGGGGCTTTCATCTGGGCGACGAAGGCGGCGCGGCCTGGGCCGGACGCCTGGCGCTGTCGCTCGCGCTTCGGGTCAGCGATGGGCGGGGCGCCGTTGATGCCTTGGCCACGGCGCTGATGGCCGCCTGTCCGCCGCATCCGGTGATCTGGGCGCAAACCGCCCGGCCCGGTGATTTCGCCGAACTGATGCGGCTGGTGGGGCAACACGCCGCCAGCCCGATTGCCCAACGCGTGCACGCCGCGGTGATGGACGCCTTGCACGATGGGCTGCGCGACATCGGCCACCAACCCGGTCAGGCGCTGGTCATCACGGGCGGTCTGGGCGCCCAGATGGCCGCGCAGCTATCTGCCGATCTTCGGGCCGATTTGCGCCCGGCACTGGGCCGGCCACTGGATGGGGCGCTGCGGCTGGCGCGGGGGTTGCCATGATCTGGTATACCGGCTTGGATCTGTTGGCCGATCAGGGGCTTTGCCACGACATGGCCATCGGCTTTGACGATACGGGTGCGGTCACGATCACGCCCTTCGCGGGCCAAGCCGGAACAGATCTGGCCCGCGACGGCCGCCGCGTTCTGGTGACGCCCGGCTTCGTCGATCTGCAGGTCAATGGCGGCGCGGGGCGTCTGCTGGGCGATTGCCCGGACGTGGCAGCGGTGCACGCCATGGCCGATGCCCATTGGGCCAGCGGCACGGCGGCGATCGTGCCCACGCTTGTGTCCGACAGCCCGGCCAACACGGCGCGCGTGATCGCGCTGTTGGCGGCCGCGCAAAAGACCATGCCAGCGCTCTTGGGGCTACACCTGGAAGGGCCGCACCTGGCCGTCGCCGGCGCCCACGACCCCGCGATGCTGCGGCCGCTGGGGGATGCGGACCTGGATTTGTATCGCAAGGCGCGGGCGCTGCTGGGCGTTGTGATGATCACGATCGCCCCCGAAATCGTCACGCCCGAACAGATCGCAGCACTGGTTCAGGCGGGCCTCATCGTGTCGTTGGGCCACAGCGCGTGCAGCCATGATCAGGCCTGTGCCGCCTATGGCGCGGGGGCCAGCATGGCCACGCATCTGTTCAACGCCATGTCGGGGCTGGCCCACCGCGAACCGGGGCTTGTGGGGGCGACGCTGGATCGCGGGATGCCCTTTGGCCTGATCGCCGATGGTGTGCATGTGCATCCGGCAGCCCTGCGCATCGCGCTGGCCGCGGGTGGGCAAGGCGCGGTCTTGGTGTCCGATGCCATGGCCCTGACCGGATCGGCTGATGCCCAGTTCACATTGGCGGGCCACCGCATCTATCGGCGCAACGGGCGGCTTGAACGCGCCGATGGCACCTTGGCCGGTGCCGATCTGACGCTGGTGCAGGCGGTCGAAAATCTGGGCCGCTGGACCGGCAGCCCAACCGCCGATCTGGCCCCGATGGCCTATGCCGCACCTTTGCGGTGTTTGGGTATTCACCGCCATCCCACACCCGAGCGACTGTTGGTCTGGCACGACGGGGGCGCCGTGGCCCGCATCGAGCGCGGCGCTTTGCAGCCCCTGACGCGCGTCTAAAGCGCCTGCCCCACCAAGGCGCCGATGGCGCTGGTTGCCCCCATGGCCAGAACGCCCCAGACCACCACGCGCAGCATCGCACGCCGGCGCGGTGCGCCGCCGGCCTGCGCGCCAAAGGCCCCCAACATCCCAAGCGCGGCCAGGGTCGAGCCCGCCACCCAGATCTGCAGCGTGTCCAACGGGGCCACGGCCCCGACCAACAAGGGCACGCTGGCCCCGGCGGCAAAGGTCAGCGCCGAAACGATCGCGGCCTGCAACGGACGCGGCGGCGACAGATCGGTCAGGCCGATTTCATCGCGCAGATGCGCCCCAAGCGCGTCGGCCTCGGTCAATTGTTCGGCCACCTGGCGGGCCAATGGGGGCGTCAGCCCACGGGTTTCATAGATGGCCGTCAGCTCGTCCAGTTCACCCTCGGGATTGCGCCGCAGTTCCGCCTTTTCGCGGCGGATGTCGGCCTGTTCCACATCTTGCTGGCTGGACACCGACACATATTCACCCGCCGCCATCGACAAGGCGCCGGCCGCCATCCCGGCGGCGCCGGCCAAAACGATGGTGACATGGTCGCCCGCCCCGGCGGCCACGCCCATGATCAGCGATGCGGTGGACAAGATCCCGTCATTGGCGCCCATCACCGCGGCCCGCAGCCAGCCAGACCGGCCCGACAAATGCGGTTCGTCATGTGCCGAAGGAATACCGTGATGCAAAGGACGCGCCATCGTCAAAGCCCCATCTTGCCCGGATTGAGAATGTTGTGCGGGTCAACGGCCTGCTTGATCGCCTGCATCATCGCCATCGCCCCCGCGCCCAGTTCCCGTTCCAGATATTTTGCCTTGCCCTGCCCGATGCCATGTTCGCCGGTGCAGGTTCCCTCCATCGAAATGGCCAATTCATTCAGCCAGCCGATGAAGTCTTCGGCCTGCGCGATTTCGGCGTGATTGTCCATGTCCACCAGCAGCAGGCAGTGAAAATTGCCATCCCCCACATGGCCGACGATGGGGGCCAGGATCCCGGCCTGGGCCAGCCGGTCCTGCGCGGCGCTGACGCAATCGGCCAGGCGGCTGACGGGCACACAAACATCCGTTGACAGGCCCCGGGCGCCCGGGCGCAGCTGCAATCCTGCCCAATAGGCATCATGGCGGGCTTGCCACAGCTGGGTGCGCTCTTCTTCCTTGGTGGTAAAGGTAAATCCGGTGCCGCCGTTTTCGCCCGCGATCTCGCCAAAGCTTGCCGCCTGTTCGGCCACACCGGACGGGGAGCCGTGAAATTCCACCAGCAACAGCGGCGTTTCCGGCAAATCCAGCTTGGAATAGGCGTTGACCGCCCGCACCTGAAGCGCATCAAGCAATTCGATGCGCGCCACGGGAAGCCCATATTGCACGGTCTGGATCACCGTGTTGCAGGCAGCCGCGACGCTGGGAAAGGAACAGGTGGCCGCCGAAACAGCCTCGGGGATGCCGCGCAGCCGCACGGTCAGTTCGGTGATCACGCCCAAGGTTCCTTCCGAGCCGACCATCAGCCGCGTCAAATCGTAGCCGGCCGAGGTCTTGCGCGCGCGGGCCGCGGTGCTGACCACCGCACCCGACGGCAGCACGGCCTTCAGGCCCAGAACATTGTCCTTCATCGTGCCGTAGCGCACCGCGTTGGTGCCGCTGGCCCCGGTTGCCGCCATCCCCCCCAACGAGGCATCCGCCCCCGGATCGACCGAAAAGAACAACCCCGTGTCGCGCAGATGGGTGTTGAGCGCCTTGCGCGTCACGCCGGGCTGGACGATGGCATCCATATCCTCCACGTTCACCTGAAGAATCGCGTTCATTTCTTTGAAATCAAGCGATAATCCACCAAGCGGCGCGTTCACGTGCCCCTCGAGCGACGAGCCGGTGCCAAACGGGATGACCGGCAGCTTGTGGTCATGGCAGATGGCCAGAACCTCTTGCACCTCTTGGGTGGATCGGGGGCAGAACACCGCATCGGGCGGCTGGTTGGCAAGCCATGTGGTCGTGTGGGCATGCTGGCTGCGCAGCGCCAACCCGGTTTCGATCCTGTTGCCAAAGCGCTGTGACAAAACGCCGATCGCGCTGCGTACAGCGTCCATGTCGCGCGAAGGATGGTGCGTGTCCGGCATCTGCGTGGCCCCTTGGCTTGTGATGGCTGCACTATTCCCATGCAGGGCCGCCCGCGCAAGCCCGCCCGGCCCCTTGCCATGGACGGCCACATGACCTTTGATGCTGCAAACATTGTCGGGGGGGATGGCAGATGGCGCGTGCAACGCCGCTTTGGCTACTGGTGGGGCTGCAAGGGGCCATATCGGCCGCATCGCTGGTGGTGGAAATCGTGGCAGGCCGGATGCTTGCGCCGCATGTGGGCATGTCGCTTTACACATGGACGGCGGTCATTGCCGTGGTTTTGGCCGGATTTTCGGCCGGGCATTGGTGGGGGGGCCGCTTGGCCGAGAAACCGGCATCGACCGCGCTGGCCTGGACGGGGGGCGCCACGCTGGCTGCGGCCCTGACCACGGCAGGCGCGGTGTTGATCTTGCCGATGGTGGCCGGCCCGGTGCTGAGCGTCGTCACCAGCCCGGTCTGGGGCATCACGGTGCTGACATCGGTGGTGTTTTTCCTGCCGTCGTTCTTTGCCGGGGTGCCCGCACCGGTTCTGGCGCAAATCGCGGTCGACACGGCCGACCGATCCGGCCCAGCCTTGGGGGCGATGTTCGCATCGGGGGCGGTCGGGGCGATTGCGGGCACGCTTTTGGCGGGGTTTGTGTTTATCGCCTGGCTGGGATCGGCGCTGACACTGGTGGTGGTCACGCTGGTCTACATCGCCTCGGGGTTGTTGTTTTTCTGGCTGGCGCGCACCCGCGGACTTGGGCTGGCGCTGTTGGCCGCGGGCTTGGCGGGGGCAATGGCGGGCCTGGCGCTGGCCGCACCCGCGCAATGCCATCAAGAAACCCGCTATTTCTGCCTGCGGGTTGATGATCTGTCGGCCGATCCCACAAGCCCGGTGCACCTGATGGTGATCGACCACCTGGCGCATGGGATCAGCGCCCGCGATCTGCCGGCCGTGCAATTCACGTTGCACGGGGCCATGCTGGACCAGTTGGCACGCCTGCGCGCCCCGCGCGACGATTTCAGCACCTATGTGATCGGCGGCGGGTCGTTTTCCGTGCCACGCAGCCTGATGGCGCAAGGCGCAGGCGCCATGACCGTGTCCGAGATCGACCCCGATGTCACCGCGTTGGCGGCATCGGCGTTCTGGTTTGACACCACGCAGGCCGAGATCTGGCACGAAGACGCGCGGCGGGCGCTTTTGACCCGGCCCGATGCGCGTTTCGACATCATCATCGGCGATGCCTTCACCGATGTGGTGGCCCCGGTGCACCTGGTCACGCGGGAATTCTTTGACCTCGTGGCCCGCCACCTGACGCCCGATGGCAGCTTTTTGATGACCGTCATCGATTACGAGGACCGGCTGGCGGCGTTGGGATCCATCGTTTTGACCTTGCAACAGGTCTTTCCCGTCGTCGAAGTCTGGACCGTGGCGGCCCAACCGCAACCCGGTGCGCGGATGGTTTTTGCCGTGGTGGCCGGCCAAAGCCCGACCGCGGTCGATCAATTCACCGCCCCTGCCCCCGACATGATGCTGTTTGGCGCCTTGGGTGACCGCTTTGTCACCGAACTTGCCGCCGCGCGCGGCATGGTGCTGAACGATGATTACGCCCCGATCGATCGTTTGATGGGCCGGCGCGACTAATCGGGGCGCGCGCCCGGGTTCACGCAAACAGATCGTGGCACAATTCCAGCGCGTCGATCAGCACATCGACCTCGGCTTCGGTGTTGTACAGGCCAAAACTGGCCCGGCAGGTGGCCGTCACGCCCAGATGTTCCATCAGGGGCATGGCGCAATGCTGGCCCGCGCGCACCGCCACGCCACGCTTGTCCAGGACGGTGGATATGTCATGGGCATGCGCGGGGCCCTGCATGGTGAAGGAAAAGATTGCGCCTTTGTGGGCGGAATTTCCCTGCACCGACAGCCAGTTGAGGCCCGCCAACCGGGCGCGCGCATAATCGCGCAGACGGGCTTCGTGGGCGGCAATGTTGTCCATGCCGATGCCCATCAGATAGTCCAGCGCCACCCCCAGCCCGATCTGCTGCACGATCCCGGGTGTGCCGGCTTCGAACTTCATCGGCGGGTCGTTGTAGACCACACCATCGCGATGCACGTCGCGGATCATGTCGCCACCCCCGATGAAGGGGCGCATTTCCGCCATGCGGTCGGCACGGATGTGGATCGCCCCGGAACCGGACGGGCCATAAAGCTTGTGGCCGGTGACCACGTAGAAATCCGCGCCAAGCCGATCGAGCGCCAGCGGCATGTGCACGGCCGCTTGCGAGCCATCGATCAACACCGGCACACCGAGCGCATGGGCGGCATCGATCACCGGCTTCACATCGAACACCGTGCCCAGCACGTTCGACATGTGCGACATCGCCACAAGGCGCGTCTTGGGGCCGATCGCGTCGATCATCGCCTGCGGGTCCAGATCGCCATTGGCGTCAACCTCGACCCATTTCAGCACCACCCCCTGGCGTTCGCGCAGGAAATGCCACGGCACGATGTTGGCATGATGTTCGGCAATGGTCAGCACGATCTCGTCGCCCGCGCCCAAACGCGGCATGGCCCAACCATAGGCAACCAGGTTGATCCCTTCGGTCGCCCCCGAGGTAAACACGATTTCCTGCGCATCCTGCACGCCCAGAAAGCGTGCGATGGTGCCACGCACCGCTTCGTATTTCTCGGTGGCCAGGTTCGACAGGTAATGCAGGCCGCGGTGCACATTGGCGTATTCCATCGCATAGGCCTGTGTCACCGCATCGATGACCACCTGCGGCTTCTGCGCCGATGCGCCATTGTCCAGATAAACCAACGGCTTGCCGTTCACCTGCCGGCTGAGGATCGGAAAATCCGACCGGATCTTGTCGATGTCATAGACCATCAGCTTATCCCGAACCCGACGCCGACCATCGTCAATGCGAGGCTCAGCACGAAAATGAAACCCAAGGCGGTCAAGATCGTGACAAGGAAAATCATCCCAAGCGACGAAAACCCGTGCAGCGTGGCGATGAAATTGACCAACAGCCAGAAAAACAGACCCATGGCCAGAATGGTGATCAGCCCCGCCATGGGCGGCACGATCACCATCGCCACAAGCTGAACGATCTGAACCAGCAAAAAGATGAATTGCAGCCAAACCACCAGCGCCAGCGCGCCCTGGAAATCCCCGGTGCCACCGAAGAGCCGGCCGATGCGGGCCATGCCATGGGCCACCAGAAACAGGAAACCCGCCTGCAACACCCCCATCGTGACCGGGGACACCATCACGCTGTCGCCCATCGCAGACTCGGGCGGCGGGCCCATCCAGATGGCCACCGCTTCGCCCAGGATCATCGACAGCACCATCACCAGCGCAAAGGCCAGCCACAAGGCGCGCGGCGGCAACTGCAGCTTGACGATGGCGGCGGCCCCTTCGCGGGGGTTTGACACGGTGTCGCGCGCCATGCGCAACAATACGGCCGGGTTCATCAGATCGCTCATGCCGTATCCTGTGCCTCTGGTGCGCGTTCGGCTTCGCGCAAGGTCAGACCCCAGATCGTCAGAAACGCCACCAGCAAGGCCGCGCCCACCACCTGCAACGCCGGGCCCGGCCCGATAAATCCCGCGACCAAACCGTGGAACAGCCAGACGGGCGTCGTGGCCAAAAGCGTCCAGAACAGGGCCAGCCGCGCCGAATACCAGCTGCCTCGCCCGCCGAAAAGCCGGGCCACCACATGGCTCAGCCCCGCCAGGCCATAGGCCAGCAAGGGCCAGACCATCAACATCGCGAAAAAGGTGATGGCCAGTTGCGCCTCCAGCGGCGGGGCGGCATCGCCTTGCAAAAACGCGGCGCGGCTCAGCCGCGGCCATTGACCCACGAAGATCACGAAACAGGCGATGATCAGGATGGCCAGCGCGCGATCTTCGCGCCGACCCATCGACAAAAGCTTTCGCATCACCCGACCGGGTCGCCGCCACGTCGCGATGATGTCGGTGGAAACTGCCATCACCCGTGCCTGTGACGCGCCAACCAATGCTGCAACCGGCCCCGGATATCATCCGCCAGCCCTTGATCTTCGATTTCCTGGATCGCTTCGTCGATGAAGGCCAGCACCAGAAGATCGGTCGCCACCTCACGCGGGACCCCGCGGGCGCGCAGGTAGAACAGCGCCGCCTCGTCGATCGCGCCCGTGGTGGACCCGTGGGAACATTTCACATCATCGGCATAGATTTCCAATTCGGGCTTGGCCAGAAAGCTGGAATCTTCGTCCAGCAACAGCGACTGGCTGATCTGGTAGCCATCGGTTTTCTGCGCGCCCGGCGTGACCAGGATCTTGCCCTGGAACACCCCCACCGCGCCGTTGCGCAACACCTTCTTGAACACCTGCCGACTTTCACAGCCCACGGCATCATGGGTGACAAAGACCGTATCGTCATGGTGAAACGCGCCCGTGTTGCCATCGCCAAGCGCGGCGCCAGCCACATGGGCGCTGCCGGCATCGCCGGTCAACTCGATCACATGTTCGTTGCGGGTCAGCACGCCATTGGCCGTCAGGGTAAACGATTTGTAGCGGCTCTTGGCCCCCAGCCGTGCAAAGACATGGGTGGCCGCGCGCCGTTCCCGATCGCGCCCTTGCGCGCGCACATGATGAAAGCCGGCGCCATCGGCAAGGCTGACCTCAAGGCAGGTGTTGGCGCGCGCCGCAGCCGGCCCGTTTTCGAGCAAGGTGATTTCGGCGCCCGCTTCCACCCGCACGACATGGTGCAAGATCACGTCGGATGTTTCCGCGCGGTGCAAATAAATCAGGCTGACGGGCTTGGCCACGCGGCCGGTCGCCCGGATCAACACCCCATCGGTGGCAAAGGCCGTGTTCAGCGCGGCCAGGGGGCGGGCCACGGGGTTTTGACCGTTGGCCTCCAACACGCCATAGATATCGCGCGCCCAGTGAATGTCTTTTTGTGCGGCATCGGCCAGGCGTTCGATTTCCACCCCCGACAAGTGCAGATCATCGGACGCATCCGGATCGAACACGCCATCGACAAAGAAGATGCGCAAACGATCCACCCCATCGAAAATCGGGGCTTCGTCGCTGTCATCGAACAAGGCGGCCCGCGGGGGCGCCGCTTGGGTCAAGCTGGCAGGATCGGTGTAGCGCCAATATTCGTCGCGCCGGGACGGCACGCCGATGGCGCGCAGCCGCGCCAAGGCCGCTTCGCGTGCCGACCGCGCCCAAAGCCCACCCTTGGGCAGATCAAGCGCCGCAATCCGGCTTTCGGTCTGGTCTTGTTTCGTCTGTGCCACGGCCATCACGCCACCTCGGACAAGATGTCGGCGTAGCCGTTCTTTTCGACCTCGAGCGCCAGTTCCGGCCCCCCGGTTTTCACGATGCGCCCGTGGGCCATGATATGCACCACATCGGGGGCGATATGATCGAGCAGGCGCTGGTAATGCGTGATCACCAAGAACCCGCGCCCGGCATCCCGCAGCGCATTGACCCCATCGGCCACCAGCTTCATCGCATCCACATCAAGCCCGCTGTCGGTTTCATCGAGGATGCACATCTTCGGTTCCAGCATTGCCATCTGCAAGATTTCGTTGCGCTTTTTCTCGCCACCCGAAAAGCCCACATTGACGGGGCGCTTGAGCATGTCGGCGTCGATCTTGAGCGCCTTGGCCTTTTCACGCACCAGTTTCAGGAAATCGCCGGCGCTGATTTCATCTTGGCCGCGCGACTTGCGCTGCGCGTTCAGCGCGGTGCGCAGAAAGGTCATGTTGCCCACGCCGGGGATTTCGACCGGGTATTGAAAGGCCAAAAACAGCCCCGCCGCGGCGCGTTCCTCGGCCTCCATCGCCAAAAGATCCACACCATCCAGCGTGGCCGAGCCTTGTGTCACCTCGTAGCCGTCGCGCCCCGACAAGACATAGCTCAGCGTCGATTTGCCCGACCCGTTCGGGCCCATGATCGCATGCACGCGCCCGGCTTCCACCGTCAGATCCACACCCTTGAGGATCTGCTTGTCTTCTTCTTCCAGTTTCACATGCAGGTTGTTGATACGAAGCATCGGTGCGGTTCCTTTTGGGTTCTTGATCGAAGCGGCGGGCCGACCCGCCGCGATGCCCCCGGCCCCATGTTGCGGGCCAAGGGACGAAACATCAGGGTGCGCAGAGGGCTATTTGCGCATGATCATCTTGGCCGAAACATGGCTGATGATCGTGGCCGTCACCGCCGCGAACGCCGCCAGACCCGCGCCGCCGGGGTGCCAGACGGGATAGGTCAAGGTCATCATCAAGACCACCCCGATCGACACCAGCAACGCATAGCGCGGGCGCGGCTCGCCCGCCGACAGCCAGAATTTCAGGTTCATCAGCCGACCGATCCCTCAAGACTAATCGCCACCAGCTGCTGGGCCTCCATCGCGAATTCCATCGGCAGCGCCTGCAACACTTCGCGGGCAAAGCCGTTCACGATCAGCGCCACGGCTTCTTCCTCGTCCATGCCGCGGCTGCGGCAGTAAAACATCTGGTCGTCATCCACCTTTGAGGTCGTGGCTTCATGTTCGACGCGCGACGAATTGTTCTTGACCTCGATATAGGGAACGGTGTGTGCGCCGCATTTGTCCCCGATCAGCAAGCTGTCGCACTGGGTGTAGTTGCGGCTGTCGGTCGCCTTCGGGTGCATCGACACAAGCCCGCGATAGGTGTTTTGCGCACGCCCCGCGCTGATGCCTTTGGACACGATGCGCGACTTGGTGCGCTTACCCAGATGCACCATCTTGGTGCCGGTATCGGCCTGCTGGGCGTTGTTGGCAATGGCGATGGAATAAAACTCGCCCTGGCTGTCATCACCACGCAGGATGCAAGATGGGTATTTCCAGGTGATGGCCGACCCGGTTTCCACCTGCGTCCACATCACCTTGGACCGATCGCCCCGGCAATCGGCACGCTTGGTCACGAAATTGTAGATGCCCCCGCGCCCCTGTTCATCGCCCGGATACCAGTTCTGCACGGTGGAATATTTGATTTCGGCATCTTCCAATAGCACCAGCTCCACCACCGCGGCATGCAGCTGGTGGGTTTCGCGCTTGGGCGCGGTGCAGCCTTCCAGGTAGCTGACATAAGCGCCCTTGTCGGCAATGATCAGCGTGCGTTCGAACTGGCCCGTGTTCTCGGCATTGATGCGGAAATAGGTCGACAGCTCCATCGGGCAGCGCACGCCCGGCGGGATGTAGACAAACGATCCATCCGAAAACACCGCGCTGTTGAGCGTGGCAAAGAAATTGTCGGTGATCGGCACCACCGAACCCAGGTATTTCTTGACCAGATCGGGATGGGTCTTGATCGCCTCGGAGATCGAGCAAAAGATCACGCCCGCCTTTTCCAGCTCCTTTTGAAAGGTGGTGCCGACGCTCACGCTGTCGAACACCGCGTCGACCGCAACCTTGCGCCCTTCGGCAGGCATGTCCTCGGCACCTTCGACGCCGGCCAGGATCATCTGTTCTTTCAGCGGGATGCCCAGCTTGGTGTAGGTGGCCAGAAGCTTCGGGTCGACATCGTCAAGCGACTTGGGCTTTTCGGCCATGCTTTTGGGCCGGGCGTAGTAATACTGATCTTGGTAATCGATGGGCGGGTAGTTCAGCATCGCCCAATCGGGTTCGGCCATCTGCTTCCAGCGTTTGAACGCCTGCAGGCGCCAATCGGTCATCCATTCCGGCTCGTCGTTCTTTTCCGAGATCAGCCGAACGATATCCTCGTTCACGCCCTTGGGCGCGAAATCCATCTCGATGTCGGTGGACCAGCCATATTTGTAGCTGCCGCTCATCGCCTGAACGGTTTCAACGGTTTCGCGGTCCACGCCCTCGCGGATATCGGTGTCGAGTGCGGCCATGATCATCCTCCGTCCCTCCGGCTTATGCCGGTTGTCTTCTGCCGGGGCCCACCCGTTGGACCGGCCCGTTCACCCCGTTCAACCGGGGCCTTGTTCATCTGTTGCGCGCGCGCGCCTCAGCCCTGCTGCGCGCCGCGGTCCACGCATCGACAAAGGCCAACACCTCGGCCTGCGTCGTGTGCGGGCCCAGCGACACCCGCAGCCCCGACGCGGCGGCCACCTCGTCAAAGCCCATCGCGCGCAGCACGGCGCTGGCGCGCACCTTGCCCGAGGAACAGGCCGATCCGGCCGAAACCGCGAAACCGGCCAGGTCCATCTGCATCACCTGCGTTTCCCCCCGCCACCCCGGCGACAGGAAGAAACTGGTGTTGGGCAAACGCGCCACGCCTTTCCCGACCAAAATAGTCGACGGTGCGCGATCTTCCAGCGCTATTTCTAGAATATTTCTAAGTTGCGCAACATTTTCCCACCGCCCATCGGCCAGATCTTGTGTGGCCGCCCGGGCCGCCGCGCCAAATCCGGCAATTCCGATGATATTCTCGGTGCCGGCCCGGCGGCCCATTTCCTGCCCGCCGCCACGGATCTGCGCCGCAAAATCCAGACCGCGCCGCACGATCAGCGCGCCGATGCCCTTGGGGCCACCGATCTTGTGGGCCGAAACGAACGCCATGTCGACGCCCGACCAATCAAAGGCCAGCGGCAGCTTTCCAAAGCTTTGCGTCCAATCGCTGACGGCAAGCCCCGCGGGCATGGGCTGCACGATGCCGGTTTCGGAATTGGCCAGTTGCACCGTGGCCCGGGCGGGATCGGGCAGCGCGATCTGGCCATGGGTATCCACCGCCAGATCCTCATGGATCCACGCGCGCACCGCATCATGTTCGACACCGGCCCCCCGCAAGCCCCGCCCAGCCAGCGCCAAGGCCGCCGCCTCGGTCGCGCCCGAGACAAAGACGATGTCCGCGCCATGGGCGCCAAGCGCCTCGGCCACTTCGAACCGCGCACGTTCGACCAGACCCTTGGCCGCCCGACCCTCGGCATGCACCGATGACGGGTTGCCCACCAGATCCATGGCATCGATCATTGCCGATCGCGCCTCGGGCCGCAAAGGTGCGGTCGCATTGTAATCGAGATAGACCCGCCCCATCGCGCCCCGCTTTATCTATCACACACCACGCCGCTCACGCGGCCCGCCCATGCGCCAGCACCGATCGAACGGCGTGCGCGAGGATTGGAATGAAACATTGCGGCCCCCAGGCCGTCAGCCTTCATCCACGACCTCGAACAGGGTCGGCACCGCGGGGCATGGCGTCAGTTCGTTCTGCACCACATCCGACAGTCGCGTCTGGTGCAAGAAAACATAGACATGCGCCGACAGGCTTTCCCACAGGCGGTTGGTCATCGATTGCGCCCGGCTGCCCGACACAGCGCCCGTGGCCCCCGCGCCGGTGTGCAGCGCGCTGACCGTTTCATCCACGGCGGCAAAGATATCGACCACGCGGATGTCCGATGCCGCGCGCGCCAATCGGTACCCGCCGCCCGGCCCGCGCACCGAATCCACCAGATCAGCGCGGCGCAGCTTGACAAACAGCTGTTCCAGATAGGGCAGCGAGATGTCTTGCCGCCGCGACAGCTCGGACAGCGTCATCAGCGCGTCGCCCTTCAGCATCGCCAGATCCACCATGGCCACCATCGCGTAACGGCCCTTGGTGCTGAGCTTCATCGCCGGGTCCTCCGTGCAAAGATTGACCTTTACGGTGCGCACGCTTAACTGCAAGCCAACCCGGTCAAGGCAGAAGCCCGCCGGCCAATTTGGAATGGTTCTAGGCAGCGGCCCCTGACGCGTCAAGCGCAGCCGCAGCCCGCACCACGACGAGGAGAGACAGTTTGCCCGAGGTGATTTTCCCCGGCCCCGAGGGCCGGCTCGAAGGCCGCTACCATCCGCAAAAGGCCAAGGACGCGCCGATCGCGATCATCTTGCACCCGCATCCGCAATTCGGCGGCACGATGAACAATCGGGTGGTCTACAACCTGCACTATGCCTTTCACAAAATGGGCTTCACGGTGCTGCGGTTCAATTTCCGCGGGGTCGGGCGCAGCCAGGGGGAATATTCGGGTGGCGAAGGCGAATTGATGGATGCCGCATCGTCGCTGGATTACCTTCAGGCGATGAACCCCAATTCCAAGCATTGCTGGGTGGCGGGGTTTTCCTTTGGCGCGTGGATCGGCATGCAGCTGCTGATGCGCCGGCCGGAAATCACGGGCTTCATCTCGGTCGCGCCGCCCGCCAACATGTATGATTTCTCGTTCCTGGCACCCTGCCCCGCATCGGGTCTGGTGATCAATGGCACCGCCGACCGCGTGGCCAAACCGCAAGACACGCGCATTCTGGTCGACAAGCTGCACGAACAAAAGGGCATCACCATCACCCATGAGGAAATGGAAGGCGCCGGCCATTTCTTCGAAGATCCCTACATGGATCCGATGATCGACAGCGTGCAAAGCTATGTCCGCCGCCGGCTGACCGAGACCAGCCGCTAGGCCACGCCAAAACCCGCCGCGCGGGCCGCGGCGGGCCTATTCGAGTGCTTCGACCAGCACCAGCTCGCGCTCGGCCGCGCCCTCGGCGTGGCGCAGCGCCTCTTGGTAGGTCGGGCTGTCGTAGCAGGCGTTGGCGGCGTCCAAGCTGGGAAACAACGCCACGACGTTGCGCGGATGGGCGCGCCCCTCTTTCTGGATCGCACGCCCGCCGCGCGCCAGGAACACACCCCCATGCGCGGCGATGGCTTGGCTGGCCAAGGCCGCGTAGCGGGCATAGGCTTCGTCATCGCTCACGCTGACATGGGCGATCCAATAGGCTTTCGGCATTCGTCATACCCCTTTCAGAACGGCTTGCGCCGCGGTGATGGCTTCGGCGGCATGGGTCACGTCCTTGCCGCCACCTTGGGCGAAATCGGCCCGACCGCCCCCGCCTTGGCCGCCCAGCGGACCAACCGCTGCACGCACCAGATCCACGGCCGACACGCGCCCGACCAGATCATCCGTGACGCCGGCCGCAACGGCGGCCTTGCCCCCGGTGTCGGCGATCAGAACCACCGCCCCCGACCCCAGCCGCGCCTTGTGATCATCGATCAAGCCGGCAAGATCGCGCGCGGTCACACCCGACAGCACCTGGGCATGAAACCCGATGCCGTTGATGCGCGTGGCCTCGGCCGGGGCGGTCGTGCCACCGCCGGCCATGGCCAGGGCGCGACGCAGCTGGGCCACCTCGTTTTCCAGCTTGCGGCGCTCGTCCTTCAGGGTGCGCAACCGATCGATCAATTCACCCGGTGCGGCGTTCAGCTCTGCCGCCAAGGCCGCCACCCGGCGATCTTGTTCCGACAGGTAAGCAAAGGCCGCCGGCCCCGTCAGCGCCTCGATCCGGCGCACGCCCGACGACGACGCGCTGTCGCCCAAGGCCACGAACAGGCCGATGTCGCCCGTTTGGCGCACATGCGTGCCACCGCACAGTTCCAGCGAATAGGTCTGCCCATCGGCGCCCTTGCCCGAACCCGCAAGCTGGCCCATCGACACCACCCGCACCTCATCGCCGTATTTTTCACCAAAGAGCGCCTGTGCGCCCAGGTCGCGGGCGGCATCCGGCGTCATGATGCGGGTTTCGACCGGCGCGTTTTGCCGGATGAAGGTGTTCACCTCGGTCTCGACGCGGGCCAATTCGGCCGGGCTCAACGCCTTGGCATGGCTGAAATCGAAACGCAGCCGATCGGGCGCGTTCAAGCTGCCGCGCTGGGCGACGTGATCGCCCAAGGCCCGCCGCAGCGCTTCGTGCAGCAGATGGGTGGCGGAATGGTTGGCACGAATGGCGCTGCGCCGGGTGTGGTCCACCTCCAGCTCGGCGCCCTGGCCGGGGGCAATTTCCCCCGTTTCCACCTGGGCCATGTGCAAAAAGACGCCCGCGACCTTCTTGGTATCGCTGATGCGGGCCAGGCCGGCAGCGGTGCGGATCACCCCGGTGTCGCCCACCTGCCCGCCCGATTCGGCGTAAAACGGCGTCTGGTTGACCACGATGGTCACCGTCTCACCCGCCTTGGCCACGGGCACCACCGCCCCGTCGCGCACCAGCGACAAGATCTGTGCCTCGGCGCTTTCGGTATCATAGCCCAGGAATTCGGTCGGCCCCTGGTCGGCGGCCAAATCGAACCAGATCGCCGCATCGGCGGTATCGCCCGAGCCCGCCCAGGCAGCGCGTGCCTTGGCTTTCTGGGCATTCATGGCCGCGTCAAAGCCCGCGGTATCGACCGCCCGCCCCTTTTCGCGCAGCGCATCTTGCGTCAGATCCAGCGGAAAGCCGTAGGTGTCATAGAGCTTGAACGCCGCGTCACCCGGCAGTGCGGCGCCGTCGGGCAATTCGGCCAATTCTTCATCCAAAAGCTTCAGCCCACGATCGAGGGTGGTCCGGAACCGGTCTTCCTCAAGCTTCAGGGTTTCGGTGATCAGCGCCTGAGCACGCCCCAATTCGGGATAGGCCTGCCCCATCTGGCTGACCAGCGCCGGCACCAGCTTGTGCATCATCGGATCCTTGGTGCCCAGCAGATGGGCGTGGCGCATCGCGCGACGCATGATGCGCCGCAGCACATAGCCGCGCCCTTCGTTCGAGGGCATGACCCCATCGGCGATCAGGAAGGAACAAGACCGCAGGTGGTCGGCGATCACACGGTGATGGACGTTCTTGGGCCCGTCGGGATCGACCGAGCTGGCATGCGCCGAGGCTTCGATCAAGGCGCGCATCAGATCGGTGTCGTAATTGTCGTGCTTGCCCTGCAACAAGGCGCCGATGCGTTCCAACCCCATGCCGGTGTCGATCGATTGCATGTCGAGCGGCCGCATGGAGCCATCGGCGAACTGCTCGTTTTGCATGAATACGACGTTCCAGATCTCGATGAAGCGATCGCCGTCTTCTTGCGCGCTGCCAGGCGGGCCGCCCCAGATGTGGTCGCCATGATCATAAAAGATCTCGGTGCAGGGACCGCAGGGGCCGGTCGGGCCCATTTGCCAGAAATTGTCCGAGGTCGCGATGCGGATGATGCGATCTTCGGGAACGCCCATCTTTTTCCACAGCGCATAGGCTTCGTCATCGGTGTGATAGACCGTGGTCAAAAGCCGCGACTTGTCGATGCCGAAATCGCGCGTGATCAATTCCCAGGCAAAGGGAATGGCCGCTTCCTTGAAATAGTCGCCAAAGCTGAAATTGCCCAGCATCTCGAAAAAGGTATGGTGGCGCGCGGTATAACCGACATTGTCGAGATCGTTGTGCTTGCCGCCCGCGCGCACGCATTTCTGGGCGGTGGTGGCCCGGCGATAGTCGCGCTGCTCGACGCCCAGAAACAGGTTCTTGAACTGCACCATCCCCGAGTTGGTGAACATCAAGGTCGGATCGTTGCGCGGCACCAGCGGGCTGGAGGGCACGACTTCGTGATCATTGCGGCGAAAATAATCCAGAAATGTGGATCGGATATCGTTGAGGCTGGCCATCGTGTCTCGCGCGGGCAAAGTGGGGATCACCCCGCCATCTATCCCCCCGCCCCGGTCCTGTCCACACTCGGCACCGGGGAAATGCAAAAAGGCAGCCCGCGGGCTGCCTTTTGCGCCGATCCGGTCGCGCCGGCGCGGGCTTAGTCGTCGATCATGTCCATGCCGGCATCGTCATCGCCCGCCGTCATCGCGAAATCGAGCCCGTGGGCCGCACGGATCTTGTCTTCCAGTTGCTGGGCCACATCGGGGTTGTCGCGCAAGAACTGCTTGGCGTTTTCGCGGCCCTGGCCGATGCGTTCATCGGCGTAGGAATACCATGAGCCCGATTTTTCGACCACGCCCGCCTTGACACCCATGTCGACCAGCTCGCCGGTCTTGGAAATGCCTTCGCCATACATGATGTCAAATTCGACCTGCTTGAATGGCGCCGC
>JBEAQJ010000012.1:0-11830 GCA_041163945.1 Pseudomonadota bacterium
GCGCCAAGGCCGCGCGCACGGCCCCCGCCGCCGAATAGGTGGCACAACTGCCGCCGGGCGCGGTGTGCGCGGCCACGGCGCGCAACAGCCCCGGTTCCCACAATTCGGGGTTTCGCGCCGGGGCGAAACCATCCAAAAACCACGCATCCGCGCAGCCATCCCACAGCGGGACGGTCTGGCGCGCATCACCAAAGATGATCCGGGCCGACAGCCCATCGGTTTCGATGTGGCCAGACCCCTCGAGCGCGTCTGCGATGGCATCGACAAAGGGCGCCGCCTCGGGAAACCCAGCCAACGCCGCGCGCGCGTCTTGCGGGCTTAGCGGAAAGGCCTCGAAACTGGTGAAACGCAGCTGCCCCGGCAGGCCCGCATCGTTCCAGGCCAGCGCGGCGGCGATCAGGTTCAGCCCGGTGCCAAAGCCCAGTTCGGCGATGTGGAACCCCGGCCGGAACCGTTCCGGCAAATCATTGCCTGCCAGAAACACATGCCGTGTTTCCGCCAACCCGTTGTCGAGCGAAAAGAACGGGTCGTCGAAATCGCGCGACACGGGCACCCGGCCCCCGCCGTCGGTGTCGCGCCAACTGATTTGATGTCTTGGCTGGTCCATGCCGGTCGGCTCGTTTAACCCTGCGCCGGCAACACCGCGTGGAACGTGACATGGCCGGGCGGCGTGACACTGCGGCAGGGCCGGGGGATTGGCAATGGCAGAGCTTCGGATCTTTGGCGGGGGCATATTCGGCCTGTCGATCGCGTGGGAAGCCGCAAGGCGCGGGGCCCGGGTCGAACTGGTCGATCCGATGGGCCCCGGCGCGGGTGCGTCGGGCGGGCCGGTCGGCGCCTTGGCCCCGCATGTGCCAGAGCTTTGGACGCCCAAGAAGCAAATGCAATTCGAGGCACTCGACAGGGCCGATGCCTTTTGGTGCGATGTCACGGCGGCGGGCGGGGTTGCGGCTGGCTATGCCCGCACCGGTCGGGTGCAGCCTGTGGCCGATGATGCGGCGCTGGCCCTGGCCCGTCAGCGCAGCCATTCGGCGCGCGATCTTTGGCAGGGCCGCTATCACTGGTCGCTGGTCCCGACGGAGGATTTTTCGGGCTTGATCCACAGCCCCACGGGCTGGTTGATCCACGATACGCTCAGCGCACGGGTGGACCCGCGCCGCGCCTGCGCCGCGTTGGTGGCGGCCATTCAGGCGCGGGGCGGGCGTATCTTGCCCGATGCCTCGGATCGGGCCGCGGTCGAGATCTGGGCCACGGGTGTCGCCGGCCTGGCCAAACTGTCCCGCGAGATTGGTCGTTCGGCCGGCGGCGGCGTCAAGGGGCAGGCGGCGCTGTTGCAGGCCGATCTGGGCCAAGACGCGCCGCAGATTTTCGCCGAGGCGCTTCACATCGTGCCCCATGACAATGGCACGGTGGCGATCGGGTCCACCTCGGAACGGCATTATTCCGCACCCGATCGCACCGACGCGCAGCTTGATGCGCTGATCGACAAGGCGCGCGACGTGTGCCCGGCGCTGCGCGGGGCACCGGTTCTCGACCGCTGGGCGGGGGTGCGGCCCCGCGCGAAATCCCGCGCGCCCATGCTGGGCCAGCATCCCACCCGGCCGGGCAGCTACATGGCCAATGGTGGGTTCAAGATCGGGTTCGGCATGGCGCCGGTGGTGGCACAGCTGATGGTCGATCTGATTCTCGACGGGCACGACGCCATTCCGCCCGAATTCCGCCCGGATGCCAGCCTTTAGCCCGCGGCGCGGCGCAAATCGCCCATCAACTCGGTCAACAGCCGGATCGGCACCTCGCCCGTCAAACGCCCGTCGGCATCGAATTCCCGTTCCGGGGCCGCGATCAGAACCTCGGGTCCGGGCAGAACCCGTGCCCGAAAGGGGGACATCGCATGGCGCAGCGTCATTTGCGTGCGCTCGCCGCCGGCGCGCCCTGCGGCGGCGGACAGGATCGCCACGGGCTTGTCCCGCCAGACCCCGCCCGGCACCCGGCTGACCCAATCCAGCGCGTTCTTCAACACGCCCGACATGGCCTTGTTGTATTCCGGCCCCGCGATCACCACCGCATCTGCGGCGCGGATCTGATCGGCCAGATGCTGCACCTCGGCCGGCAGACCCAACGCCTCCAGATCGCCGTCATAAAGCGGCAGGCGCAGATTGGCCTCGATGAATTCGGCCGGGTCGAACAGGCGCGCCGCTTCCAACATCAGCCTGCGGTTCCAAGACCCCGCGCGCAACGAACCGCAAATTCCCAAAAGCGCCAAGCTGGACATTTGCCATTCCCTTCGGTCAAACCCATGGACAGCACAGCTATGGCAGGAGCGCGGAATGTCCAAGCGGCATGGTGGAAAAATCTTGGCCGACCAACTGGCGATCAACGGTGTGCGTCGCGTGTTCTCGGTGCCGGGGGAAAGCTTTCTGGCCGCGCTCGACGGGCTTTACGATCATGCCATCCAGAACATCGTCTGTCGCCAGGAAGGCGGCGCCGCGATGATGGCGGAAGCGCATGCCAAGTTGACCGGGCAACCGGGGGTGATCTTTGTCACCCGCGGGCCGGGCGCCACCAATGCGGCCGCGGGGCTGCATGTGGCGATGCAGGACCAGACGCCGCTGGTGGCCTTTGTGGGCCAGATTGCATTGACCGATCGGGATCGCGGCGCCTTTCAGGAGGTCGATTATCGCCGCTTCTTTTCCCCGCTGGTCAAATGGGCCGCCGAGGTGGAAACCACCGCCCGCCTGCCCGAATACATCGCGCGCGCCTTTCATGTTGCGCAATCGGGTCGACCGGGGCCGGTGGTTCTGGCGCTGCCCGAAGATGTGCTATCAGCCATGGCCGATGTGCCCGATCTGGGGCCCGCCCGCTTGCCCCTTGGGGCTGTCGATCCGGTGATCGCGCAGGCGCTTCTGGATCGGCTCCTGGCCCATGATCGCCCGATGATCGTGGCGGGCGGGCCCGGCTGGAGCCGAACCGCCCAGGCCGATCTTGAAACGCTGGCCTCGGCCACAGGTCTGCCCGTTGCCGTCACCTTTCGCCGACAGGATTACATCGACAATGCCCATCCCGGCTTCATCGGGGATCTGGGGGTCGGCATGAACCCCAAGCTGGGCGCGCGCTTGCGACAGGCCGATGCGCTGCTGGTGCTTGGCGCGCGCCTGGGCGAAACCGCCACCAACGGCTACATCCTGATCGACCCGGCCCAACCGGCCAAGACGATCTTGCATGTCCATCCCGACCCCGACGAGATCGCCACCGTCTATCAACCCACGCAAAGCCTGGCCGCCCATGCCCCCGCGGTTCTGGCCGCGCTGCGGGGCGCCACCGGCCAGATCCGGGATGCCGGCTGGACCGCACAGGCGCGGGCCGACTACGAAAGCTGGCAAATCCCCCAAGACACCCCCGGCGCGGTCAAGATGGAACAGGTGGTGCGCATCATCTCGGACCGCTACGCCGGGCGCGCGATCTACACCAACGGCGCGGGCAATTACGCGGCCTTCGTGCATCGCTACGCCCGCTACCACGGCTACAAAACCCAGTTGGCCCCGACATCTGGGTCCATGGGGTATGGCCTGCCTGCGGCCATCGCGGCCAAGCTTGAACACCCCGACCGGCCCGTCATCTGTTTTGCCGGCGATGGCTGCCTGCAGATGACGTTGCAGGAACTGTCGACCGCGCGCCAATACGGGGCCGATCTGGTCGTCATCATTGCCAACAACGGCCGCTACGGCACGATCCGGATGCATCAGGAACTGCACTATCCGGGCCGCGTGTCGGGCACTGATCTCTTCAATCCCGATTACGTTCAGCTTGCCCGATCCTACGGTGGCACCGGGCACCTCGTGACCGCGATGGATCAGCTTGGCACAGCCCTCGACGCCGCCGACCGCGGCGGGCTGCACCTGATCGAATTGCGCCTCGATCCTGCGATGCTGTCGACCACGAAATCGCTGTGATCCTCTTTGCTTGCCAAATACTCCGGGGGAGACGCGCCAGGGGCGCGGCGGGGGCAGAGCCCCCTTGCCGTCCCGCCCAAAGCACCCTTGCGTCGATCGGCCCGCGCCAGTAGATCGAGACCATCATGACCCTCGTCTTCGACATAGCGGATCGGGCGCGCCTGCCATGGCGGTTTTTCGGTGCGCGCCGCACGCGACTGGGCGGGCTATGACATCGCGCCACCGATGCCCGCGCCCTGATATCCCCGCGACCAAGGACACCTGACCGATGACCGGCAAAACGCTTTACGACAAGATCTGGGATGCCCATCTGGCCCATGAGGCCGAAGATGGCACCTGCCTGCTCTATATCGACCGCCATCTCGTTCACGAGGTCACCAGCCCGCAGGCCTTCGAAGGGCTGCGGATGACCGGCCGGCGCGTGCGCGCGCCCGAGAAAACCATCGCCGTGCCCGATCACAACGTGCCCACCACGGCGGGCCGGGAAAACCCCGACCAGATGCCCGAGGAAAGCCGCATCCAGGTGGCGGCGCTGGACAAGAACGCCCGCGATTTCGGCATCCACTACTACCCGGTGACCGATATCCGCCAAGGCATCGTGCACATCGTGGGGCCCGAACAGGGCTGGACGCTGCCCGGCATGACGGTGGTGTGCGGCGACAGCCACACCGCCACCCATGGTGCCTTTGGGGCCTTGGCCCATGGCATCGGCACCTCCGAGGTGGAACATGTTCTGGCCACCCAGACCTTGATCCAGAAAAAATCCAAGAACATGAAGGTCGAGATCACCGGCAAGCTTGCGCCCGGCGTGACGGCCAAGGACATCACGCTTTCGGTGATCGGCCTGACCGGCACCGCGGGTGGCACGGGCTACGTGATCGAATATTGCGGTCAAGCCATTCGCGACCTGTCGATGGAAGGGCGCATGACCGTGTGCAACATGGCCATCGAAGGCGGCGCCCGCGCCGGGTTGATCGCGCCCGATGAAAAGACGTTCGAATACGTCAAGGGCCGCCCGCACGCCCCCAAGGGCGCACAATGGGAAGCGGCGCTGGCCTGGTGGAAAACGCTGTTTTCCGATGATGATGCCCATTGGGACAAGGTCGTCACCATCCGGGGCGAAGATATCGCCCCCGTCGTGACCTGGGGCACATCGCCCGAGGATGTGCTGCCGATCACCGCACGCGTGCCCGATCCGGCCGAATTCAAGGGCGGCAAGGTCGAAGCGGCCAAGCGGTCGCTCGATTACATGGGGCTGGAGCCCGGCACACCGCTGAGCGACATCGCGATCGACACCGTGTTCATCGGGTCATGCACCAATGGCCGGATCGAAGATCTGCGCGCCGCGGCCGCGATCCTGAAGGGCAAGAAGATCAAGGACGGCATTCGCGCGATGGTCGTGCCGGGTTCGGGGCTTGTGCGGCTTCAGGCTGAAGAAGAAGGACTGGCCGACATCTTCAAGCAGGCGGGCTTTGAATGGCGCCTTGCGGGCTGTTCGATGTGCCTTGCGATGAACCCCGATCAATTGCAGCCGGGCGAACGCTGCGCGGCCACATCGAACCGCAACTTCGAAGGCCGCCAGGGCCGGGGCGGGCGCACCCATCTGATGAGCCCCGCGATGGCCGCCGCGGCCGCCGTCACCGGGCGGCTGACCGATGTGCGCGACCTGATGTGACCGGATGGCGCGGCGGGCCCCGAACGGGGGTCGCCGCCCATCTTAACCCGCCCGGCGCAGCCTGCGGGTGACCGCCACCATCGCCAGCGACAGGCCAACACACCACAGCGCCATCGCCCCGGCCTGTTGGGGCACGCTGATGCCGGCGTCGATGATGACGCCTCCGACCCCCGGCCCAAGGGCGGTCGATACCACCAAGACCGCACTTGCGACCGCGCGCACCGACCCGATGTGGTCGGTGCCATAGGTCGCGGGCAAAAGCGTGCCCCAGATCGTGTTGGTCACCCCTTGGGTCACGCCGATCAATCCGACACCCACGATCCAGGGGGCCGGGGTTTGGCCCAGGCCGATCAGGGCAATGCCCAGCCCCATGGGCAGCAAGGCAAAGGGCACCAGCCGTTCCGGGCCGAACCTGTCGGCGAACCAGCCCGCCGCAAAGGCGGCCGCGACCTCGGATAGGGCCCATGCCGGATAGGCGGGGGCCATCGCCACCAGCGTCCAGCCCTTGATCTCGGCGATGTGGGCCTGATGGAAAAACACCACCGTTCCGATGTAACCCGGCGTCAACATCAACGGCACCAGCGCCCAGAAAAGCCAATGGCGCAACGCCTCGTGGCGATGCCAATGCCGCCCACCCAGACCCGGCGCGCCGATCGGCCCGCCCGCCGTGTGACGCGGCGCGCGGTCCTGTTTCAGCAACCACACCAGCAACGGCAAGATGCCCAGCAGCAAGATCGCCGCCACGACCAGCCAGCTGGCCCGCCAGCCGATCCAGCCCATCAACAACACGGCGGGCAAGGGCAAAAGCACCTGGCCTGTCGTGTAGCCCAGGTTGGCAATGGCCATCGCGCGACCACGCGTGGCCACGAACCAGCGCGCCATGGCGGTCTGTTGGATATGGCTGAACATGCCCTGGCCGCAAAAGCGCAACAGGAATACCGCGATCCCCAGCATCCAGATCGTTTGGCCCAAGGCCATCAGCACCGCCGCCCCGGCAAAGGCCACGGCGACCATCGGGGCCAGGCGCGATAGCGCCACCGTGTCGGCCCATGATCCACGCCCGAACAACAGCACCGCCGAGCTGAGCGTCGCGGCGGTGTAGAGCAAGCCCCATTGCCCGTCCGTCAGCCCATATTCGGCCCGGATCTGACCGGCGAAAAGCGCGATGAACCATGTGTGCCCAAGACAGGCGCCCAGCGCGAGCAACAGACCCGTGCCCAGCCAGCGTTTGTTTTCAGCCAGAAAGCGCAGCATCTTGGATCATCATGGATAGCGGGATATCGCAGATCCATACGCCCCAATCGTCGCGGGCGCCAGCGCGGCCATGATGGCCCCGGCGATGCGCGTATGCCGGGGGCAGAACCGCGCAAGTGACACCGGGGTTCCACGGGCCGTGCCGTTGGGGCGGGGCATGGAATGGGAATTGCCGGTGGGCGGCGCTTCCTGTATCTTTGGCGCGGTATCGTGGTCTTTGTGTGTATGTGTCATGAAAGCTTGGGCCAAGTGGCTTGTTGTGGGTATCTTGTCGGGGGTCTTTGGCCTGTTCGTTCTGGCCAATCCGGTTGCGGCCTCGGTTTCCGTGACCATCATGGCGGGCCTTTTGTTTGCCGCGTCAGGGCTTTTTCAGATTCTTGTCGGCGTCGATGAAGACGGGCTTTGGGCCAAGCTGGTCGGTCTTGGCATCGGCTTCATCATGCTGCTTCTGGGGGTGTCGCTGATGTTCAACCCGCTCGAGGGGGTATTGTCGCTGACGCTGTTGGTCACGATCTTGTTTGCCGCATCGGGGGTCGCGCGCTTGATCACGGCCTTTCAAATGCGCGCGACCGTGTTCTTTTGGCCCATGCTGGTGTCAGGGGCGCTGACGATCCTGTTGGCGGGTTATATCGGCGCGAATTTCTTTGACGTCGCGCCGGCGCTTCTGGGGGTGCTTTTGGGCATCGAGCTGTTGGTAAACGGCATCGCGCTGGTCATCCTTGCCTTCTTCCTGCGCAAGTTGAAGCAGCGGTTGCAGGGTTAAACCCACCGTGCAAGATCGCCACGCGGGCCGGCCCGGGCACCGGACCGGGCAAGGCCATCACAGCAGCGTGCGTTCCACCACCCAATAGGCGCCGATCACTGCAATCGCCAGTGATGCCGGGATGGCGATGGCCGGGCGGTAGAACCGCCGCGATAGCGCCCATCCGGTTGCCGCGAAGGCCAGGGCGATCACCGCCAACTGGCCGATTTCGACCCCGATGTTGAAGCCCAAAAGCGCCGGCACGAACCGTCCCGACGCGATGCCGTAATCGCCCAGAACGCTGGCAAAGCCCAAGCCGTGCAACAGCCCAAAGCCAAACACCAGCGCGGTGCGCCCGCGCATGTTGCCGCGACCGAACACGTTTTCGATGCCGACATAAACGATCGAGGCGGCGATCATCGGCTCGACGATACTGGCTGGGATGCGCACCACCTCGGTCGCGGCCAGCGCCAGCGTGATGGTATGGGCCAGCGTGAAGGCCGACACCTGCCACAGCAGTGCGCCCATCCGGCTGGCAAAGAAATACAGCCCCAAAACGAACAGGATATGATCCAACCCCAGCGGCACGATATGTTCGAAGCCCACGACGATGTAGCGCAGGAACACCGCGCCCGCCGTTTCGGTCAGCACCCCCGTGCGGGGCAATTCGGGGGTCATCTCGCCGCCGTTCAGAAAGCCTTCGTAGGCATCCGCGCCGCCGCCCATCTGGCGTGGGATGAAGGCACCGTAGCCCGGCGCCAGGCCCAGCCGCACGCCCGCCTCACCGGGGGGCAGATCGGCACGGATTGTCAGGATGCTGTCGCGCGGCAGTTCGGTATCACCGGGCGCGGGGATCAGGGCGCCGACGATCTGGGGCTGCAGGCGCT
The DNA here is from genome assembly GCA_041163945.1 of Pseudomonadota bacterium. Classification (GTDB taxonomy): domain Bacteria; phylum Pseudomonadota; class Alphaproteobacteria; order Rhodobacterales; family Rhodobacteraceae; genus Roseicyclus. The sequence goes on from JBEAQJ010000012.1 coordinate 8,509, forward strand.
GGCCCTCCACCTCGATCAAGAAACCTTGCGACAGCCGCGGCCAATCGGCCCTCAGGGCGGCTTCCAGCCGGTCTTGCGACATCGCGCGCAGCATGTCGTAAATCGCCGCCTCGGGCGCGTCATTGGTGTCTTGCACCCGGTCCAGGTCGATGCCCGCCAGCAGCGTTTCCAATGTGATCCTGAGGGTCAGCTGAACCTCATCGGGGCCAATCTCGACATCGGCGATGGTGGGCCGGATCTCATGGGCGCGCAGCGCAACGGGGGCCATCATCAGCAGCGCCATTGACAGCGCGATGGCGCGCACCAGCATTGTAAAGACCATCGGAAAGGGACCCCATCCATGAAGATGTTGAAAGTCGCACTTACACTGGTGGTGATTGCCGCCACCGGCAAGGGGGCATCTGCCCATGAGTTCTGGATCGATCCGGTTGCGGTGGCCGTCGACCAAGGCCAGCCCATTGTCGCCGATCTCAGGGTGGGCGAGGGGTATCGCGGCGGTCCACAGCCATTCTTGCCGCAAGCATTCCGTCGATCCGAGGTGGTCACGACGGCGGGCGCGCGCCCGTTCGACGCCCGCTTGGGCACGATCCCGGCCTTGCAGATGGGCGGGCTGCCGGATGGTCTGGCGATCATCGTGCATGAAACCGCCGGGCAAAGCCTGGTCTGGTCGGATTGGGCAAAGTTTGCGAGCTTTGCCGCGCACAAGGATCTGGGCGATGTGGCCGCGATGCAGGCCGCGCGTGGGCTGGACCAGCTGGATGTGGCCGAAGACTATGTTCGCTTTGCCAAATCCTTGGTCGCGGTCGGGTCGGGGGCCGGGGCGGACCGGCGCATGGGATTGCGGACCGAATTCGTGGCCTTGACCAACCCTTTCGTCGATCCGCCCGCCGCCATCTTTGCCGCGCAGCTGTGGCTGGGCGACACCCCCCGCGCCCAGGCGCAGGTCGAGGTTTTCGCCAAGGCCCCCGACGGCACGGTGGCCACATCGCTGCATCGAACCGATGATCGCGGCATCGTGCGGCTGCCGGTTGCGGCGGGGTATCGCTACATGCTGGATGCGGTCGTGCTGGAGGCGGTCATGCCGCAGGTCGACGGGGATGCCGAATGGCGCACGCTTTGGGCCAACCTGACTTTTGGTGTGCCCGGCTAGGGCTGGCCTGTCTTGCCGCCAGCGGGCCAAGCGGCTAAAGCATCCCCGACGCTTCGAGGAGACGCCAGATGGACAAGTTCACCACGCTGACCGGGATTGCAGCGCCGCTGCCGTTGATCAATGTCGATACCGACATGATCATTCCCAAGCAGTTCCTGAAAACCATTCAGCGTTCGGGCCTGGGCAAGAACCTGTTCGATGAGATGCGCTATGATGCGCAAGGCGTCGAAATACCCGATTTCGTGTTGAACAAGCCGGCCTATCGCAAGGCCCAGATCCTTGTTGGCGCCGAGAATTTCGGCTGTGGGTCGTCGCGCGAACATGCGCCATGGGCCTTGCTCGATTTCGGCATTCGCTGCGTGATCGCCCCGTCATTTGCCGATATTTTCTACAACAACTGCTTCAAGAACGGCATCTTGCCCATCGTCTTGCCGCAAGATCAGGTCGACCTGTTGATGGATGATGCCGAAAACGGCGCCAATGCGATGCTGAGCGTGGATCTGGAAAACCAGACCATCACCCGCCCCGACGGCAGCACCATCGCCTTCGAGATCGACGCCTTTCGCAAGCATTGTCTGCTGAACGGTTTGGACGATATCGGGCTGACGCTGGAAAAATCCGCGGCCATCGAACGGTTCGAGACGCAAGCGGCGCAAGCGCGCCCCTGGGTCTGATCGCACAAGGCCAGGCCCGCCGCCCGGGCAGGGCGGTGGGGCGCATGCGTTAACCCTATCTTAGCAATCGCGCGCCAACGATCCGGCCAAGGATTGGTCGGGGGTGGGCGCGTTGGGTCTTGCTAAGGGGGGCTGTGGTTCGGTGCGGGCCGGCGGCCGGCGCTGTGCCCGATTGTCGATCGGGGCGGTGGCGGCCTTGCTGCTGGCATGGCCCCTGGGCGCCGAACCCTTTCGCCTTGCCAATTTCCACACCCAGTTCAGCCGCGATGGGCCTGGCTTGCTGCTGCGCGATCTGCGGCGCGGCAACGATCCCGCGATTGCGGCCAGCCTGGCGGTGATCGCAGCGGCCGGGGCGGATGTGGTGGTGTTGCAAGATATCGACTACGACGCAGGCGCCGTTGCCCTCGATGCACTGGGCGCGGCCTTGGCGCAGGCAGGTGCGCCTTACCCCCATCGCTTCACGCTCAGGCCCAACACCGGCTGGCCCAGCGGGGTCGATGTTGATGGCGACGGGCGCAGCCACCGTGCGCGCGATGCGCATGGTTATGGGCGGTTCAACGGGCAGGGCGGCATGGCGATCTTGTCGCGCCACCCCATCGGTGCGGTTCGCGATTTCAGCGGGTTTCTTTGGGCCGATCTACCCGGCAGCACGGCGCCCGATGTCTTGAGCGCCGAGGCGCTGGCGGTTTTGCGATTGGCCAGCGTCGCGGCATGGGATGTGACCATCGAAACGCCCGCCGGGCCGTTCCACATTCTGGCGCTTCATGCCGGCGCCCCGGTGTTCGACGGCCCCGAGGATCGCAATGGATGGCGCAATGCCGACGAGCTGCGGTTCTGGCAGCTTTATCTTGATGGCTGGTCGCCCGAGGGGCCGCCTTTTTCGGCCGAACGCTTTGCGGTGGTGGGCACGCTGAATGTCGACCCCGACCGGGGCGAGGGGCGGCGCGCCGGGCTGCGCGCGCTGCTCGATCATCCGCGGCTGCAAGACCCCGTTCCGCGCCGCCCCGGTGGTGGAACCGAAACCGCCGACTGGCCCGATCCCACGCCGGGCGAGCTGCGGGTGGATTACATCCTGCCCGCGGCGGGGTTGCGGGTTCTGGGCGCGGGCGTGCTCTGGCCCGAAGATGACACGGGCCCCTTGCCCCTGTCGGTCGCGGCGGCTGCATCCGATCACCGCTTGGTCTGGGTCGATCTGGATCTGACCGCCGATCGGGCCCCATGACCGGCGGTGCCGCGCTTCCTTGACGACCTGACGCGGCAAGGCTAGGCGATGGCAAACCAGTCAACCGAGGGACAGCGCCCATGACCACCCGTTCACTTCTCATTCTACCCGGCGACGGGATCGGCCCCGAAGTCATGGCCGAAGTGCGCAAGGTCATCGACTGGTTCGGCACGCAGGGCATCGGCTTTGACGTGTCCGAGGATCTGGTGGGTGGCTGTGCCTATGACGTACATGGCACGCCCTTGACCGATGCCACCATGGCCAAGGCGCAAGCGG
>JBEAQJ010000013.1:0-36956 GCA_041163945.1 Pseudomonadota bacterium
AGGCGCCGCTCAATGCCGTCGAAGGCTTCATTCGCCAGATCATCGGTTGGCGTGAATTCATGCGCGGCATCTATTTCCACCAAGGCCCGGGCTATACGCGCCTGAACGTCTTGGGCCACGATCGCAAGCTGCCCGATTTCTACTGGACCGGCGACACGGGTTTGCGCTGCCTGTCGCGCAGCATCGAACAAACCCGCGACGACGCCTATGCGCACCACATCCAGCGCCTGATGATCACGGGCAATTTCGCGCTGTTGGCCGGGATCGACCCCCACCAGGTCCATGAATGGTACCTTGCGGTCTATGCCGATGCCTATGAATGGGTCGAGGCGCCCAATGTCATCGGCATGAGCCAGTTCGCCGATGGCGGCATCGTGGGCTCCAAACCCTATGTCTCGGGCGGCAACTACATCAACAAGATGTCCGATTACTGCAAGAACTGCACCTATGAGATCGGTGAACGATCAGGCGAAAAAGCCTGTCCTTTCAATTATCTGTACTGGGCGTTCCTCCATCGCCACCGCGATCGTCTTGGGCGCAATCCGCGCATGGCGCAGATGTATCGCACCTGGATGGCCATGTCCGACGACAAGCGTCAGGCGGCGTTGCAAAGCGCGGCGGCGTTTCTGGCGCGGCTGGATCGGGGCGCGCGCGTCTGACGTCGCTTGACCGCGCCCGCGCGCCGGGCAATCTGCGCCGCAGGCATGGCGGCCCGCGATGGTCCAAGGCCCGCGCATGCCCTTTTCTGGAGCGACCCGTCATGATCGCCGTTCATTCCGTGAGCGACGCCTTTTCCAGTGGGCAATGCGCCCGTATTCTTGAAGCTGTCGCCGCCGCCCCAAGCCGTGATGCGGGCCTTGTGCGTCAAGCGCGCGATCACAACCTGCGCCGCGCCGATCTGGTCTGGCTCGACGATGTGGACGGCAGCGCTTGGGTCATGGATCACATCATCCAGATCGTGCGCGTGGCCAACCGTGACGTCTTTGATTTCGACATCACCGATTTTGCCGAAAGCCCGCAGGTCGCCCGTTATGGCGCCGAGCGCGAAGGCCATTTCGGCTGGCACTCGGATATCGGCGAAGGGCGGTTGGCCGAACGGCGCAAGCTGACGATCGTGGTGCAGCTGTCGGATCCGCAGACCTATGTCGGTGGCGATCTGGAGGTGATGCCGGGCGCCAACGTCATCAGCGCCGATCGCGCCCGCGGGGTGGCCACGATCTTTCCCTCGTTCGTGCTGCACCGCGTCACGCCCGTGACCGACGGCGAACGTCATTCGCTGACCGTCTGGTGCCATGGCGCGCCCTTTCGCTAGGGCTTGCCTGCATGACCTGTGCATCGGCGAACAGCACGCTTGCGGCGGCGCAGGATTGCGACACCCGCACCCCCGCGCCATGTCGCTGCATCTGAGCAATTCGTGACCCACAAACAGGGAGTCCCCGCATGTCGACCGTCAAGCTCGCCATCGTTTACTATTCGACCTATGGCACCAATCACCGGATGGCGGAAATCGCCGCCGAGGCCGCCCGCGCTGCCGGCGCCGAGGTGCGCGTGCTGCGCGTGGCCGAAACCGCCCCTGCCGACGTCGTGGCATCGCAAGATGCCTGGCAGGCCCAGGCCGCGAAAACGGCTGATATTCCCGTCGCAACCCCGGCCGATATGGAATGGGCCAACGCCTACCTGTTCTCGGCGCCGACACGCTTTGGCACCGTGGCAAGCCAGCTGCGGGCCTTTATCGACGGTTTGGGCGGGCAATGGTTCTCGGGCGCGCTGGCCAACAAGGCGGTCAGTGCCATGACCTCGGCCCAGAACCCGCATGGTGGCATGGAAAGCACGCTTTTGGGGCTTTACACCACCTTCATGCACTGGGGCGCCGTGATCGTCGCACCGGGCTACACCGATCCGTCGATTTTTGCCGCCGGCGGCAACCCCTATGGCACCGTGGCCGTCGCCGGCAAGGTGACGCCCGAGGCCGAAGCGGCCATTCGCCATCAGGCCAAGCGTCTGGTCGAAATCGCCGCCAAGATCGCCTGATCCGTCAGGGGTGCCGATGCGAGGCCGTGCGGGACCCGTCCCGCGCGGCCTTTTTTTGGGTCATTCCCACCAGGGGTCGATGCGCGCGATGTCGTCATCGGACCAGCCGAAGTGATGCGCCAGTTCATGGATCAGCACATGGGCCACCAGTTCGCCCAGGCTGACATTGCCCCGATCGGCCCATTCATCCAGGATCGGGCGGCGAAACAGCCAGATGGTATCGGGGCCCAACGGTTGATCCATCACCGATTTCTCGGTCAGCGGGATCCCGTCATAAAGCCCGGTCAGGCCAAAGGGGTCGTCGATCCCCATCTCGGTCAGGATAGGGTCTGGTGCGAAATCCTCGACCCGGATCGTCACCATGCGCGCCGCCTGGGCATAGGGTGCAGGCAGGGCGGCCAGCGACGCGGCTGCCAGCGCTTCGAAGACGTCAAGATCGGGGGCAATCAGGTCGTGAAGGGGCGGGGGTGTCTGCATCCCCCCGATATGGACAATTCCGTGCCGATCTGAAAGACCACGCGGGTGTTGAAAAAGGCCCTGCCATGACCGTCACCACCCGTTTCGCGCCCTCTCCCACCGGCTACATCCACGTCGGCAACCTGCGCACCGCGCTGTTCAACCACCTGATCGCGCGCAAGGCGGGTGGGCAGTTCATCCTGCGGCTCGACGACACCGACCCCGAGCGGTCGAAACAGGAATATGCCGATGCCATTCAAGAAGATCTGGAATGGCTGGGTCTGACCTGGGACCGGATCGAACGCCAATCCGACCGGCTGGATCGCTACGCCGAAAAGGCCGAGCGCCTGCGCGCGGCCGGTCGGTTCTACGAGGCATGGGAAACCCCGACCGAATTGGACCTCAAGCGCAAGAAGCTGCTGAACATGGGCCAGCCGCCCGTGTACGACCGCGCCGCGCTGAAGCTGTCGGATGATGACAAGGCGCGCCTGCGCGCAGAGCGCGGGCAGGGCGTGTGGCGCTTTCAGCTCGATCAGGAACGGATCGAATGGGCCGATGGCATCCTGGGGCCACTGTCCATCGATGCGGGCTCGGTGTCGGATCCCGTGCTGATCCGGGCCGATGGTCAGGTGCTTTATACCTTTGCATCGGTGGTTGATGATATCGACATGGGCATCACCCATGTGGTGCGTGGCGCCGATCATGTGACCAACACCGCCACCCAGATCCAGATCATGGCGGCGCTGGGCCATGGGCATCCGGCCTTTGCGCATCATTCGCTGCTGACCGGCGCGCAGGGCGAAGCCTTGTCCAAGCGGCTGGGCACGCTGTCGCTGCGCGACCTGCGTGCCGCCGGGGTCGAGCGTATGGCGCTGCTCAGCTTGATGGCGCGGCTCGGCTCGTCCCAGCCGGTCGTTCTGGCCGGATCGATCGAGGAATTGGCCGAAAACTTCGATCTGGCACAATTCGGATCGGCCCCGACGAAATTCGATGAAACCGACCTGTTCCCGTTGACCGCGCGCATCTTGCAAGACACGCACCTGTCGGCCATCGCCGGTGACATCGCGGCGTTGGGTGTGCCGGATGCGCTGGCGGCCGATTTCTGGGACGTCGCGCGCGCCAACATCACGACGAAGGCCGATCTTGCGCACTGGTGGGCGCTGTTTCGTGACGGGGCCACGCCCGTGGTCGCCGAGGACGACCGGGATTTCGTGGCAACGGCGTTTTCCTTGTTGCCCGATCCGCCTTTTGACGCAACCACATGGGCCAGCTGGACCCAGGCGGTCAAAGAGGCCACCGGTCGCAAGGGCAAGGGCCTGTTCATGCCGCTGCGCAAGGCCGTCACCGGCCGCGAAACCGGGCCGGAAATGGCCGATGTGATGCGCTTGCTGCAGAAAAAACCGGGGCTCTAAACCCTGCGTCAGGCTATGCTGGCGCCCAGATCGCGCAACGCGGCATCCACCAGTGCCCGTTCACGCCCGGTCGTCGGCTGCGCCCGCGGATAGCGCGGCACCGCACGGTCATTGACGATGCCTGTGTCCCACCCCTGTGTCGTTTCGAAAAACCGCGCCACCCCGGCCGTGCCGAATTCGCGCAGAAAGCCTTGCACCACGGTGTCGAGGTAGCTCAGCAAGATCGGGTGGCGGCCGGCGGGGGCGATGTGCTGGGCTTCGACCTGGTAGATCATCACCGGACCAATCGGGCCCCCGTCATGGCGGAGTTGTGCCAGCGGATGCCGCGCATAGGCGTGTTCGCGCGCGTCCAGTGCGGCCCAATCACCGCCCGGCACCGCGGCGATCAGCCCCTCGATTTCGACGCCGGGGGCGGGTGTCACCGACAGGTAGGCGACCTGTCGCAAGGTGGTGGCCTGCCAGATCCGCACCCAGCCATGCGCACGGGCCCGCACCGCCCGGGGGTAGGCATGGGTGGCCCGGTTCACCAGGCTTCCATAGCCGAAGAAATATGGGTCTTGATCCAGGGTCATGTCGGTTTTGATGGCGAAAGCGCCGCAGCAGCACAAGACCCCTTGCGGGCTGCCCGAAGCCTGATATTTTGAAATCGTCGACGCAGGGAGACACTGGCCACACCCGGTCAGGGCCGAAGGAGCAACCGCCCCGGTAAACTCTCAGGCAAAAGGACCTGCATCGGCACCACAACTCTGGAGAGTGATGCGGCCCGCCGCATCCGCCGACGGGATAACGATCTCAGGCGAAAGGACAGAGGGGGCATCACTGTCGCAGCCCAAGCGGGGCGCGATCATCGATGCCGGGCCGCGATCGGCCCAAATTGAAGACGGGGATGATGGCCGACACAATCGCCGAGGATCTGAAAACGCTGCCCCTGGCTGGGTTGCATGCCGAATTCGGCGCGAAATTCGTGCCCTTCGCGGGGTGGTCCATGCCGGTGCAATATGCCGATGGTGTGATGGCCGAACATCTGTGGACACGGCGCAACGCCGGGCTGTTCGATGTCACCCACATGGGCCAGCTGCGCCTGCCCAAGGATGCGCTGGCCGGTCTTGAGGCGCTGATCCCGGCCGATCTGTTGGGCCTGCCCGTTGGGCGCCAGCGCTATGGCGTGTTCACCAACGCCGCCGGCGGCGTGCTGGATGATTTGATGATCGCGCATCGCGCGGGCGATGTGTTCGTGGTGGTCAACGCCGCGCGCCATGCCCATGACCTGGCGCATCTGGCCGCCCATATCGCCGGGGTTGTGCCCCTGTCCGATCGGGCGCTTTTGGCGCTGCAGGGACCGATGGCCGCGGCAGCACTGGCCACGCTTGTGCCGGGCGTGGGTGCGATGCGCTTCATGGATGTGGCGGTGTGTGATTGGCAGGGCACGGGATTGTGGATTTCCCGTTCGGGCTACACCGGTGAGGACGGGTTTGAAATCTCGGTGCCGATGGATCGTGCCGAAGCCTTGGCGCGGGCGCTTTTGGCCGATGAACGGGTGGCGTTGATTGGTCTCGGCGCGCGCGACAGCCTGCGCTTGGAAGCGGGCTTGCCGCTTTATGGCCAAGAGATGGACGAAACGATTTCCCCCGTCGAAGCCGGACAGGGCTGGTCGATCGGGCGGGCACGCCGGGCGGGCGGGGACCGGGCGGGCGGCTTTCCCGGGGCTGATGTCATTCTCGATCACCTTGCCCATGGTGCGCCGCGCCGCCGTGTGGGGTTGCGCCCCGAAGGCCGTGCGCCGATGCGCGCGGGCGTCGCGCTTTTTGCCGATGCCGATGCTGCCACGGCCGTTGGCGTGATCACCTCGGGCGGTTTCGGCCCGTCGCTGGGGGTGCCCATCGCCCTTGGCCTGATCGATGCCGCCACACCCGCCGATGCGCCGCTTTACGGCGAGCTGCGCGGCAAGCGTCTGGCCCTTGGCCAAGGGCCCGTGCCCTTCGTTCCGCCCGGTTACAAACGATGATCCACCCCTCCAGATGAGGACAAGATGAAATATACCGAAGATCATGAATGGCTGAGCCTCGAGGGCGATATCGTCACCGTGGGCATCACCGAATACGCCGCCACGCAGCTGGGCGATGTGGTGTTCGTGGAACTTCCCGAGCTGGAAACCCAGGTCGCCCGCGGCGATGAGATCGTGGTGATCGAAAGCGTCAAGGCGGCATCCGACATTCTGGCGCCGCTCGATGGCGAAATCGTCGAGATCAACGACGCGCTGGTCGACAACCCCGCGCTGGTCAATGACGACCCGACCGGCGCGGCATGGTTTTTCAAGATCAAGATCGAGGATCTTTCGGCGCTGGATGAATACATGGACGAGGATGAATACAAGGATCACATCGGCGAGTGATCCCGCCGGCGGGGGCGCGGCCCCCGCGCCCGCACATGCGTGACGCAAAGACATCACAGGGGAAAGACCGGCCCCTTTCGCCCCGATAGGACCACAGACATGGCTTGGACCCAGACCCAATACGATCCGACCGATTTCGCCAATCGCCGCCATATCGGCCCATCGCCGGCCGAAATGGCGGCCATGCTCAAGGTGGTGGGCGCGCCCAGTCTTGATGCCTTGATCGATCAGACGGTGCCCGCATCGATCCGGCAGGACACGCCGCTGGATTGGGCCCCGATGTCCGAGGCTGAATTGTTGGCGCACATGCGCGAGATCGCCGATCGCAACAAGCCGATGGTCCAGATGATCGGGCAGGGTTATTACAACACCCACACCCCGCCCGCGATCCAACGCAATGTGCTGGAAAACCCGGCCTGGTATACCGCCTACACCCCCTATCAGCCCGAGATCGCCCAAGGTCGGTTGGAAGCCTTGCTGAATTTCCAGACGATGGTGGCGGATTTGACCGGGCTGGATGTGGCCAACGCCTCGCTCTTGGATGAGGCGACCGCCTGCGCCGAGGCGATGGTGATGGCCGAGCGCGTCGCGAAATCCAAGGCGCGGGCGTTCTTCATCGATGAAAACTGTCATCCGCAGAACATCGCGGTGATGCGCACCCGCGCCGAACCGCTGGGGATCACGGTCATCGTGGGCGACCCCGCGCAGATGGACGCCAGCACCGTCTTCGGCGCCATTTTCCAGGTGCCCGGCACGTTTGGCGGGCTGTCTGACCCCGGCGCCCAGATCGCGGCGTTGCAGGCGCACAAAGCCATCGCGATCGTGGCCGGCGATCTTTTGGCGCTGACGCTGATCCGTGACCCGGGCACGATGGGGGCCGATATCGCGGTGGGCAGCGCGCAGCGCTTCGGGGTGCCCTTGGGCTATGGCGGGCCGCATGCGGCCTTCATGGCGTGCCGTGATGCGCACAAGCGGGCCATGCCCGGCCGGATCGTGGGGGTGTCGGTCGACAGCCATGGTCACAAGGCCTATCGGCTGTCGCTGCAAACCCGCGAGCAACACATTCGCCGCGAAAAAGCCACCTCGAATGTCTGCACGGCGCAGGCGCTGCTGGCGGTGATGGCAAGCTTTTATGCCGTCTTTCACGGGCCCGAGGGGCTGCGCGCCATTGCACAATCGGTGCATCTGAAAGCCGTGCGGCTGGCCGATAGCCTGAAGGCGGGTGGCTACCCGCCCGAGGCGGCGGCGTTTTTCGACACGATCACCGTGCCCGTTGGCGACCGCCAGAGCCGGATCATGGCCGCCGCCGTGGCGCGCGGGATCAACCTGCGCGATGTGGGGGTGGACCGCATCGGCATCTCGGTCGACGAGACCACGACCGAGGCCCATCTGGCCGCTGTCTGTGCGGCGTTCGATGTGGCGCTTCTGGCCCCGGCCAGCGCACCCGCCATTCCCGACCAGATGGCGCGCACGACGCCCTATCTGACGCATCCGATCTTTCACATGAACCGCGCCGAATCCGAGATGATGCGCTACATGCGCCGCCTGTCGGATCGCGATCTGGCGCTGGATCGGGCGATGATCCCCTTGGGGTCTTGCACCATGAAGCTGAACGCGGCCGTCGAGATGATGCCGATCACCTGGCCCGGGTTCAATTCCATCCATCCCTTCGCGCCCGCCGACCAGGCGCAAGGCTATGCGGTGATGCTGGCCGATCTGTCGGCCAAGCTGTGCCAGATCACCGGCTATGACGCCATGTCGATGCAGCCCAATTCAGGGGCGCAGGGCGAATATGCGGGGCTTTTGACCATCGCGGCCTACCACGCCGCCCGCGGCCAGGGGCATCGCCGCATCTGCCTGATCCCGGTATCGGCGCATGGCACCAACCCGGCATCGGCACAGATGTGCGGGATGGAGGTGGTGGTGGTGCGCACCGCCGAAAACGGCGATGTCGATCTGGACGATTTCCGTGCCAAGGCCGAAGCCGCGGGCGACAATCTGGCCGCCTGCATGATCACCTATCCGTCCACCCATGGCGTGTTCGAGGAAACCGTGCGCACGCTTTGTGCCATCACCCATGAGCATGGCGGGCAGGTCTATCTGGACGGGGCCAATCTGAACGCGATGGTGGGGCTGTCACGACCCGGCGACATCGGGGCCGATGTCAGCCACCTGAACCTGCACAAGACCTTTTGCATCCCGCATGGGGGGGGCGGGCCGGGGATGGGCCCCATCGGGGTCAAGGCGCATCTGGCGCCCTATCTGCCGGGCCATCCCGAAACCGGCGGTGCGACCGGGCCGGTGTCGGGCGCACCCTATGGATCGGCATCGATCCTGCCGATCAGCTATGCCTATGTGCGGCTGATGGGCGGCGAAGGCCTGACACGTGCGACCAAGGTGGCCATCTTGAATGCCAACTACATCGCCAAGCGGCTGGAAGACGCCTTTCCGGTGCTGTTCAAGGGCAAGGCCGGGCGCGTTGCGCATGAATGCATCCTGGACACCCGCCCCTTCGCCGAGGTGGGCGTCAGCGTCGATGACATTGCCAAGCGGCTGATGGATTGCGGCTTTCACGCCCCCACGATGAGCTGGCCCGTCGCCGGCACCCTGATGGTCGAGCCGACCGAAAGCGAAACCCAGGCCGAGATCGATCGCTTTTGCGATGCCATGCTGGCCATCCGTGCCGAAATCGCCGATGTCGAGGCCGGCCGCCTGCCGATCGAGGCAAGCCCGCTGCGCCTTGCGCCCCACACGATGGAGGATCTGATCCGCGATTGGGATCGGCCTTATTCGCGCGAACAAGGGTGTTTCCCGCCCGGGGCCTTCCGCGTTGACAAGTACTGGCCGCCGGTGAACCGGGTCGACAATGTTTACGGCGACCGGCACCTGATCTGCACCTGTCCGCCGCTCGACAGCTACTTGGACGCGGCGGAATAACCCCCGCCGCGAATGCCCGGCGGTTATCCTTCGGGCGGGCCGATCAAGGCGTCGATCAGGGCAAGGGCTTCGGGGCTGTCCCAGTGGGCGTCGCCCCGGAGCCGGGCGATTTCTTGCCCCGCGGGGTTCAAGATCACCGTGATGGGCAAGCCGAAGACCGCCATTTCGCGGGCGATCTGCTGGTTGATGTCGCGGTATTGCGGCAGATCGCGGACGCCAATTTCTTCGAAGAAACGGCGGATGGCTTGCGGCGGGTTGCGCCCCGTGGCCAGTGTGACCACCGCGAAATCCGCCCCGCCCCGCGCCGTTTGCAGGTTTTGCAGCGATGGCATTTCCTCGCGGCAGGGCGCACACCAGGTGGCCCAGAAATTCAGCACGATGTGACGCCCCGCATAATCGGCCAAGTGGCCTTGGGTGTCGTCCATGCGCAGATAGGGCAGGCTTGAGGTCGCCACCGGCGCGTCATGGATCACCAGCCCCCGCATTTCGCCGGTCAGATAGGCCGAAAGGTCTTGTGCCACGGCAGCATTTGCACCCAAGCCTGCGGCAAGGTAGACCAACACGGAACGCATCAGGCGGATCATCCGGAATTCCTCCAAGGGCCGATACCCATGACCAAGACCACGACCAACGCCATGTGGGGCGGCCGCTTTGCTGCCGGACCCGACGCGATCATGGAGGCGATCAATGCCTCGATCGGGTTCGACAAGCGACTGGCCAAGCAGGATATCGAAGGCTCCCGCGCCCACGCGGCGATGCTGGCGGCCACGGGTATCCTCAGTGATAGCGATGTGGCCGCGATCCGCAAAGGTCTGCTCACGGTCTTGTCAGAGATCGACGAGGGCCGTTTCGAATTCTCGACCGCGCTGGAAGACATTCACATGAATGTCGAGGCGCGGCTGAAACAGATCATCGGCGATCCTGCCGGCCGGTTGCACACCGCGCGGTCGCGCAATGATCAGGTGGCCACCGATTTCCGGCTGTGGGTGCGCGCGCAATGTGATGCCGCCATCGCCGGGCTCGAGGCCGTGATGCGTGCCTTGATCGCACAGGCCGATGCCGGCGCCGATTGGGTGATGCCGGGCTTCACGCATCTGCAAACTGCCCAGCCCGTCACATGGGGCCATCACATGATGGCCTATGTGGAAATGCTGGCGCGTGACCGCAGCCGGTTTGCCGATGCGCGGGCCCGGATGAACGAATGCCCCCTTGGGGCGGCGGCGTTGGCGGGCACGTCGTTTCCGATCGACCGGCACATGACGGCCGATGCCTTGGGCTTTGACCGGCCGATGGCCAATTCGCTCGATGCGGTCAGCGACCGCGATTTCGCCCTGGAATATCTGGCGGCGGCGTCGATCTGCGCCATGCATCTGTCGCGCTTTGCCGAAGAGCTGGTGATCTGGTCCTCGGCCCAGTTCCGTTTTGTGCGCCTGTCGGACCGGTTCACCACCGGTTCATCAATCATGCCGCAGAAAAAGAACCCCGATGCCGCCGAGTTGATCCGTGCCAAGATCGGGCGGATCTTCGGGGCCAATGTGGCGCTGTTGATGGTGATGAAGGGGCTGCCGCTGGCCTATTCCAAGGACATGCAAGAAGACAAGGAACAGGTCTTCGACGCGGCCGACAACCTGATGCTGGCCTTGGCCGCGATGGAGGGGATGGTGCGCGACATGACCGCGAACCGTCCCGCCCTAGAGGCGGCTGCCGGTTCCGGCTTTTCCACCGCCACCGATCTGGCCGATTGGCTGGTGCGTGTGCTGGGGCTTCCCTTCCGCGAAGCCCATCATGTCACCGGCAGCTTGGTGGCCATGGCCGAAGTTGCGGGTGTCGATCTGCCCGATCTGCGGCTCGACCAGATGCAGACGGTGCACCCGGGCATCACCGCGGATGTGTTCGCGGTCTTGGGCGTTCATAATTCGGTCGCATCCCGCATGTCATACGGGGGGACCGCGCCCGCGCAGGTCCGCGCCCAGATCGCCCGCTGGAAGGAGCTTTTGCCATGACCCGTGTGCCTGTGCTGGCATCCCTGCTGGCGGTGGTCGTCTTGCTGGCCGGGTGTGGCGCGGATGGCCCCCCCAAACGGCCCGAGCCCCGAACCAGCGCGGATGCTGGCGTGGTGGGCGCGATGCAAATCGGCTGAACCGCGCATGAACACCGTTGAACAGGGGCCGGTTCATCCCTAACCTCAACCGCTCAGACGGTCGTGTGCTCGAACAGATCAAGGCGTTTCCCATGGACAAGATTCCGATGACCCCCGGGGGCTACAAGGCCCTGAACGATGAGCTCAAGCAGCTCAAGAGCGTCGAGCGCCCGGCCATCATTCAGGCCATTGCCGAAGCGCGTGCGCATGGCGATCTGTCGGAAAATGCCGAATACCATTCCGCCAAGGAAAAACAGTCGTTCATCGAAGGCCGCATCAAGGAACTTGAGGCGCTGATCGGGCGGGCCAATGTGATCGATCCCAAGACCCTGTCTGGCCCGGTCAAATTCGGGGCGACGGTTGTTCTGGTCGACGAAGACGACGTGGAAAAAAGCTTTCAGATCGTGGGCGAGGCCGAGGCCAACATCGAAAAGGGCCTGTTGAACATCAACTCGCCCTTGGCGCGCGCCCTGATCGGCAAGGATGCGGGCGACAGCGTCGAGGTCAAGACGCCGGGTGGCGACAAGGATTACGAGATCGTTTCGATCACCTATGTCTGATGCGTGCGCCCCTGGGGTGGAACGGTTTTGCCCCCATGCCTGTTGATCGCAAACCTGCCCGCCCGGATCGGGGCCAAAAGGGCCTGCGTCCCGGTGCCGCGCGTATCCCCGTCATCGAAGGCGTGGCCGTCGCGCTGGGCGTGCTTTGGATCGCCGTTGTGCTGCTGGCAGCAATCGGCGATGCATCCGAGCCGGGCGGCGGGTTTGCCACGCGCGTCATGAATGCCCTTTCGATGCTGATGCCGCTGGCCTTCCTGTGGGTTGCGGCCAGCACGCTGCGCACCGCGCGGGCCTTGCGGGCGGAAACGGAACGGCTGCAAGCGGCGATTGATGCGATGCGTGCCGATCAAGGCACACCAGCCCATCGCGACACCCGCCCCGCCGCCCCCGCATCCGCAGCCCGACGCCCGGTTGATCCGTCGGTCGTGGCCGCCCCGCCCCCGGCGGCCGTGCGACCCATGGTCAGCACCGCCGGGCAAGCGGTGGCGGCGGCCCCTGCGCGGATCGATCCGCCACAGCCCGCCTTGGCCTTGCCAACCCCGGTGGAAAAGGCGCCGCTTTCGACGGCGGATTTCATCACGGCGCTGAATTTTCCCCGCGATGCGCAGGATGCCGAAGGGTTCCGCACCCTGAACCGTGCGCTTCAGGATCACGCCACGGGGCGGTTGATCCGTGCCAGCCAGGATGTGCTGACGCTGCTTAGCCAAGAGGGCATCTATATGGATGACCTGCGCCCCGACGGGGCCGATCCGGCGCTCTGGCGCTGCTTTGCCCAAGGCGAACGTGGTCAGGCCATCGCGGCGCTGGGTGCCATTCATGAGGCCGACAGCCTTGCGCGCGCCGCCGGTCGCATGAAGACCGACCCGGTTTTTCGGGACGCGGCACATCATTTCCTGCGCCAGTTCGATCGCAGTTTCATGGCCTTTGAACGCGGGGCCGATGATGGCCAGATCGCGCAGCTGGCCGATACGCGGACGGCGCGGGCCTTCATGCTGCTGGGTCGGGTGGCGGGCACCTTCGATTAAGGGGGCCTGCGCCGATCAGCCCAGGGCCGCGATCAGCTCTTGCTCGTGACCCAAGCCTGCGATCCAGCCTTCCTCTGGGTCGCCGTCGCGCAACATGTCGTCCAGACGATCGGGGGCCAGCCCGGCAAAGGCCAAGGCCAGAATGCGAACCTGTGCAGCATCGGGGATGTCGTCGGGGCGCTGGCGGCGCTTGATCTCTTTGGACAGGATCGCGGGGTAGACCTCGGTGATCAGGATCGGGGCGGGGCGGTCTTCGAAGGGGCGCACGGCCAGCGCATCGCCATAGCGTTGCCGCAGCGCCCAAAGCCGGGGCAGGCCGACCAGCGTTTGGCTGCCCACCGCGCCCGTGCCGAAGAGCTGGAAACAAGTGCTGGCGCCCGTGGCCACGCGTTCGACCCGCCGGCGTTCGTCAAAGCCAAAGCCCCGGTGCGGGGGCTTGCGAAAGGGCACATGGCTGGGGGTCTGGCCCACCGGGTGCGACCAGAAGGGCCCGGTGCCACCCAGATCCGCATTGATCCGGCCGGCCACCTGAAGCCGGTTGTTGGCATTGTTTGCATCATCCGTGATGGCATCGGCCAGCCACGCCCAGACCGCGAAAGGCTCGGCCGTGCCCGTCAGCGCCTGCGCGAACCCCTTGGGATAGGCCAAGGGGAAATCGACCCCCAGCAACACGCGCCGCCGATCGGACAGGGCCGCGTCCAGCCGGGCGACCAGATGCGCGCTTGCCGCCGCCCGTGTCCGGCAATAGCTGATCGTGGTGGCGCCTTGCGTGACCTCGGCCACAAAGATGGCATCCTTGGTCCAGCGCTTGGGCGAAGGGGTCGAGCGGGCCGACCAATCCACCATGATCACCGTGTCGATCTGCATGGCCTGCCTTGTGTTGCGCCGTTTGTGGCGGGGCCGCGCGGGCCGAATTGCATCCCGGACATGCCTCGCCTATGGCTGCGCGGGAATTTCTGACAGGCTAGCCCGCCCCCATGCCCGTATCCAGCCCCCGAACCGCCTATTGGCGTGGTTTGACCACGGCCTTGCCCTTTGTGATCGTGGTGGGCCCGTTTGGGCTGTTGTTCGGGGTTGTCGGCACCGAGGCGGGGCTCGATGTGGCGCAGGTGATGGGCTTCACCGTGCTGGTGATTGCGGGGGCGTCGCAATTCACCGCGCTGCAACTGATGTATGACAATGCGCCGACCCTGATCGTCATCGCCTCGGCCTTGGCGGTCAACTTGCGAATGGCGATGTATTCGGCGTCTTTTGCGCCGCATCTGGGGGGCGCGCCGTTCTGGCAACGTGCATTGATCGCCTACATGAATGTCGATCAGACCTATGCGATGTCGATCACCGAATACGAAACCGCCCCGCACCAAAGCACCGCCGAAAAGGTCGCGTTCTTTTTTGGCACCGCCACGCCCACGATCCCGGTCTGGATCGGGGCATCGGCGCTGGGCATCGTGCTGGGCGAGGCCATACCGCCGGCGTTGGGTCTGGATTTCGCGGTGCCCATCACCTTTATCGCGCTGATTGCGCCGGCCTTGCGCACACTGGCCCATGTGGCCGCGGCCCTGACATCGGTCGTGATGGCGGTGGTGTTCAGTTTCCTGCCTTGGAACCTGTGGCTGCTGGTCGCCGGATTGCTGGCAATGATCGTCGGTGCCGAGGTCGAGCGCCGGATGGGGATGGGCCGGTGAACTACAGCGCAGGCGAAATCTGGCTGATCATCCTGGCGCTGGGCGCGGGCACGTTCTTGGTGCGGTTCTCGTTTCTGGGTGTGCTGGGCAATCGCAGCCTGCCCGCATGGTTGTTGCGCCACCTGCGTTACACCGCCGTTGGCATCTTGCCCGGGATGGTCACGCCGCTGGTGTTGTGGCCGCAAGCCACGGGCGGCCAGACCGATCCCGGCCGCATCGCCGCCGCCGCCTTGGCCCTGGCGGTGGGGTTGTGGACCCGCAGCCCCATCTGGGCGATTGTCGCGGGCATGGCCACCTTGTGGGTCCAAGGCTGGATCATGGCCAGTTCGTTCTAGATAACAGAACGAAATCGACAAAAACTGTATTTTTCTTTCAGGAACCCTGCCGGCATACCCCCCCTATCTTGGATATGGGCCGGAGGCATGCGCCATGGAAATTCTGTTCGACATCACCGCGACCCTGGTCGCGCAATTGCAAAAGCCGACGCTGGCATTTCTGATCGGCGGCATGATGCTGGCCGCGATGGGCAGCAAGCTGACCGTGCCCGAACCGGTCTATAAATTCATCGTTCTGGTCTTGCTTTTGAAGGTCGGCCTTGGCGCCGGTATTTCGGTGCGCGCGGCCGATCTGGTTGCCTTGGCCGTGCCCGCGGTCGCGGCGGCGCTTTTGGGTGTGGCAATCGTGTTGCTGGGCGGGCGCACCTTGGCGCGGACCCCGGGCGTGAACCGGGTGGACGGGATGGCAACGGCGGGGCTTTTCGGTGCGGTGTCGGCCTCGACGCTGGCGGCGGGCATGGTGATGCTGGACGCCGAGGGCATCGCCTACGAAGGGTTCATTGGCGCGCTTTACCCCTTCATGGATATTGCCGCGCTGGTGACCGCGATCCTTTTGGCCCGGATGGCCGCCCTGCGCGCCAGCGCCGCCCAGCCGGCCGGCGGGGGTGCCGCCACCTTGACCCTGGGCGGTGGCGCGGGCGATGGGCTGGTCAAGGACATCCTGACCGACACGCTGAAAAGCCCGGCCATTTCCGCCCTGCTACTGGGTCTTGCCATCGGTCTGTTCGGTCGGCCCGAACAGGTCTATGACAGCTTTTACGAACCGCTGTTCCGCGGTCTTTTGTCGATCTTGATGCTGATCATGGGCATGGAGGCCTGGGCGCGCTTGGGTGAATTGCGCAACGTGGCACATGCCTATGTGGTCTATGGGTTGGCCGCGCCCTTCGTGCATGGTTTGCTGGGTTTTGGCGCCGGGGTGATCGCCCATCATCTGACCGGGTTTTCGGCGGGCGGCGTGGTGCTTTTGGCGGTGATGGCCGCGTCCAGTTCCGACATATCGGGCCCACCCACGCTGCGCGGCGCCTTGCCCGACGCAAACCCCAGCGCCTATGTCGGCACCTCGACAGGGATCGGAACACCGATCGCCATCCTGTCGATCCCGGTCTGGATCGCATTGGCAGATCTCGTGATCGGCATTTGATCGGATTTATGTGTCAAACAGAGCGGATCATTCTATTTTAGGCCGCCATGGACCGGTTGAATTACCACCATCTGCGCTATTTCCGCGAGGTCGCACGCGAAGGTCATCTGACGCGTGCGGCCGAACGTTTGAACCTGTCGCAATCGGCCCTGTCGGCCCAGATCCGGCAGCTGGAGGACCGGTTGGGTCACGCGCTGTTCGCGCGGCGCGGGCGGCAGTTGATCCTGACCGAAGCCGGGCGCATCGCGCTGGATCATGCCGAACGGATTTTCGGCACCGGCGAAGAATTGTTGGCCGCCTTGGGCGACGGCGGGCGACGGGCGCGGCCCCTGCGGGTTGGGGCGCTGTCGACCTTGTCCCGCAATTTCCAGCTTCAGTTCCTGCGCCCTGTGCTGGGCGATGGGCCTGATGCGGTGCCCTTGGCCTTGGTGTCCGGGTCGGGGGGGCTGTTGTTGCCGCGTCTGGCGGGGCTGGCGCTCGATGTCGTCTTGTCCACCGAGCCCCATGATCCGGTGGCTTTCCCGGACCTGACCGCCCATCGCATCGCGGCCCAACCCGTGGCCCTGATCGGCACCCATGCGCGGATGGCCGGGCGCGATGCCGATTGGCTGTTGCGCCACCAGCCCCTGATCTTGCCCACCGAAAGCTCGATCCGCACCGGGTTCGAGGCCCTGTGCGCCCGGCGGGCGATCACCCCCATGATCCTGGCCGAGGTCGATGACATGGCCATGGTCCGCCTGCTTGTGCGGCAGGATGTGGGGGTGGCCTTGGCGCCGGGCGTCGTGGTGCAAGACGAAATCGCGGCGGGCATCTTGATGCAGGCACCCGGCGATCTGGGCATTGTCGAAAATTTCTACGCCATTACCGCCGAACGCAATTTCCCGCACCCCGCGCTCAAGCGCTTGCCGCCGCACGCAAGCTTCAATCCCTGACGGATGCCGCTGGATAGGTGCCCAAGATCTTGAGGAAACTGGTAAAATAGGCCAGTTCTTCCAGCGCCAGGCGCACGTTGGCGTCTTCGGGGTGGCCTTCGATATCGGCGTAGAATTGCGTCGCGGTAAAAGACCCGTCGACCATGTAGCTTTCCAGCTTGGTCATGTTGACCCCGTTGGTCGCAAACCCCCCCATCGCCTTGTACAAGGCGGCCGGGATGTTGCGCACCCGAAACACGAAGGTCGTCATCATGTGATCGGCGCGCCGCACCATGTTGGGTTCGCGCGACATGATCAGGAAGCGCGTGGTGTTGGTGTCGTGATCTTCGATGTGGCGGGCCAGCACATCCAGCCCGTAGATTTCGGCCGCCAGTTCGGACGCCAACGCCGCCTTGCTGCGGTCGCCCCAAGCCGCCACATCGCGGGCGGCGCGCGCATTGTCGGGGCTGACCTGGCCGATCAGCTTGTGTTGGCGCAAGAACTGCGCGCATTGCGGCAAAAGCACCAGGTGCGACCATGCTTCGCGGATGTCGGACAGCTTGGCCCCCGGCACCGCCAACAGGTTGATGTGCACCCGCACGAAAGCCTCGTCGACGATGTGCAGCCCCGATGATGGCAAGAGCCGATGAATGTCGGCCACCCGGCCATAGGTGGTGTTTTCGACCGGCAGCATGGCCTGGCTGGCGCGCCCCGATTGCACGGCTTCGATCGCGTCTTCAAAGGTGGCGCAGGGCAAGGCCTCCATGCCCGGGCGGGCGTCATGGATGGCCTGATGCGAATAGGCACCCGGTTCCCCCTGGAAGGCGATGCGATCGGTCATGGCGTGCGGTCCAATGTGGGCGTTTCGTCGCGCTCCCTACACCTTGCCATGGATCGGTGAAACCCCATAGATACCCCAAACACCGCCAGACGGATGGGAAAACCATGTTCGATACCATGACCATTACCAAGGCAGTCGCGTCTGTTTGTGGCGCCATGCTTGTGCTTTTGCTGGGCGGCTGGGCCGCGGAAAGCCTTTATGACATTGAAAAGCACGGCGACGATCACGTCTCGGGCTATGCCATTCTGGTGCATGATGACAGCGCCGAGGAAGCCCCCGCCGAAGAGGTGGTCGAGGTCGCATTCGCAGATGTTTACGCCGCGGCAGACGCAGCCGCGGGCGAGCGGCTGTGGCGCCAGTGCGGCGCCTGCCATCAGCTCAATCCCGGTGCCAACGGCGTGGGCCCCTACCTGCATGGCGTGGTCAATCGCCCCAAGGCATCTGCCGCGGGCTTTAGCTATTCGGCCGCGCTGTCTGGCATGGGCGGCGAATGGACGCCGGAAAACCTGTCGGGCTTTTTGGAAAACCCCCGTGGTTACGCGCCCGGCACGGCCATGTCCTACAACGGCATGCGCGACGTGAGCGACCGGGCCAACCTGATCGCCTATCTCGCCACCTTCCAGTAGGATTTGGTGAAAGCCTGGCTTGGGGCCGCCCCGTGGGGCGGTCCTTTGCGTTTGGTGCGGACCCAAAGCGTGGCACTTATCACGCAATCGCAACTTGAACCCGGATTGGGGCTGGTCTCTAACCTGTTGCGACCCACATCAACCAAAGGCCCTTTTCGCGCAGAAGCCCGGAGACCCGAATGACCATTCGCCTGTCCGACTTGCCCCGCCCAAAACCGTCGTCGCTGTTTTTGTCGCTGGCCGCCGTGGTGGCCATGGCGACCAGCGCCCCCTTGGCCCAGGCCCAAGAGCCGGACCTGATCGTGACCCATGCGGTGGCAACCTTCGGGATCGAGGATCTGACCTATCCCGCGGATTTCGCGCATCTGGCCTATGTGAACCCCGACGCACCCAAGGGGGGTGAGATGTCGCTGAGCTGGTCGAGCGGGGGCGGCACCTTCGATTCCCTGCACCCCTACACCGATCAGGGCAACCCGGCCGTTCTGGCATCGATCTTTTTCGAATCCATGCTCGATTCGACGCTCGACACCATCGGCGAAAGCTATTGCCTGTTGTGCGAAACCATCGCCTATCCCGAAGATCGCGCCTATGTCATCTTTACCCTGCGCGATGGCGTGCGGTTTTCGGACGGCACGCCCGTTACGGCCGATGACGTGCTGTTTTCCTACGAAATCCTGCGTGACGAAGGGCTGCCTTCGTTCCGCGCCAATATTCCGCTGACGATCGCGGGCGCCACGGTTCTGGATGATCGGCGTATCCGGTTCGATTTCAACCCCGACAGCCAGCTGCGTGGCCGCATCGAGGCGGCCGGCGGCTTGCCCGTGTTCAGCCGTGCCAGCCATCTGGCCAGTGGCCTGCCCTTTTCCGACAGCCGTCTGACGCCCTTGGTCGGATCGGGCCCCTATGTGCTGGGGTCGGTCGACCCGGGCCGTTCGACCGTGTTCACGCGCAACCCCGATTATTGGGGCCGCGATCTGCCGATCAACGTGGGCCGCTACAATTTCGACAGCATCCGGGTGGAATACTACGCCGATGCGATTGCAGCCTTCGAAGGGTTCACCGCCGGCAACTACCTGTTTCGGCAAGAAAACAGTTCGCAAAACTGGGCCAACAGCTATGATTTCCCGCGGCTGGCCGATGGCACCGTGATCCGCGAGGAAATTCCCCAGGGCGTGATTGCAAGCGGCCAAAGCTTCATCTTCAACCTGCGGCGTGAAAAATTCCAAGATCCGCGCGTGCGCGAAGCCATCGCGTTGATGTTCAACTTCGAATGGACCAACCAGACGCTGTTCTACGGGCTGTATGCCCCCATCGACAGCTTCTGGGAAAACACCCATCTGGAGGCAGAGGGGGTTTTGGCAGGGGCCGAACTGGCCGTGCTGGAACCTTTCCGCGATCGCCTGCCCGCCGAGGTGTTTGACGCGCCGCCCTTTGCCACGCCCCCCTCGGACGTGGCGCGGACCTTTGACCGTGCGCAGGCGCGCCGCGCCTCGGGCTTGCTGGAACAAGCGGGCTGGACGCCGGGCAGTGACGGGTTGTTGCGCAATGCCGCCGGCCGCACGCTGGAGGTGGAATTCCTGAACGCCAGCCCATTGTTCGACCGGATCATCAACCCCTATGTGGAAAACCTGCGCGCCATCGGTATCGATGCGCGGCTGACCCGCGTCGATGGCGCCCAGATGAGCCAGCGCCAGCGTGACGCCGATTTCGACATGCTGACCGGAAATTTCCCGATGGGATATGAGCCGGGCACCGCGCTGCGGCAATATTTCGGATCGCTCGGGGCCAATGAATCGCTGTTCAATGTGGCGGGTCTGGCCGACCCGGCGGTCGATGAATTGCTCGAATCCGTGATCCGCGCCGAAACCCGCGACGAGATGGAAACCGCGACCCGCGCCCTTGACCGGGTGCTGCGCAGCCTGCGCATCCGGGTGCCGCAATGGTTCAACCAGAACGTCTGGGTCGCCTATTACAACCACTACCGTTATCCCGAAACCCTGCCGCCTTATGGCATCGGGTTCTTGGATTTCTGGTGGGTGGACCCGGCCGCCGAACAGGCGCTGCGCGATCAGGGTGTGCTGTAGGCGAAGATGGGCGCCTATATCCTCAGACGCGTCTTGTTGATGATTCCGACCCTGTTCGGGATCATGGTGATCAATTTCGCACTGACGCAATTCGTGCCGGGCGGACCGATCGAACAAGTGATCGCCCAGCTTGAAGGCGAAGGCGATGTGTTCGCGGGCATTTCCGGCGGCGGGTCCGAGACCATGGGCGCCTCCGAGATCGAGGGCAGCGGTTACGAGGGCGCGCGCGGCCTGCCGCCGCAATTTCTGGATGAACTGCGCGTTCAGTTCAATTTTGCCCGCATCCTGTGCGAAGACGGCTTTACCGGCACCCCCAGCCTGCGGGCGCCCGAATGCGTGGCCGAGGATATTCCGGGTTTCGAACGCTTTGCCCTGATGATGTGGGATTATGTCCGCTTCGATTTCGGGGAAAGTTATTTCCGCTCAATCTCGGTCATTGATCTGGTGATCGAAAAGATGCCCGTTTCGATCACGCTGGGGCTTTGGTCGACGCTGATTGCGTATCTGGTGTCCATTCCCCTGGGCATCGCCAAGGCCACGCGCGATGGCACCAAATTCGACACATGGACCAGCGGTGTCATCATCGTGGCCTATGCGATCCCGGGCTTCTTGTTTGCGATCATGCTTTTGGTTCTGTTCGCGGGGGGGCGGTATTTCCAGATCTTTCCGTTGCGCGGCCTGACCTCGGATGGCTGGGAAGACATGAGCCTGATCCAGCAGATCGGCGACTATTTCTGGCACATCACCCTGCCGGTGCTGGCGTCCACCATATCGGCCTTTGCCACGCTGACGCTTTTGACCAAGAACAGTTTTCTGGACGAGATCCGCAAGCAATACGTCATGACCGCCCGTGCCAAGGGGCTGGGCGAGGCGCGCGTTCTGTATGGCCACGTGTTTCGCAACGCGATGCTGATCGTGATCGCGGGCTTTCCGGCGGTGTTTGTGGGTGTGTTCTTCGGCGGCTCGCTGATCATCGAGACGATCTTTTCGCTGGATGGGTTGGGCCGGCTTGCGTTCGAGGCCGCGGTCAGCCGGGATTACCCGGTGATTTTCGGCACGCTCTTCGTGTTCGGGCTGATCGGGCTGGTGGTCAACATCTTGTCCGACCTGATGTATGTCTGGATCGATCCGCGCATCGATTTTGACACGCGCGAGACGTGACCGCGATGGCCATGCCCGATCCCGCCCCCGTCCAGACTGGCCCCAGCCTGCGCATGTCATCACCGCCCGCCCGGCGGCCGTGGCTGTCGCCGCTCAACCGGCGGCGTTGGCAGAATTTCAAGGCCAACCGCCGCGCCTATTGGTCGTTGTGGATTTTTGCGGTGCTCTATGGGCTTAGCCTGTTTGCCGAATTCATCGCCAATGACCGGCCGATCCTGGTGCAGCACCGGGGCGGCTATTACATGCCCATCTTCAATTTCTATCCGGAAACCGAGTTCGGCGGCGATTTCCGCACCGAAGCCGTTTATCGCGACATCGAGGTGCAATGCCTGATCGTATCGGGCGGTTTGGATGCATGCTGGGACGATCCCGCCGGCGTGATCGAAACGGTGCAGGCGACGGGCACCTACAATGGCGAGCGGGTGGATGCGGGCTGGCTGCTGTGGCCGCCCATCCCCTATGCCTACAACACCGTCAACGACATTGGCCGTGCGGCCCCATCGCCGCCGGATGCCGACCATTGGCTGGGCACAGATGACACCGCACGCGATGTCTTGGCGCGCGTGATCTACGGGTTCCGTCTGTCGGTGACATTTGCATTGGTCGTGACCTTCCTGACCTCGGTGATCGGGATCGCGGCCGGCGCGGCGCAAGGGTTTTACGGCGGCTGGCTTGATCTGATCTTTCAACGCGTCATCGAGATCTGGAACTCGACCCCCAGCCTGTACATCATCATCATCGTTTCGGCGATTTTCGTGATGGATTTCTGGCTATTGGTGTTCTTGATGGTGCTGTTCGGCTGGACCGGGCTGGTGGGCGTGGTGCGGGCCGAATTCCTGCGCGCGCGCAATTTCGAATATGTGCGCGCCGCGCGTGCGCTGGGGGTGTCGAATGGCATCATCATGTTCCGCCATGTTTTGCCAAACGCGATGGTGGCGACGCTGACCTTTCTGCCCTTTATTGTCACGGGCACCATCGGCGGCTTGGCCAGCCTTGATTTCCTGGGTTTCGGGTTGCCGTCTTCGGCCCCCAGCCTTGGCGAGATGACGCTACAGGCCAAGAACAACCTGCAAGCACCATGGCTGGCCTTTACCGCGTTTTTCGCCTTTGCGGTGATGCTGTCGCTTTTGGTGTTCATCTTCGAAGGGGTGCGCGACGCCTTCGACCCCAGAAAGACCTTTCGATGAGCGTTCTGGCCGTGCGCAACCTGTCGGTCCGGTTCGGCGCCACGCAGGCCGTGCGCGGCGTGTCCTTCGATGTGGGGCCCGGGGAAACGGTGGCGCTGGTCGGCGAAAGCGGATCGGGCAAATCGGTGACGGCGCTGTCGACCGTGGCGCTGGTGCCCGGCGCCACCGAGATCACCGGTTCGGTCCGCTATGATGGCCAAGACATGGTGGGGGCTGATGACGCCACGCTGCGTCGGATCCGGGGCAATGACATCAGCTTTATCTTTCAAGAGCCGATGACGTCGTTGAACCCGCTGCACACGCTGGAAAAGCAGATCACCGAAAGCCTGGCGCTGCATCAGGGCCTGCAAGGGGCCGCTGCACGTGCGCGGGTGATCGAATTGTTGCACAAGGTGGGCATCCGCGATCCGGAAACGCGGCTTGGGGCCTATCCGCACCAGTTGTCGGGTGGGCAACGCCAGCGCGTGATGATCGCCATGGCGCTGGCCAATGGGCCAAAGCTGTTGATCGCCGATGAACCCACCACGGCGCTGGATGTGACCATCCAGGCACAGATCCTTGACTTGCTGGCCGATCTCAAGCGCGACATGGGCATGAGCCTTTTGTTCATCACCCATGATCTGGGCATCGTGCGGCGCATCGCTGACCGGGTTTGCGTGATGCAGGCGGGCGAAATCGTCGAACAGGGGCCCACCGATCAGATCTTTGCCGATCCGCAGCATCCCTATACGCGCAAGCTTCTGGCGGCCGAACCCAAGGGCCGGCCCGATCCGGTGGCCGAGGATGCGCCCCAGGTTCTGACCACGGCCGATCTGCGCGTCTGGTTTCCGATCCAGCGCGGGTTGATGCGGCGCACGGTCGGCCACATCAAGGCGGTCAATGCCGCCAGCCTGAGCGTGCGAGCGGGCGAAACCCTGGGGATCGTGGGGGAAAGCGGGTCCGGCAAGACCACGCTGGCGCTGGCGATCCTGCGCCTGATCGCGTCGCAAGGGCCGGTGATCTTTCAGGGGCGCGATGTGCAGGGCCTGCATTCACGCGAACTGCGCCCGCTCAGACGCGACATGCAGATCGTGTTCCAAGACCCTTACGGCAGTCTCAGCCCGCGCATGACGGTGGAACAGATCGTTGCCGAAGGTTTGGCCGTGCATGGTGTGGCGCGCGATGACCGACGCGCACAGGTGGCGCAGATCCTGACCGAGGTGGGGCTGGATCCCGCGATGATGGATCGTTACCCGCACGAGTTTTCCGGCGGGCAGCGCCAGCGCATCGCCATTGCACGCGCGATGATCCTGCGGCCCAAACTGGTGGTGCTGGACGAACCGACCAGTGCGCTCGACATGACGGTGCAGGTTCAGATCGTTGATCTGTTGCGCGACCTGCAACGCCGCCACGCCATGGCCTACCTGTTCATTTCCCACGATCTGAAGGTCGTGCGCGCGCTCAGCCACAAGGTCATCGTGATGAAGAACGGCGACGTGGTGGAAACGGGCGACAGCGATCAATTGTTTGACGCGCCTCAAAGCGCCTATACCCGCGAATTGATGCGCGCGGCCTTCGGCGCCGTCGCTATGACCTGAAAAGGTTGCACAACCCATCAGTTGTCGCGAGGGGTGAAATATGCAACCCTGGGTTACATGATGTGGTTGCTTCCCCCGTCCTGTTTGCGCCGTTCGCGCGCAGCCCCCCGCGCAAGGGGGCCATCAAATGGCCGAGGAATGGCCTTGGGGTTGCATCTCGTAGGCGTCGAATGCCCGTGCGATCAGGCGCGCCAGCGCCCGGCCTTCGGGGCGGATGGCAAGCCCTTGCGCATCGATGCTGATCATCCCCGGAAACTGTTCGGCCGCGGCGGCATACAGGGCTGCCAACCGCGTGTGCGATGCATCGAAATCCTGGATCAGCGGGGCGCTGTCGATGCGAAAATCGCACATCAGCATTTCGATCATCCGCGACCGAAGCCGGTCTTCGCCCTTGAACACATGGCCGCGTCCGGTCGCCATGTCGCCCGCGCGCACGGCTTTCTGATAGGCGGCCGTCGAACTGGCGTTTTGCGCGAAACCTTGCGGAAATCGCGAAATGGCCGACGCGCCCAGCCCGATCAGCACATCGCAAGTATCGTCGGTATAGCCCTGGAAGTTGCGTCGCAGATGCCCGGTGCGGGCCGCCACGGCCATGCTGTCGCCGGGCTTTGCGAAATGGTCGATGCCGATGTCTTGGTAGCCATCCCACAAAAACAGCCGGCGCGCGGTGTCGAACAGATCCAGCCGCGCCTCGGGCGAAGGCAAGGCCTCGGTCGGGATCATCGCTTGGCGCTTGGCCATCCATGGCACATGCGCATAGCCGTAAAGCGCCACCCGGTCGGGCCCGAGCGACAGCAGCATCTGAACCGATTCCGACAGCCGCGCCTTGGTCTGGTCGGGCAAGCCGAACAGGATATCGGCGTTCAACGACCGGATGCCGGCCGCCCGCAGCGCCTCGACGGCGGCCCGCGTCACCGCATAGCTTTGGACGCGGCCGATGATCTGCTGGATGTCGGGGTCGAAATCCTGAACGCCGATCGAGGCGCGGTTCATCCCCGCGGCTGCCAGCGCTTCGATGCGCGCGTCGTCGATTTCGTTGGGGTCGATCTCGACCGAGAATTCGGCCTCTGGCGCAAAGGGCATCGCGGCACGCAGGCTTTGGGCCAGATCGGCCATGACCGGGGCGGCCAGCAAGGTGGGCGTGCCGCCCCCCCAATGCAGCCGCGCCACCTCCACCCCTTGCGGCAGCAGGCGGCCCAGCGCTGCGATTTCCTGCTTCAACGTGTCGACATAGGCCAGAACCGGCGCGTCGCTGCGCACGCCTTGGGTGCGACAGGCGCAAAACCAGCACAACCTGCGGCAGAACGGCACATGCAGATACAACGAGATGCGCGCGCCCTGCGGAATGGCCGCGATCCAGTCCAGAAACACGGCCCCCGTCACGTCATCGGAGAATTTCGTGGCGGGCGGGTAGCTGGTGTAGCGGGGGACCTTTGCGTCGAAAAGCCCCAACCGGCGGAGTTGATTGACATGTTCCATTGCACTAGCGCTAAAGCCAGACCGCAGCGCTTGACCTTGATCTGGATCAAGCGCGGCCCATCCGCTGACCGGCCGAAGGGGTAACAGCATGCCGCAAAGACAACAGGCCTATTCCCCCGTTGATTGCGCGCAGTGCCCCATTCGTCATCGCGCCGTTTGTGCCCGCTGCGAGACCGATGAACTCGAGCAACTCGAAGCGATCAAGTATTACCGGAGCTTCTCGGCCGGCCAGACCATTGTCTGGGCCGGCGACAAGATGGATTTCGTGGCCTCGGTCGTTCACGGCGTCGCGGCCCTGAGCCAGACGATGGAAGATGGCCGCCGCCAGATGGTGGGGTTGTTGTTGCCCTCGGATTTCATCGGCCGGCCCAATCGTGACCGGGTGTCCTATGACGTTACGGCCACCACCGATGTGCAGCTGTGCTGTTTTCGGCGCGTGCCGTTTCAGGACATGCTGGTCAACACGCCCCATGTCAGCCAGCGCCTGTTGGAAATGACGCTGGATGAACTGGATGCCGCGCGGGAATGGATGCTTTTGCTGGGGCGCAAGACAGCGCGCGAAAAGATCGCAAGCTTCCTGTCGATCATCGCGCGCCGGGATGCGTCGCTGCAGGCGCGCGCGACCATCGGCCGGGTGGCCTTTGATCTGCCGCTGACGCGCGAGGCGATGGCCGACTACCTGGGCTTGACGCTGGAAACCGTCAGCCGCCAGATGTCGAGCCTGAAAAAGGACGGTGTGATCCAGCTTGACGGCAAGCGGCGCATCGTCGTGCCCGATTTCGAAGCCTTGATGGCAGAAACCGGCGATGATGCCGATGGTGGCGTCTATTGATGGTGCACGTCGGCTGACCGGGCCGTACGCCAGGCCGGTCAGCCGTTCAGGCATCGGCGCGCCGCAGCCCCAAGCATCCGCCCGGCCCGTCGTGCCCAAGCCGCGCCTAATGGGCCATGAACACCGGTACCTGCGCATGTTCCAGCATGTTGCGCGTGGCCCCGCCCAGGATCGCCTCGCGCACGCGGGAATGGCCATAGGCCCCCATCACCAACATCTCGGCATCGGTGTCGGCCACATGGCGCGCGATCATTTCCGACACGCGCGGCAAGGTCTGAGCCAAGATCGAAACCGACACCTTGACGCCGTGGCGGCTGAGCATGCGTGACAGCTCGGCGCCCGGGTCGGCGATGTCGGGGCTGTGGCGTTCGGGCGCGATGATGCAGATATCCACCGTCTTGGCCCTGATCAGCAGGGGCATGGCATGGCGAACGGCGGCCATCGCTTCGGCGGATTCGTTCCAGGCGATCACCACATGTTCCGGGCTGCCGGGCAAGGCCACCCCCTTGGCCAGAACCAGCACCGGCGCATGGCCGTTGAACATCGCCGCTTCGATGAGCACGGGCGCGTCGGAATATTGCCCGTCGCCATAGGGCTTGGGCTGGATCACCAGATCGGCAAAGCGGGCACGCCGCGCCACCAGGCCCGACACCGATGCCGATTGTGCCACCATCGCCTCTACGCCCCAGGAAATCGCGCTGCGGGCCAGTTCGGTGCGCGCGGCCGCTTCGAGCGCCTGCGCCTCGGTCTGGGCGTGAAGGATGGTTTCTTCGTGGATCAGCGCCGTCGCGCCGGCGAAGTAATAGCCCGTTTGCGTGCGGTCGATGCCCAGACACAGCACATCGAGATGCGCCCCGCAGCTTTCGGCAAAGGGCACGGCGGCACCCAGCACCTCGGGGATCTCCTTGGGGTCGGTCAGGATGGTCAGGATGGATTTGTAGGCCATGAACACCTCCTCGGTCGGCTTCGATCCGGGTCTAGACCGGGGCAGGACGCCGCACCTTGACCTGCGTCAAGCGGAAGCGGGGACGGATTTGACATGGATCAAGGCCAGCCGCTGCCCCTTGGACGATGTGGGGGCAGATGGAACAGCGCCGGGCGGCTTGATGCGTGTCGGAACCGGTGCATCACGAAGGGACGATCGATGCTTGATTACGTAAAGCTGTTGATCCTTGGCTTGGTGGCGGTCTGTGCCGCCATCGCGGCCAACTACGCGCGCGATGTCGCCTATCTGGTTCATGCCTTGTTGATCATGGGGGCTGCGGCGATCACTTTCGTGATCGTGCTGCGCGGCGCCGACGAACCCAAGGCACCGGTGCCGGTGCATGAATACATGGATGGACCGGTGCGGGCCGCAGCCATTGCCACCGCCTTTTGGGGCGTGGTGGGTTTTCTGGCGGGAACCTTCATCGCCTTTCAACTGGCCTTTCCGGCGCTGAATTTCGATTGGGCGCAGGGCTATCTGAATTTCGGGCGGCTGCGCCCGTTGCACACCTCGGCGGTGATCTTCGCGTTCGGGGGCAACGCGCTTTTGGCGGCAAGCTTTTACATCGTCCAGCGCACCAGCGCCGTGCGGTTGTGGGGCGGGAACACGGCGTGGTTCGTGTTCTGGGGATACCAGCTGTTCATCGTGATGGCCGCAACAGGCTATGTGCTGGGTTCGACGCAAGGCCAGGAATATGCCGAACCGGAATGGCTGACCGATCTTTGGCTGACCATTGTCTGGGTCGCGTTCCTGGCGGTGTTCATGGGCACGCTGATCAACCGCAAGGAACCCCACATCTATGTGGCCAACTGGTTCCTTTTGTCGTTCATCGTCACGGTGGCGATGCTGCATGTGGTCAACAACCTGCAGATCCCGGTATCGATCTTCGGCTCGCGGTCGGTGACGGTGATGTCAGGCGTGCAGAACGCGATGACGCAGTGGTGGTATGGCCATAATGCGGTCGGTTTCTTCCTGACCGCCGGTTTCCTGGGGATGATGTATTATTTCATCCCCAAGCAGGCCGAACGCCCGGTCTATTCCTACAAGCTGTCGATCATCCATTTCTGGGCGTTGATCTTTCTTTATATCTGGGCGGGTCCGCACCATCTGCACTACACCGCGTTGCCCGATTGGGCTTCGACGCTGGGCATGGTGTTCTCGATCGTGCTGTGGATGCCCAGCTGGGGCGGTATGATCAACGGGCTCATGACGCTGTCGGGCGCATGGGACAAGCTGCGCACCGACCCCGTGCTGCGCATGATGGTCACATCGGTCGCCTTCTATGGCATGTCGACCTTTGAGGGGCCGATGATGTCGATCCGCGCGGTCAACAGCTTGTCGCATTACACCGACTGGACGATCGGCCATGTTCATTCCGGCGCGCTGGGCTGGAACGGGATGATCACCTTCGGGATGCTTTATTACCTGTTCCCCAAGCTGTGGAACAAGGAACGGCTCTACAGCCTGCGCGCGGTGTCGTGGCATTACTGGTTGGCCACGATCGGCATCGTGCTTTACGCGGCCTCGATGTGGGTGACCGGCATCATGGAGGGCCTGATGTGGCGCGAAGTGGATGCGCAGGGCTTCTTGGTGAATTCCTTTGCCGACACGGTCGCCGCCAAGTTCCCGATGTATGTGGTGCGGGGCTTGGGTGGGGTGCTTTACCTCGCGGGTGCCCTGATCATGGCTTGGAACCTTTACATGACGGTCCGCAAGGGCGTTGTCCGCCGCGACGCGCCGCTTGTGGCCCCGGCCGAATAAGGAGGGCCGCAAGATGGCACTGGAAGGTCACAAGAAGATCGAAACCAACGCGACGCTGCTGCTGACGCTCAGCTTTCTGGTCGTCACCGTCGGGGGCATCGTGGAAATCGCGCCGCTGTTCTACCTTGAAAACACCATCGAAGAGGTCGATGGCATGCGTCCCTATGCGCCGCTGGAACTGGCGGGGCGTGAAATCTACATCCGCGAAGGCTGTTAT
Organism: Pseudomonadota bacterium; assembly: GCA_041163945.1. Taxonomy (GTDB): domain Bacteria; phylum Pseudomonadota; class Alphaproteobacteria; order Rhodobacterales; family Rhodobacteraceae; genus Roseicyclus. The sequence continues at coordinate 29,776 of JBEAQJ010000013.1, forward strand.
GTCTGCCACAGCCAGATGATCCGCCCGATGCGCGACGAGGTGGAACGCTACGGCCATTACAGCCTTGCCGCCGAAAGCCAGTATGACCATCCGTTCCAATGGGGGTCCAAGCGCACGGGGCCCGATCTGGCGCGCGTGGGCGGGCGGTATTCGGATGAATGGCACGTCGACCATTTCACCAGCCCGCAGTCGGTGGTGCCGGAATCGGTGATGCCCGCCTATGCCCATCTGGCCGAAGCTGTGGTGCAGCCGACCTACATCGTGGATCTGATGCGCACCCACCGCATGGTTGGTGTGCCCTATACCGATGACATGCTGGACAATGCGCGCGCCGATTTCATCCAGCAGGCCACGGATTTCGGCGACCCCGGCGTCGTCGAACGTTACCCCGGCGCCCAGCAGCGCGATTTCGACGGCCAGCCGCAGGTCACCGAAATGGATGCCCTGATCGCCTATATGCAGATGCTGGGCACGTTGGTCGATTTCTCGACCTTCGCCCCCGCCCAAGCCGTGGCCAGCCGGTAAGGGGGGCTTGGGATGGACGACACCTATACCCTTCTTCAGGTCATCGCCCGCAGCTGGGGGGCGATGTTCATGCTGATCTTTTTCCTGGGCGTGATCGTGTTCACGCTGCGCCCGGGCAGCCGCAAGATCCACCGCGACACGGCGCAAATCCCGTTTCGTCATGATGACCGGCCGGCGGCCGACACGCCACAGGCCCAGACCCGCCAATTCAAGGAGGCGCGGCAATGACCGACCAGAAGATCACCCAAACCGTCGAACAAGAGCTTCTGGCCGGCGACCCCGAGACAACCGGCCATTCCTGGGACGGGATCAAGGAATTCAACAATCCGCTGCCGCGCTGGTGGTTGTGGACCTTTTACGCCACCATCGTGTGGGCCATCGCCTATACGGTGATGTTTCCGGCCTGGCCGTTGATCAATGGGGCCACACCGGGGGTCTTGGGTTTTTCCACCCGCGCCAACGTGGCCGCCGAGATCGCCCGTTTCGACGACATGAACGCCGACATCCGCAGCCGCATCACCGAAGTGGCGCTGGCCGACATCACCCCCGATGCCAATCCCGATCTGTACAACTATGCCATCCAGGGCGGGGCTGCGACTTTCGCCACCTTTTGCTCGCAATGCCATGGTTCGGGGGCGGCTGGGGTTCAGGCCTCGGGCTATCCGAACCTGCTGGATGATGACTGGCTGTGGGGCGGCACGATCGAGGATATCCATTTCACGATCAGCCACGGGATCCGCAACGCCGATGATGGCAATGCGCGCTATTCCGAAATGCCGGCCTTTCGTGACATCCTGACCGAGGATGAGATCGCCGCGGTGGTGCAATATGTGCGCAACATCTCGGGGCAGTCGGCCGATGCGGCGCTGCTCGCATCGGGCGAGACGGTCTATCGTGACAATTGCGCAGCCTGCCATCTGGACGACGGCACCGGCGACCGCTTCCTGGGCGCGCCCAACCTGACCGATGCGATCTGGCTTTATGGCGGGTCCGAGGCCGCGATCGAACATACCGTTCGCAACGCCCGCTTCGGCATCATGCCGCCGTGGTCGGCCGAAGCATCCGATGCGGGCCGTCTGTCGGAGGCGCAGATCCGTTCGGTGGCTGTCTATGTTCATGCGCTGGGGGGCGGCGAATAGCCCCGCCCCCTTGGCCACGGGTTCCACCGACCCCTCCCGGTTGGTGGATTGGCACCGGTCCCGGTCCTGTTCGCGCGTTTCCTGCGGGACCGGTGCCATCATTCATCCCGCCCCGTTGCCCGCATAGCGGCGGCGGGGCGGTGTTATTGGCGCCGGGGATGCGACAGGCGGGCACAGGTCGGATTTGATCCACGTCAAAGTGCGCCCGCGCCCGCGCGACCTACAAGACCCTTGCGCAGGACATTTTCGTGACAGGAGCATCACCGCCATGAGCGCCACAGGCGAGCCGCAAAAGCTCTATGCCGCCCGCGAGCCGGTGTTTCCCAAGCGGGTGTCGGGTCATTTCCGACGCCTCAAATGGGTGATCTTGTTCGTGACGCTTGGCATTTACTACATCACCCCGTGGATCCGGTGGGATCGTGGTCCCGAATTGCCGGATCAGGCGGTGTTGCTGGATCTGGCGCATCGGCGCTTTTTCTTTTTCTGGATCGAGATCTGGCCGCACGAATTCTATTTCGTGGCCGGTCTTTTGATCATGGCAGGGTTGGGTTTGTTCTTGTTCACCTCGGCCTTGGGGCGGGTCTGGTGCGGGTATTCCTGCCCGCAGACGGTTTGGACCGATCTGTTTTTCACCGTCGAGCGCTGGATCGAAGGTGATCGCAATGCGCGGCTCAAGCTGTGGCATGCCAGGTGGGATTTCCACAAATGGCGGCTCCGGCTGACGAAATGGGCGGTCTGGCTGCTGATCGCGGTGGCCACGGGCGGGGCGTGGGTGTTCTATTTCGCCGATGCGCCGACGCTATTGGTGGATCTTTTCACCGGGCAGGCGGCCATGGTCGCCTATGTGACGGTGGCGATCTTGACCGCAACGACCTTTGTGTTCGGCGGTTTCATGCGCGAACAGGTCTGCATCTACATGTGCCCATGGCCGCGGATCCAGGCCGCGATGATGGACGAGCACACCATCACGGTGGCCTATCGCGACTGGCGGGGCGAACCGCGCGGGCGCGGCAAGGACCGTGACGGTCTGGGCGATTGCGTGGATTGCAACGCCTGCGTCAATGTCTGCCCGGTGGGCATCGATATTCGCGACGGTCAGCAGCTTGAATGCATTACCTGTGCGCTGTGCATCGACGCTTGCGACGACATCATGGCCAAGGTCGGCAAACCGCGCGGGCTGGTCGATTACATGGCCCTGACAGACGAGGCGAACGAGCGCGCCGGCAAACCCAAGGTATCGGTCTGGGCCCATGTCTTGCGGCCACGCACCTTGATCTACACCGTGCTTTGGGCGGGCATCGGCATCGGGCTGACGGTGCTGTTGTTCATCCGATCCGACATCGACATGACGGTCGCCCCGGTGCGCAACCCGCAGTTCGTCACACTGTCGGATGGGTCGATCCGCAACACCTATGATGTGCGTATCCGCAACATGTCGCATGCCGACAGCAGCTTTGCGATTTCGCAGGTTTCTGACCAAGCGCTCGACATCACGCTGGAGGGCCAGCCGGGCCGCAGCGTCACCGTGCCGCTCAACAGCACGCTGTTGCAGCGCGTCTACATCACCGCACCTGCGGGCAGCGCTGCGGCGCAATCCGAACGCACCGACATCCGCCTGTGGATCGAGGATGAAACCAGCACCGCGCGCGCCTATCGCGACACCACGTTTTTCGGCAGGCTTTCCCCATGAACCCGATCGCACCGCACACTGACCCATGCCATGCGCCGCGCGCCGGCACGCTGACCGGGCGCCATGTGCTGGCGATCTTCATTGCCGGTTTCGGGCTGATCTTCGGCGTCAACTTCTTCATGGCCTACCGCGCCGTATCGACCTTTCCGGGGATGGAGGTGTCGTCAAGCTACGCCGACAGCCAAAGCTTTGATCTGCGCCGCGATGCGCAAGAGGCGCTGGGCTGGACCGCCCGGGTCGAAGTGCCGGGCGATGGCCGGCTGATCTTGCATCTTCTGGACCGCGACGGGGCCTTGGTGGCCCCGGCGGAATTGACCGCGCTGTTGACCCGGCCCACCAACCAGACCGAAGATCAGCTGCTTGAGCTGCGGCGCGAAAACGGCGCGTTTGTCGCGCCGGTGCGGCTGAGCCATGGGCAATGGCGGTTGCGCCTGACCGGCGTGGCGCGTGATGGCACCGAATACCGCCACAACATCACCTTTCGCCATGTTCCATAGACCCCGCGATGGCCGTCACCTTTGAACATATCCGCCCCTCGGCCTGTCCGGCCTGCAACGCGGCGCCGGCGGCCGAAGATCTGGCCGCGACACAAGCGCCGGCCAGCGTGATGCTGTCGTTGCCGGGCATCCATTGCGCGGGCTGCATTTCGGGGGTGGAGCGCGCGTTGCTGGCGGTGCCGGGCGTGCAGGCGGCGCGGGTGAACCTGACGCTGCGGCGCGCCATGGTGCAGGCCGATGCCTCGGTGTCGGCCGAAGCCCTGGCCGCCGTGCTCGAGCGCGCGGGCTATGAAGCCCATGAGCTGGACCCCGGTTTGTTGGCCAGCACCGAAGCCGACCGCGCGGGGCGCGAGCTGTTGATGCGGCTTGCGGTGGCGTTTTTCGCCATGATGAACGTGATGCTCTTGTCGGTCGCGGTCTGGTCCGGGGCCGATGGTGTGACGCGCGACATGATGCATTGGATCAGCGCGGCCATCGCGATCCCGGCGGTGATCTTTTCCGGACGGCCCTTTTTCGTTTCCGCCTGGTCGGCGCTTCGGGCGGGGCGGTTGAACATGGATGTGCCGATCACGCTGGCCTTGGGGCTGGCCCTCGTCACATCGGCCTATGAGACGCTGCATTCCGGCCAACATGCCTATTTCGACGCTGCGGTGATGCTGTGCTTTTTCCTGTTGGGGGGCCGCTATCTGGATCACCGCACGCGGGCCTCGGCGCGGTCAGCGGCACAGGAACTGGCCGCCCTGGAGGTGCCGCGCGCGACCCGCGTGGCCCTGGCCAATGGCGGCGCGGTCGAAGAAACCGTTGCCGTGGCCGATCTGCGCCCGGGCGATGTGGTCGCCGTCAAGCCCGGTGGGCGCATCCCCGTCGACGGGCTTGTGACCGAAGGCACATCGGAAATCGACCGATCGCTGATGACGGGCGAAAGCCTGCCCGCCTATGCCGCGGCCGGCAGCCCCGTGCGCGCGGGTGAGGTGAACCTGACCGGGCCCCTTTGCATTCGGGTGACTGCGGCCGGGCGCGACACCGCGCTGGCGCGGATCGCCGAACTGGTCGCGGTGGCGGAATCGGGGCGCGCGAATTACAGCTCCTTGGCCGATCAGGCCGCAAAGCTCTATGCGCCGGGCGTGCATGTTCTGGCCTTGGTCTCGGCGGTGGGCTGGTGGCTTTACACGCACGATGTGCGCATCGCGCTGAACATCGCGGCCGCGGTTTTGATCATCACCTGCCCCTGTGCCTTGGCGCTGGCGGTGCCGGCCGTGACCACGGCGGCGTCGGGGCGGCTGTTTCGAAAGGGAATGCTGATCAAGGACGGCACCGCGCTGGAGCGCTTGGCCGAGGTCGATACCGTCGTCTTCGACAAGACCGGAACCCTGACGCAAGGTGCGCCCCTGCCGTTGGATGTCGCCGATCTGCCCGAAGCCAAGGCGCGCGTGGCGCTGGCGCTGGCGCAGGGGTCATCGCATCCGCTGGCCGCCAGCCTTGCACAGGCGTTGACCGCGCGCGGGCTGCGCCCGGCCGAAGTCACCGATCTGCACGAGGTGCCGGGCTTTGGGATCGAAGGCCGCTGGCAGGATCAGGCGGTGCGGCTGGGCCGTGCCGCTTGGGTCGGCGCGCCGCCAACGCGCGAAACCGCAACGTGCCTGCGCATCGGCGCGGGCGAACCGCGGGTGATCGGCTTTTCGGACCGGTTGCGCGACGGGGCCAGCGATCTGGTGGCCGCACTACAGGCGCGGGGGCTGCGGGTCATCCTGATCTCGGGCGACACGCAGCCCGCGGTCGCCCGTTTTGGCCAGACCATCGGCATCACCGAGATCATCGCCGAGGCCATGCCGGATCAGAAGGCAGCACTGGTCGCCGATCTGACCGAACACGCCGCCAAGGTCTTGATGGTGGGCGATGGTCTAAACGACACCGCCGCGCTGGCGCGCGCCCATGTCTCGATTTCGCCGGCCTCCGCGCTTGATGCGGCCCGCAGCGCTTCGGACATGGTCTTGATGGGGCGCAGCCTGTCGCCCATCGCCGACGCGATGCGCACGGCCACCGCGGCGCGCGCCCGCATCCGCGAGAATTTTACCATTGCGACGGTGTACAACGTGCTGGCCGTACCGCTGGCGGTGGCGGGCCTGTGTTCGCCCTTGATCGCCGCCTTGGCCATGTCGCTGTCCTCGATGACCGTGGGGCTGAATGCCCTGCGGCTGAAATAGGGGGCCGGGATGGAGGCGCTGGGTTTTTTGATCCCCGTCAGCCTGCTGTTGGGTGGGGTAGGGCTTTTGGCCTTTCGATGGATGCTGAAAAAGGGCCAGTTCGACGATCCGGACGGGGACGCCAATCGCATCTTGCGCCAAGATTACGACGACCGGCCCAAACCCTGACCGGATCGGGCTGGGGGGTGGAACCGCACCCTTTTCAGGCCCGGCCTTGTTCCTTAGCCCGGGCGCGCATCAAGGTGAACAACCCCGCGGCCACCACAAGACCCGCGCCCAACGCCACGTTCCATTCCAGCGTCTCGTCAAAGATGGTGATCCCCAGCGTCGCCGCGAACACGAGTTGCAGATAGGCAAAGGGCTGCACGGCGCTGGCTTCGGCCACGTCATAGGCCTTGATCAGCAGCCAATGACCGGTTGCGCCGGTCACGCACAGCAGCGCCATCCAGCCCCAATCACCCGGCGTCATCGGTTCCCAAAACCAGATGCCCACCGCCGTCATCACGACCGCCCCCACCGTGCCGGTGTAGAAAAAGCTGGTCGCCGCCGAATCCTTGCGTGCGGCGTAGCGGGTCAAAAGCCCGTAAAGCGCAAACATCAGCGCCGAGGCCAGCGCGATCAGCGCTTCGACCTGGAACACCCGAACACCCGGTTGCAAGATGATCAACACCCCCACAAAGCCGATGCCGATCGCGCTCCAGCGCCGCCATCCCACCCGCTCGCCCAGTATCGGGCCCGAGAGCGCCGCCACCAGCAGCGGGTAAGAGGTGAACACCGCGTGGCTTTCCACGAGCCCCAGCAACACAAAGGCCAACACCATCACGCAGATTTCGGCCGCCAACAATATGCCGCGGAAAATCTGGATGCCCGGCTGGCTTGTGGCCGCCGCTGCACGCAGCCCGCCCGCCTTGCGGGCCGCCACCAGCATGACGAAACCGGCAAAGAACCAATAGCGGATCATCACCACCATCAGCACGTTGTATTCACCGGCCAGGTGCCGGCTGATCCCGTCTTGCAAGGCAAAGACCATGGTTGTCGCCACCATCAGCCAGATGCCCAGTCTTGTGTTCTGAACCGCCACTAAAGCCGCCCCTTCGTCATGTGCCGCTTGCGCCCATATCCCGGC
>JBEAQJ010000014.1:0-9780 GCA_041163945.1 Pseudomonadota bacterium
GGTCAGCATTGCGCCCTTGGACACACCGGTGGTGCCGCCGGTGTATTGCAGCACGGCCACATCGTCGCCGGTGATGTTCTGGTGATAGCTGCCAACGCCTGCCGCGCCCGCCGCAATCCGGGCACGCCCGGCCGCCAGCGCCTCGGGCAGGCGGATATGGGGCAGATCGATGGGCTTGACCGATTTGTCCCAGTATTTTTGCACCAGACCCACGATGCCCCGCGGCAGCACCGGCAGGAACTCGGCCACACGCGTGATGATGATGTTGGGAATGGGATGGCCCGCCGTGGCGCGTCGCAGCTTGTCGGCGAACATATCGGTGATGATCAGGGCATGGGGGCGGCTGTCTGCGAATTGGCGCGCCATTTCGTCGGCGGTGTAGAGCGGGTTGACATTGATCAGCACGCAGCCCGCCTTGAACACGCCAAAGGCCGCCACTGGAAAGGACAGGCAATTGGGCATCTGCACCGCGACCCGGTCGCCGGCTTTCAGCCCCGCCACCTCGCGCAGATAGGTGGCCAGCGCATCCGACATTTCGTCGACCTGGCGAAAGCTGAGCGTGCCGTTCATCCCGTTGGGCAGACAACAGGTGAACGCCGGTGCCCGGTCATAGGTGGCCGCCACCGATCCGATCATGTCTGCCAGATTGCGATAGGCTGGTGCCGTGATCTCGACCCGCGCGCCCGCACGGTAAAAGGCCGTCCAAGGCCGATCCGGATGCTCCATGAGCCTCCCCCTCATGTCACTCCCCAATGGCGAAACGCTAGCGCAAGTCTTTTTCGGTTAAAACGAAAAAGCGAGAAGACGTAGCGTCAGCTTCCCCGATAGGTTGCAGGCCGGCGATCTGGGGGCGCATGCGCCAAGGCGCGCCGCGATGGGCGTGCCGGTGTTGGGTCACACCGTCCCCCCGAGGGCGCGGCCCCCAGGGTCGCCACCCCTTGCAACCCCACGCCGGGTTCGACAAGCCTGTGTCCGACACGAACGGAGGCGCGCGATGAACAGATACCCCCGCGACATGACAGGCTATGGCCCCGATCGCCCCGATCCCCGGTGGCCGGGTGGCGCCAAGATCGCGGTTCAGATCGTTCTGAACTACGAAGAGGGGGGCGAAAACAACATCTTGCACGGCGATGCCGCGTCCGAGGCGTTCTTGTCGGAAATCACCGGTGCCGTCCCTTGGCCGGGGCAGCGGCACTGGAACATGGAATCGATCTATGAATACGGCGCGCGTGCGGGGTTCTGGCGGCTTTTCCGTCTGCTGTCGGCCCGCCCCGTCACGGTCTATGGCGTGGCCAGCGCGCTCGCCCGCGCGCCCGAACAGCTCGCCGCCATGCAGGCTGCGGGTTGGGAAATTGCGTCTCACGGTTTGAAATGGGTCGAACACCGCGACATGCCCGAAGCGGTCGAGCGCGCCCAGATCGCCGAAGCCATCCGCCTTCACACCGAATTGACCGGCACGCCGCCCCGCGGCTGGTACACGGGGCGCTGTTCGATGAACACGATGCGCTTGGTCGCCGAAACCGGGCAATTCGCCTATGTCGCCGATGATTATGCCGATGATCTGCCCTATTGGCAGCGTTTCGGCGACCGCGATCAGCTGGTTGTGCCCTATACGCTTGATGTCAACGACATGCGCTTTGCCATCCAGGCGGGCTTTTCCGAAGGCCACCAGTTCGAAACCTATATCCGCGACAGCTTTGACTGCCTTTATGCCGAAGGGCAGGCCGGGCACCCCGCGATGCTGTCCATCGGCCTGCATTGCCGCCTCGCGGGGCGCCCCGGCCGCGCGCAGGCGCTGGAGCGGGCGCTGGATTACATCGCCGGACATCCGGGGGTCTGGTTCGCCACGCGGCTTCAGATCGCCGAACACTGGGCCAACACCCATCCGCCCGCCCGCCGCATCCGCCCCTCCGAGATGGATCGTGACAGCTTCGTTGCGGCCTTTGGCGGTATTTTCGAACATTCGCCCTGGATCGCCGAGCGCGCCCATGGGTTGGAACTCGGCCCATCCCACGACAGTGCGCGCGGCGTTCATTCGGCCCTGGCACGCATCTTCCGCAGCGCCACGCCCGCGGAACGGCTGGGTGTGCTGCGCGCCCATCCCGACCTGGCCGGCAAGCTGGCGCAGGCCAGGCGCCTGACAGCCGAGAGCACCGCCGAACAGGCCAGCGCGGGCCTGGATGCGCTGACAGATGCCGAGCGGGCCGAGTTCACCGCGCTCAACACCGCCTATACCGAAAAATTCGGCCATCCCTTCATCATCGCCGTGCGCGACAACACCAAGGCCACGATCCTGGCCGCGTTTCGCCGCCGCATCGAACATGACCCCGCCACCGAATTCGCCGAAGCCTGCCGCCAGGTCGAACGCATCGCCGAACTGCGCCTGATGGAGAAACTGGGATGAACCGCGATATCGTGATCGAGCCGATGGATCGTGCCGCCTTTGGCCCTTTTGGCGATCTGCTCGAGGCCGCGGGTGCCGCGGACCGGATCATCAATCAGGGTCTGTGTGGCCGCTGGCATGACCGCGCCCGCATCGACATCGTCGATGGCCGCCCTGGCATAAGCCTTTTTCGATCCGAGGCACGCAGCCTGCCCCTGGCCCTTGCGATGGTCGAACGCCACCCCTTGGGCTCTCAGGCGTTCCTGCCGATGTCGTTTGATCCGTTTCTTGTGGTCGTGGCCCCCGATGAGGGGGGCAAACCCGGTTGCCCGCGGGCCTTTCGCACACAGGCGGGTCAAGGCGTCAACATTGGTCGCAACATCTGGCATGGTGTCCTGACACCGCTGCACGCCCCGGGCCTCTTTGCCGTGATCGACCGGATCGGCGACGGTGCGAACCTCGAAGAATACTGGTTCGACCAGCCCTTCACGCTGCACGACGCCTGACGGGGGCGCCTTCGATCATCTTTGCTTGTGAAATACTCCCGCCGGAGGCGTCTGCCCGCGCCACCCGCTGCCCGTCCTGGTCGGTGCGCCGGTGCAGCCGCGCGCGCGGCCGCACCCGCCCCGATCAGATCGCCACGACGGTTGCCAGACCCTGCGCCAAGGCCGCGGTCACGATGGCGTCGGCCACCGCCAGATCCTGAAGCCCCACGCCGGTGCCATCGAACAGCGTGATCTCGGACGCGCTGCGCCGACCGGGATGGGTGGCGTTGATCACCGCGCCCACCGGGGTCACCGCCGCGGGTGCGATCAACCCGGCGGCCACGGCATGCTGCGCCTCGCCGATGCTGACGCTTTGGGCCACCTCGTCACAGAACACGCTCGCGCGCGCCAGCAGTGCGGCCTCGACCTCCTGCTTGCCCTTGGTGTCCGTGCCCATGCAGGCCAGGTGCGTGCCGGGGCTGACATGATCGGCCATCACCGACGGCGCGAAGCTCGAGGTGATGGTGATGATCACATCGGCCTCGGCCAGACCGGGCAGGTCGACGGCGCGAAAGGCCACGCCCATCTCCTCGGCCACGGCGGCCAGGCCCGGCAGCATCTCGGGGTGATAGTTCCAGCCGATCACCTCGGTGAACGGGTGGGTTTCCAGCGCGGCCCGCAGCTGGAACTTGGCCTGGTGGCCGGCCCCGACCATGCCCAGAACGGATGCATCCTTGCGTGCCAGGTGCTTGATCGACACCGATGATGCCGCCGCGGTGCGCAATGCGGTCAAAAGGTTGCCACCCACCATCGCCTTCACGCGCCCCGTGTCGGGGTCGAACAGAAAGACGCTGGATTGGTGGTTGATCAAGCCACGCCGGTCCAGATTGTGGGGCCAATACCCCCCCGCCTTCAGCCCCAGCACACCGCCCGCGCGGTCAAATCCGCCCTTGAAGCCATACAGCGCATCCTCGTGGCCCAGCGCTTCGCGCACAACGGGGAAATTCACCGCCGCGCCAGCGGCCATGGCGGCAAAGACCTTTTCCACCGCGTCGAATGCGGCTTGCCGGGTCAGAAGATCGGCGATCATCCCCTCGGGGACGATCACCAATTCATGGGCTTTGGTCTTGCCGCCGTCCATTGTCAGTAGGCCTTGCCGCGGGCCGACACCGGCCATACGACCTCGACCTTGCCGCCGCGGACGCCGACATACCAGTCATGAACGTTGCAGGTCGGGTCGCAATGGCCGGGCACAAGGCGCAGCTTGTCGTTGACCTTCAGCTTGCCGTCGGGGTCGGCCACGACGCCATGCTCGTCCGAGCATTTGACATATTTGACATCGTCGCGGCCAAAGATCACCGGCAGTCCGCTGTCGACCGACTGCGCCTTGAGACCCGCATCCACGATGGCCTTGTCGGCTTTGGCGTGGGACATCACGCTGGTCAGGATGAACAGCGCGTTTTCCCATTCGCCCTGGTCGATGCGCTTGCCGTCCTTGTCAAGAATGCGGCCGTAATCGGCATCCATGAAGGCATAGGAACCGCACTGAAGCTCGTTGTAGACGCCCGAGGTCGATTCAAAATAGTAGGACCCGGTGCCGCCGCCGCCGACGATGTCGCAGTCCAGACCTTCGGCCTTGAGCGTGTCGACCGCGTCCTTCACCATGGCCACGGCCACGGCGATCTTGGCCTTGCGATCGTCGTAATTGTCCATGTGCTGCATCGCGCCCTGATAGGCCTGAAGCCCCGCGAATTTCAGCCCCGGCGCAGCATCGATCGCCTTGGCAATGGCGACGACGGCCGGGGTCGTCGTGACGCCGCAACGCCCCGCACCACAATCGATTTCGACCAGGCATTCGATCTGGGTGCCGTGCTTGACCGCGGCGGCGGACAGATCGGCCACATTGGTAATGTCATCGACACAGCAGATCGTGCGTGCGCCCAGTTTGGGCATGCGCGCCAGGCGATCGATCTTGGCGGGTTCGCGCACCTGGTTGGACACCAGCACATCCTTGATGCCACCGCGGGCAAACACCTCGGCCTCGGATACCTTCTGGCAGCACACACCGCAGGCCCCGCCCAGTTCCACCTGCAGCTTCGCCACATCGACGGATTTGTGCATCTTGCCATGCACCCGGTGGCGCATGCCATGGGCACGGGCATAATCGCCCATCTTCTTGATGTTGCGTTCCAGCGCGTCGAGATCGAGGATCAGGCAAGGGGTCTGGATCTCGCCCTCGGCCATGCCGGGCAGGGCGGGAATGTCGTAGCCCACTTCGAGGGTTTCGATATCGATGACGTCTTTCATGGTCTGTCTCCGGTTATGCGATGTGCCGGGCAGGGGCCCGGCCTACGAAAAAGGTCCTGTGTGGGCCGGGCGTGCCCGGCCACGCCTTACATCCAGGGCAGCTTGCCCAGGTCGACGTTGCCGCCGGTCACGATAACGCCAACGCGCTGCCCGCGGAAGATGTCGGGGTTCTTGATGATCGTGGCCAAGGGCACCGCGCAAGACGGCTCCATGACGATCTTCATCCGTTCCCATGTCAGGCGCATGGCATCGATGATTTCCTGTTCGCTGGCCGTCAGGATATCGGTCACATGGTTCGACACGAAATGCCAGGTGTTTTCCTTCAGCGGCACCTTCAGGCCGTCGGCGATGGTCACCGGCGCATCATCGGCGATGATGTGGCCCGCCTTGAAGCTGCGATAGGCATCATCGGCCTGTTCGGGTTCGGCGGCGTAGATTTTGACCTTTGGGGCGATGTTGGACAGCGTCAGGCAGCAGCCCGACACCATGCCACCGCCACCGATGGGCGCGATGACGCTGTCAAGCCCTTCGACCTGTTCCATCAATTCGCGCGAACATGTTGCCTGGCCCGCGATCACGCGGGGATCGTTGTAGGGGTGCACGAAATCGGCGCCGGTGCGGGCGTGCACCTCGGCAAAAACCGCCTCGCGCGAGGTGGTGGAGGGTTCGCATTCCGTGATCGTGCCGCCGTATCCGCGCACGGCGGCTTTCTTGGCCTCGGGCGCGGTGCGCGGCATCACGACATGGCACGGGATGCCCCGCCGCCCGGCGGCATAGGACAGCGACAGCGCATGGTTGCCCGAAGAATGGGTTGCCACGCCCTTGGCCGCCATCTCGTCGGACAGGCCAAACACCGCGTTCGACGCGCCGCGCACCTTGAAGGCCCCGGCCTTCTGGAAGTTTTCGCATTTGAAAAACAGCTCGGCCCCGGTCAGCTCATTCATGAACTGCGATGTCAGCACCGGGGTGCGATGGATGTAGGGGGCGATGCGCGCGTGCGCGGCGATCACATCGTCATAGCTTGGGATCTGGGGCGCGACGGTATCTTTCATGACGGCAATCCTTATTCGGCGGCCAGCGCCATGGACGCGGCGCTGTTGCGATAGACATCTTGGGCTGCGGCAACGCCCGAGCCAAGCCGGATCGGCAAATCCAGATCGGCCATGACCATTTCGACCGTGGCCAGACCCGACAGCATCATCACATCCGTCAGGCTGCCCAGATGGCCGATGCGAAACACCTTGCCGGCCACCTGACCCAAACCTGCGCCAAACGCCACCCCATACCGTGTGCTGGCATGGCTGACGATGCGCGCGGCATCAAAACCCGCCGGCGTGCGGATGGCGCTGACCGTATCGGAATGAAGCGCGGGCCGTGCAGCGCACAGCTCCATCCCCCAGGCGGCGACGGCTGCCCGCACACCTTGTGCGATGCGCGTGTGGCGCGCAAAGACATTGTCCAGCCCTTCGGCCAGCAACATCTCCGATGCGATTTTCAGGCCGTTCAGCAGCCCGACCGCGGGGGTGTAGGGATACCCGTTGGCCGCATAGCCCTTTACCATGTCGCGGATGTCGAAATAGGTGCGCGGCAGCCCCCCGGTTTCGGCTGCGGCCATCGCCTTGGGCGAAAAGGCCGCGATGCCGAGGCCAGCCGGCAGCATGAAGCCTTTCTGGCTGCCCGTGACGGCCACGTCGATTTTCCAGCCGTCGAATTCAAAGGGCATCGACCCGATCGAGCTGACGCCATCGACGAACAACAGCGCGGGATGGCCGGCTGCATCCATCGCCCGGCGCACCGCCGCGATGTCCGAGCGCACGCCGGTCGCCGTTTCGTTGTGGGTGGCCAACACCGCCTTGATGCGATGCGCCGTGTCGGCGGTCAGGATTTCCTCGAACCGGTCGGCCGGAATACCTTCGCCCCAGGGCGTTTCCACGATTTCGACGGTCAAGCCATGGCGCTGGCACATGTCGATCCACTTGAGCGAGAACATGCCGTTGCGCGATGCCAGAACCGTGTCGCCGGGCGACAGCGTGTTGGTGATCGCCGTTTCCCAGCCGCCCGTTCCGGTCGAGGGGAAAATGAACACCTCGGCGTTGGCCGATTTCAGCACCTGCCGCACGCCATCGCGCGCCGGGTGCAAGATGTCCTTGAACAGGCTAGAGCGGTGGTCGAGCGTGGGCATGTCGCACGCGCGGCGCAGGCTCTCGGGCATGTTGGTGGGGCCCGGAATGAAAACTGGGTTCTGCAAGCTCATGAAAGCCGTCTCCTCATCTCTTGCGGGGCAACATAGGGCTTGCGGCGACACCGCACAATTTTTTTGAAATCGTTTTTCAGAAATGATACGATTTCATCAAAATGTTGCTTTTCAATGATTTGATATTTTTCATATCATGAAATGATTTTTCACTGCAGTGCAGCGAGGCGCGCATGAACGACCCCCAGGCCCCCGATTCCCCGCGCCGCGCGCGCGGCCGCCCCAAGGCTTGGGATGACAAATCCGATCAGAACACCATCAAATCGCTCGACCGGGCGATGGCGGTGTTCGAACATCTGTCGACGACATCGGGGGCCAGCCTGTCCGAACTGGCGGCCGACACCGACCAATCGCCCGCCACCACCTATCGCATCCTGACCACGCTCGAGGCGCGTGGACTGGTCGAATTCGATGCCGCCGCACAGCTGTGGCACATCGGGCCGCGCGCCTTTCTGATCGGGGCGCGCTATTTGCGCCGCACGTCGGTCATGGACCGCGCCCGCCCCATCCTGCGCCGCTTGATGGAGGCGACCGGCGAGACCGCCAACCTTGGCATTGCGCGCGACACCCATGTGATCTTTGTCAGCCAGGTGGAAAGCCATGCCTCGATCCGGGCGTTCTTCCCCCCCGGCACACTGTCGCCCATGCATGCCTCGGGGATCGGCAAGGCGCTATTGGCGCAGATGACCGATGATCGTCTGTCGCGCCACATCGCGACCGCGCCGCTTGATCGCTTTACCGCGCGCACCCTGACCGACCCCGGCGATCTGCGCGCCGATCTGCAGGAAACGCGCGCGCGGGGCTATGCGATCGATGACGAGGAAAAGACCGAAGGCATGCGCTGCATCGCCGCCCCGGTGTTTGACTGGCGCGGTGAGGCTGTGGCGGGTTTGTCCGTGTCGGGCCCCATCAGCCGGGTCTCGGCGCGCGAAACGCCCCGACTGGCCGAGGCGGTGCTGCGCGCCGCGGCCGATCTGTCGGCGGCGCTCGGCGCAGATGTGACAGCCTAGCCCCCGGGGGGGGCCTCTTGGCGGTTCACGCGACCGGCCGGATGCCGTCCTGGATCCGATCGCACCATCATGGCGCTTGAGCTTTGCCCCCCGCCGTCGCTATCTGGCGCGCATCTGCCGCCACAGGAGCCGTCATGACCCGCTACAAGATCGCTGCCATTCCCGCCGACGGCATCGGCCCCGAAGTGATCGGCGCCGGTTTGGCGGTTCTTGATGCCGTGGCCGCGCGCGATGGTGGGTTTGAGCTGGCCGTAACGACCTTTGACTGGGGCACCGATCATTACCGGCGTCACGGCGCGATGATGCCCGCCGATGGGCTTGCGGTTCTTGGGTCATTCGATGCGATCTATTTCGGGGCCGTGGGCGCGCCGGATGTGCCCGACCATGTGACGCTGTGGGGGCTGCGGCTGCCGATTTGCCAGGGGTTCGATCAATACGCCAACGTGCGCCCCACCCGTATCCTGCCCGGGATCAAGGCGCCCTTGGCCGGCGTAGGGCCGGGCGATCTGGATTGGGTGATCGTGCGCGAAAATTCCGAAGGCGAATATGCCGGCCATGGCGGGCGCGCCCACAAGGGCTTGCCCGAAGAGGTCGCCACCGAGGTGTCGATCTTTACCCGTGTCGGGGTCACGCGGATCATGCGCTATGCCTTTGCGCTGGCGCAGCGCCGGCCCCGCAAGCTGTTGACGGTGGTGACTAAATCCAACGCCCAAAGGTTCGGCATGGTGATGTGGGATGAAATCGCCGCCGAGGTGGCCGGCGAATTCCCGGATGTGACTTGGGACAAGATGCTGGTTGATGCGATGACCGTGCGGATGGTGCTCAATCCCCGATCGCTCGATACGATCGTGGCCACGAACCTGCACGCCGATATCTTGTCGGATCTGGCCGGTGCGCTGGCCGGATCCCTGGGCGTGGCACCCACCGCCAATATCGACCCCGAAGGGCGCCACCCGTCGATGTTCGAGCCGATCCACGGCTCGGCTTTCGATATCGCCGGACGGGGCATTGCCAATCCGGTGGCCAGCTTCTGGACGGCAGCGCAGATGCTGGAGCATCTGGGCGAACCGGCCGCTGCGGCACGGCTGATGGTCGCGGTGGAACAAGTGTGCGCGGCCGGTATCATGACCCCGGATGTGGGTGGCACCGCGACGACGCAGCAAGTGACCGATGCCGTGATCGAGGCCCTGCGGGGCGCCAACGCCTGATCGCACCGTCGCCAAAAGCCCCCGTTCCAAAACCGACGCGGCTTGGGGCGCGGGGCAATCCCATGATCGGCACATGTGGGGTGATTGTGTGGAGGCGAGTACCGGAATCGAACCGGTCTACACGGATTTGCAA
>JBEAQJ010000015.1:0-16842 GCA_041163945.1 Pseudomonadota bacterium
CAGCCGGCTCAGGAGCTTGCGGCTCTCTGATTCTGTCCCTTGTGCCATTCCCGACGCCCCCAAGCCGGGCCCCGGTCTGGACCCATGCTCCGGGGTTCAGGGATAGACCGGTCCGGGGGTGCCGCGCAACGGGAATGGCACGCGCACCGGCCTTGCCGGGCGATCACCGGCTCAGCAGATCCCCATAGACCTGGCGCACGATGCCATAACGCGCGATGCCGCGCTGGGCCAGCTGCGCGTCGCTTTGCGCGTTCAGGCGCTGGATCGCATCGAACCGGGCTTGCGCATCGCGGGCAAAGGCCAGGGCCTTGGCAAGCCCCTGCACAACGGCCAGCAGGGATGCGATCGGGCGGCCGGCCAAAAGCGGGGCGGTCAGGGTCTGGGTGGTCATGGCAACCTCGGCGGTTTGGGGGGTGTTGGTCTGCCCCCAAGATACGCCCGCCGAGGCCCCACACCAGATATGATGCTGCAATGCAGCATTGCGCCGGGCGCATGAAGGGCCAGCCGCACCCCGCCCGGTGTCGGTTCAGGCCGCGCGGTCCAGACCGAAGGCGTCGTGCAGCGCTTGCACCGCCAGTTCCAGATACTTGCGGTCCACCAAGACCGAAACCTTGATCTCGGAGGTGGTGATCACCTTGATGTTGATGCCTTCGTCCCGCAGCGTCTGGAACATCTTGGCCGCGACCCCGGCATGGCTGCGCATGCCGATCCCCACGATCGAGACCTTGCAGACATTGGTATCGGCCACAAGCTGGGTGAAATCGATCTGGCCTGCGTCTTTCGCATCGTTCAGCGCCTTTTCGGCCCGCTTGACCTCGTTGACCGGGCACGAAAACGTCATGTCGGTCGTGCCACCGTCCGAGATGTTCTGCACGATCATGTCGACATTGACGCCGGCTTCGGCCAAGGGGCCAAAGATCGCGGCGGCGATGCCGGGGCGATCGGCCACCTGCGTCAGCGTCAGCTTGGCCTCGTCGCGGGAATAGGCCACACCGGCCACCACGTTGCTTTCCACGATATCCTCCTCGGGCACGACCAGCGTGCCGGCATCTTCCGACATTTCTTCGAAGCTCGACAAGACGCGCAGCTTGACCTTGTAGCGCATCGCCAGCTCAACCGATCGCGTCTGCAACACCTTGGCCCCAAGGCTGGCCAGTTCCAGCATTTCCTCAAACGCGATGCGGTCCAGCTTGCGCGCCTTGGCGGTGATGCGGGGGTCGGTGGTATAGACCCCGTCCACATCGGTGTAGATGTCACAGCGCACCGCGCCAAAGGCCGCGGCAAAGGCCACGGCGGTGGTGTCAGACCCGCCCCGTCCCAGCGTGGTGATCCGGCCCTCGGGGCTGATCCCCTGAAACCCCGCCACGACCGCAACCTTCATGCCTTCGTCGAATTTCTTCAGGATGTTCTCGGGTGGAATGGCCTCGATCCGGGCCGCCGCATGGGCCGATGTGGTCTTGAGCGGCACCTGCCAGCCCTGCCAACTGCGCGCGGGGATATCCATCTCTTGCAGGGTCAGGGCCATCAGCCCGGCGGTGACGTTTTCGCCCGAACTGACCACGGCGTCGTATTCGCGCGCATCGTAGAGCGGGGCGGTTTCCTCGACGAAACCCACCAGCTTGTTGGTTTCCCCCGACATGGCCGACACGATCACGATCACGTCATGGCCATTGGCCACCTCGCGACCGACGCGCTTGGCGGCGCGGCGGATGCGGTCCAGCGTGGCGACCGAGGTGCCGCCGAATTTCATCACCAGAATGGGCATGGCCCGTCCCCTTGTCAGACGCCGCGCGTCATAAGGTGCGGGGCCGCCCCCCGCAAGGGCCGCCGGCGCAAATCCCGCCCCATCTTTGCTTTCCAAATACTCAAACCCGGCCAGCCACGGCCACGCCTGTCGGTCCGGCACGACCGGTCTCAGGCCATGCTTGGCTGCCCGCGCAGCCCTCAATAGGGGTGCGCGCGCCCATCCCAGGTCTCGAAACAGCCGCTCGTGGCCAGATCGAGGGCCGCAAACCGCGCAACCAGCCCGGTGACCGCCTCGGCTGTGGTGATCTCGGCGGCCGCCCCGCCCATGTCGGTCTGGACCCAGCCGGGATGATAGATGCCCACGGCAATGCCGCGCGGTTTCAGATCGGCGGCCAGGTTGCGCCCCAGATTGATCGCCGCCGCCTTGGTGGCGCGATAGATGTAGCTGCCCCCCGGCGCGCGGGTGCTCGATCCCATCTGGCTGGCAATGATGGCGATCTTGGGCGCCTGTGCGCGCGCCAGATGCGGCAAGAAGGCCTGAACGCTCAGAAACACGCCCGTCACATTGACCGCAAAACTGTCAGCCCACAGGGCGGGGTCATAGCCCCTGTCCAGATCCTGACCCTTGTCGAGGTAGACACCTGCGTTGCACACCAGCAGGTCCAGCGCCCGCCCCGCCAGGCGACGGGCCAGCGCATCCCCGGATGCAGGGTCGGTCACATCAAGCTGCGCCAGCCCCGCGCCGGTGCGCGCGGTCGCCGTTACATCGGCCCCCGTGGCGCGATAGGCGGCGGCCAGGCCCGCGCCGATGCCCCGGTTCGCACCCGTGATCAGAACATGCATGTGCCCACCCCGCGCTGATGACCCTGTGCGCGACAGGGGTAGCGGACAGGCCGCAGATTGCAAGCCACCGACGCGGGCAGCCGGTGCGGCCGGGATGCGTGGGGCCTGCCATGGGGCCGGGTCACAGGATGCGCGGAGGGCCTGTAAGCCGGATTCTGTCCAAGGGGTTGCCCCCTCTGGATGGCCATTCCTCTGGACACGCGGTTGCCCGCGCGCCTCAAGCTGCCAACCCGGATGTCTGGGGCCGAAGCCAAGCCCCGAGGTTGCCCCCGCGACATCCCTATTCGGCATTGCTCCCGGTGGGGCTTGCCGTGCCGCTCCTGTTGCCAGTCGCGCGGTGGGCTCTTACCCCACCGTTTCACCCTTGCTGCGCCCCGAAGGCCGCAGCGGTTTCATTTCTGTGGCGCTTTCCGTCGGATCGCTCCGCCCGGGCGTTACCCGGCACCGTGGTTTCAGGGAGTCCGGACTTTCCTCGAACGGTTGCCCGCCCGCGGCCATCCAGCCCTCCGCGCACATGTCAGCTACGCGCCCGGGGATCGGGGTTCAAGCCCCCCCGGCATGCAGCCCGGCCCTTTCGGCCATTTCGGCCATGATCGCGCAATCGCGCCCGTCGAGCGGGCCCCGGGCGGCGGGCCGAAACCGCAGCCGCACCGCCGACAACAACAGATCATCGGTCACATCCGGGAAGCCATAGGCCAGCGCATGGGCACGAAAAAGCCGCCCATCACAGGCCGCCACGCCGGATCGTTCCGGCCACAGTGCCAGCCCTTGGCGGGCCAGGCGTTGCCAATCAAAGCGCGGCCCGGGGTCGATCTTGCGCCCCGGCGCCATGCAAGAATGACCGATCACCCCCGATGGCGCGATGCCCCAGCGCGCCAATATGGCAGGCAACAGGGCTTCGAGCGCATCCATCAGCGGGGCGGCAAAGGGGGTCACGCCATCATTGTCCAATTCGATCCCGATCGACCGCGAATTCACATCGCCTTGCCCGCGCCATGCGCCCGCCCCCGCGTGCCATGCGCGCAAGGGTTCATCGACCAGGCTGACAACCTGACCGTCGCGCCCGATCAGGTAATGGGCCGACACCGCGCGTGCCGGATCGCAAAGTGCGCGCCGCGCGGCGGCGCAATCGGACATGGCGGTGTAATGCAGCACGACCAGTTCGGGCGTCAGCCCATCGCGGCGGGGGCCGAAATTGGGCGACAGGGTCATGGTACTGTCGCGCGGGGTGCCGCCGGCACGCCGCGCCCCCCGCATCGCCGCCACGTGGCCATTTCGCGCGTTTGCAAACCGCCCATCGGCCCGCCCAGGATGTCTATGCTGCGGGTGGGTTTACCACCAGGACGTGGGTTTTGCCACAAAGCCTGCCGCCCGCTCCAGCGCATATCCGATGTTGAGCAGCTCGCCCTCTTCCCAAGGCTTGCCGATCAATTGCAGCCCCAAGGGCAGGCCTGATGCATCCAGCCCCGTGGGCACCGCCAGACCGGGCAGACCGGCCAGATTGACGGTCACGGTGAACACATCGTTCAGATACATCTCGACCGGGTCGGAATGTGTCTTGCCCAGTTCGAAGGCCGCCGAAGGGGTCGCGGGTGTCAAGATCGCGTCGACTCCCTCGGCAAAGGCCGCTTCGAAATCGCGCTTGATCAGCGTGCGCACCTTGCGGGCGCGGTTGTAATAGGCGTCGTAATAGCCCGCCGACAGCACATAGGTGCCGATCATGATCCGGCGGCGCACCTCGGGCCCGAAGCCTTCGGCGCGGGTCTTTTCATACATTTCGGTGATGCCGTCGCCCGGGGCCAGCTTGGCGCGGTAGCCATAGCGCACCCCATCGTAGCGTGCCAGGTTCGATGATGCCTCGGCCGGGGCGATGACGTAATAGGCGGGCAGGGCGTATTTCGTGTGCGGCAAGCTGATGTCGCGGATTATGGCACCCGCATCGGCCAGCATCGCGCGGCCCTGGGCCCACAGGGTCTCGATCGCTTCGGGCATGCCGTCCATCCGGTATTCGCGCGGAATACCGATCACCCGGCCGCGGATATCGCCCGTCAGCATCGCCTCGAAATCAGGCACCGGCAGGTCGGCCGATGTCGAATCCTTGGGGTCATGGCCCATCATCGCGGCCCCCATGATGGCGGCATCGCGCACGGTCTTGGTCATCGGACCGGCCTGATCGAGCGACGAGGCGAAGGCCACGATCCCCCAGCGCGAACAGCGCCCATAGGTGGGCTTGAGCCCCACGGTCCCGGTGAAGGCCGCAGGCTGGCGGATCGAACCGCCGGTGTCGGTTCCTGTCGCCCCCAGGCACAGATCGGCCGCCAGTGCCGCGGCCGACCCGCCCGACGAGCCGCCGGGCGTCAGGGCCGCGTTGGAACCGGTCGCCCGCCACGGGTTGACGGCATGCCCGTAGACGCTGGTCTCGTTCGACGATCCCATGGCGAATTCATCCATGTTGAGCTTGCCCAACATGACCGCCCCCGCATCGCGCAGCTGCGCCGACACGGTGGATTCGTAAGCCGGGCGGAACCCGTCCAGAATTCTTGAGGCGGCCTGCGATGCCACGCCTTCGGTGCAGAACAGATCCTTGATCCCCACGGGGATGCCGCACATGGCCGGTGCATCGCCCGCCTGCAGGCGGGCATCGGCGGCGCGTGCACGCTCCATCGCGATGTCGGGGGTCTTGTGAACAAAGGCCCCCAGCGCATCGGCCGCCTCGATCGCCGTCAGGCAGGCTTGGGTCAGTTCGACCGCTGTCGTTTCCCCACGCCGCAGCGCATCGCGGGCCGCGGCTATGGTCAATTGGTTCAACTGGGTCATGATCACTCCACCACCTTGGGCACGGCAAAGAAGCCTTCGCGCGCGTCGGGCGCATTGCGCAAGACGGCCTCTTGCTGGTTGCCGTCGCTGACCACATCCGCCCGGCGCGGCAGCCGCATGGGGGTGACGCTGACCATCGGCTCGACGGCGCTGACATCCAGTTCCTGCAACTGTTCGATGAAGCCAAGGATCGCGTTGAATTCATCGGCAAGCGCCGGCAGATCGGCGTCTTCCACGCGGATGCGGGCAAGTTTCGCGACCTTGGCGGCGGTGGCGCGGTCGATGGACATGTTCGGGGCCTCCTCGACGGATCTGGGGGCCGTTTAGCGGCGCCTTACGCGGGCTGCAAGGCGGCATGGCGCCCGGGCCCG
The DNA here is from genome assembly GCA_041163945.1 of Pseudomonadota bacterium. GTDB lineage: Bacteria > Pseudomonadota > Alphaproteobacteria > Rhodobacterales > Rhodobacteraceae > Roseicyclus. Next base: position 5,778 of record JBEAQJ010000015.1, read on the forward strand.
CGTGCTTTGGGGTTTCGAAGCGGCGACAAGCGCCCTATCTTTCGGCTTCCACCACCCGAAAGGAGCGCGAGCGATGAAATACACTTGGTTGGGTCATGCCGGGGTGCGGCTTGAGATCGGCGATCAGGTCTTGCTGATCGATCCGTGGGAAACGGGCAACCCGATGTTCCCCACCGCCCGTCGCGAGGCGATGTTTGCCGACGCCACGGCCATCGTGATCACGCATGCACACGGCGATCACGTGAGCGGTGTGCCGGAACTGGCAAAGGCGCGCGGGCTTGCCGTTTACGGCATGGTGGAGCTGATGGCCTATTGGGCGGCGCGCCACGGGATCGAAACCCATGGTTTCAACAAGGGTGGCACGGTGCAGCTGGGCGAAGTGGCGCTGACGATGGTCAACGCGACCCATTCCTCGTCATTGGCAGGCCCGGATGGGCCGGTGTTCGTGGGCTCGGAAGCCGGCTACATCATCGCGGGCGAGGGGCGCGGCGTCTATGTGTCCGGCGATACCGATGTGATGGCCGACATGAAGATCTGGGATGACCTGCATTCCCCCGATGTGGGCATCCTGTGCGCGGGCGGCCATTACACGATGGACATGAAGCGGGCGGCCTACGCGGCCTCGAAGCTCTTTCGCTTCAAGACGGTGATCCCCTATCACTACAAGACCTTTCCGCTGCTCGAACAATCGGCCGAGGCGTTGAAGACGGCCGTGCTTCCGGGCGTGCGTGTGCTGGACCCCGAGCCGGGCGAAACCATCGAGGTTTGACGCACTGCACCTGTGCATCACGCACGAAAAAGGCCGCGCGGGATGCCCCGACGCGGCCCTTTTTTCAGGCAGGTCGACCGATTACTTGATCTTGCCTTCCTTGTATTCGACATGCTTGCGCACCACGGGGTCGTATTTGCGGACCGTCATCTTTTCGGTCATGGTGCGGGCGTTTTTCTTGGTCACATAGAAATGGCCCGTCCCGGCGGATGAATTCAGGCGGATCTTGATGGTGGTCGGCTTCGCCATGGTCGGGCTCCTGCGGTCAATACGGGGCGCGGCTGCGGGCCGCGCGGAAACTCTGTCGAGACTGCGCCTTTTACCGGGCCGCGGGCGCGAGTCAACACCTCAAATCCGGGTTTCGCGTGCGGGCACCAGACCCAAGGCGCCGGGGAAAGGAAAAGGGCCGGGGAAATCCCCGGCCCGATCCCTGCCACGTTGGTGGCGCGATTTATTCCTGCTGCTGGCCCATGAACATGAGCAAGAACTGGAACATGTTCAGGAACGAGATATACAGGCTCAGCGCGCCATCGATGGCGGCCTTGTCCAGCCATTCCTGATCGCCATAGGCGGCATGGGCCACGTAGGTCGACTTGATGTCTTGCGTGTAGAACGCGGTCAGGCCGGCAAAGATCAAAACGCCCAGCGCCGAGATCGCGAACATCATCGCGGGCGACTGCAAGAAGATGTTGATCAGCATCGCCACGATCAGCCCGACCACACCCATGATCAGGAAGCTGCCCATGCCCGACAGGTCGCGCTTGGTGGTGTAGCCCCACAGGCTGAGGCTGGCAAAGGCGATGGCCGTCACAAGAAAGGTCTGCACGATCGAGAACGAGGTGAACACCAGGAAGATCGAGCTCATCGACACGCCCATCACCGCGGCAAAGGCGAAAAAGCCCAGGCTGACAGCGGCCGACGAGCCACGGCGCATCAGCGCGCCCCAGCCGAACAGAAGGAAGGCCAGCGGCGCAAACATCACCACCCAGCGCAGCGGCGTGGCATAGATCGCTTCACCCAGGCCGGTCAGATACTGGCCTTCGCGCAGCGCCATGGTGGCCCCGGTCGGGTCGTTGGTCACGGCCAGATCCGCGATCGCCCAAGCGGCCGCGGCGGTGATCAGCATGCCACCCGACATCGTGGCATAGACCTTGTTCATATGGGCACGAAGGCCCTGGTCGATCTCGGCGGCGCGGGCGGCGGACACACCGGCGCGGATCGTCTGATAGTCAGCCATAAATCCCTCCTACAGGTCTTGAATGGGTTGGGCCGTCGCGCTTGCGCGCGCAGCCTTGTCCTTGTGCTAGCATATTGGCGGGGCGTCGCCAATTTTCAAGCAAGGTGAAACGCGACGCGGGGTCGCTGATCGATAGTTTTTTCCTATTGTTACGGGCGGGTGGATCTGATCCGTCAGATTGTCACCACGATCTTTCCCGTGCTCTTGCGGCTGGCCAGCAACGCCAGCGCATCACCGGCCTGCGCAAGCGGAAAGGTGGCGCTGACATGGGGCCGGATGCGCCCGGCTTCGTACAGCGCCATCAGGCTGGCCAGGCTGTCGGTCAACCGGGCCGGGGCAAATCCCAGGTAGCCGCCCCAGTAAAAACCCAAGACGCTGATGTTCTTGACCAACAGCAGGTTTGCCGGGATCTGCGGAACGCTGCCGCTGGCAAAGCCGATGGTCAGGATGCGGCCTTCGGGCCGGGTGGCGCGCAACGCGGCATCGAACGCGGTGCCGCCCACCGCGTCATAGACCACATCCACCCCGCCCAGCGCTTTCAGCCGCGCGCGGATGTCGTCCGCATCGCTGTCGATCAGGTGATGGGCGCCGGCCGCCTGTGCGACGGCCAGCCGGTCGGCGCCGCGGGCCACGGCAATCACCTCGGCCCCCATCACGGCGCCCAATTCCACCGCGCTCAACCCCACGCCCCCCGCAGCGCCCAGAACGACCAACCGTTCCCCCGGCTGCAACGCCGCGCGATGGTCCAGCGCCAGATGCGACGTGCCATAGGCCACCAGAAACCCGGCCGCGTCCACGAAGGGCATGGCATCGGGAATGCGCACCGCGCGGGCGGCATCGAACACGCCATATTCCGCCAACCCGCCCTGTCCGGCAAAGACCGCCACCCGCTGACCCGGGGCCAAGTCGGTCACATCAGGGCCCACCGCATCGACCACCCCCGACAGTTCCATCCCCATCGTAAAGGGGGTTTGCGGCGTGTCTTGATATTGGCCTTTCAGCATCAAGAGATCGGCGAAATTCAGACCACAAGCCGCGATCCGTACCCGGATCTGGCCCGGCCCCGGATCGGGAACGGGCAGCGTCGCCATCTGTGGGCTTGCGCCGACCTGGGGCAGTTGAAACGCGCGCATGCTTGGCCTTTTGCTGGCTGTGTAGACCGAGCCTAGCCGTGGTCGCTTTGCGCGGCCATCCCCGAACTGCCCGAAAATGAGGCAGTTCCGCCCAATTTCGCCAAGAAACCGCCGGGGTGCCCCCGATTTTGCCGCAAGCCGCTGCACCCCAAGCTGAACCGGGGGTATAGAACTCTCCCTAAAGGATTGAACTGGTGACGTGGCGCGCTACCTGCCTCGCGTCGCCGCATCGTGGCGAACCCGGGTGGCCCATGATTTTGGGAATGGGCATCGGGGTCAGGTTTGGCAAAAAGGAGCAGGGCGTGAAACACCCCGTCGATGTGCATGTCGGAAAGCGGGTCCGGCACCGCCGCTGGATGGTCGGAATGACCCAACAGCAGCTGGCTGAAAAAGTCGGCATCAAATTCCAGCAGATTCAGAAATACGAAACGGGCATGAACCGCATCAGCGCGTCGCGCCTGTTTGACATCGCGCAAGCCGTGTCGGTGCCGGTTGCCTATTTCTTCGAAGGCATGGACGGGGCCGAAACGGCGCAGGTCAGCGATGCCGCGCCCGGCGCCGTGCCGGGGGATATCCTGGCCGACAAAGAGGCGCTGGAACTGATCCGGTCCTACTACGCGATCCCCGAAAACCAGCGCCGCCGCCTGTTCGAATTGGCGCGTGTCTTGTCAGACGCGGCCGCCTAGCGGTCTTTGACGGCTTGACCCCGATCGGGGGATCGTGTCCCTTCCGGCGTGCGTCCAGACCCGCAGCCGCCGGAGGCCCAACATGACGGATCCCCTGATCGCGCCCGCGCTGGCACGCCCAACCCTTGACGACCCCGCCACGCTGATCGCAACGGCCCATGCGATGGCCGATGCGGCGCGCGCGGCAATCTTGCCGTATTTCCGCGCCAAGACCTTGCAGACCGATGACAAGGGGGTCGACCGATTTGACCCCGTTACCGCGGCGGACCGTGCGGCCGAGGCCGCGATGCGCGTGGTGCTGGCCCATCGTCGCCCCGACGACGCGATCATGGGTGAGGAAGAACAGGACCGCCCCGGCACCAGTGGGCTGACCTGGGTCATCGACCCGATCGATGGCACGCGGGCCTTTATCGCGGGCACGGCCAGCTGGGGGGTTCTGATCGCGCTGTGCGATGCGCATGGCCCGATCTATGGCCTGATCGACCAACCCTATATCGGCGAACGCTTCGAAGGCGGCTTTGGCCTGTCGCATGTGACGGGCCCGATGGGCAAGGCCAGCCTGGCCACGCGTGCGACCACGGATCTGGCGGCCGCCACCTTGTTTTCCACCTTTCCCGAGGTGGGCAGCGCCGCGGAACGGGCGGGCTTTGAGGCCGTGCGCGACCGCGTTCGTCTGACGCGCTATGGCATGGATTGCTACGCCTATGCGCTGATCGCCGCGGGCCAGGTCGACCTGGTGATCGAGGCGGGGCTGGCGGCCTATGACATTGCCGCGCCCATTGCGGTGATCGAGGCCGCGGGGGGCATCGTCACCGATTGGCAGGGCCGCCCGGTGCATGGAGGCGGTCGTGCGCTGGCTGCGGCGAACCCTGTCATCCATGCCGCGGCGCTGGCGATCTTGAAATCGGTCCCCGAGGCCTGATCGGCGGGAGCTTGCCGAAACCGCCAAATTGACCATTGTCATTTAGCGATTTTTTTCCCGACTGAATTTCCCGAATCCCCGAAAAAATAATAAAAATACGATACAATCCGGATTTATCCACAGATGCGCCATGCTTGGGTCAAAGCGGCGCAGATGCCCCTTGCGGGAAAGCTGGCCCCGCCGCATCCTTGCTGCAACGTTTTGTTCTGCCGGCCGAGGCCCATCATGATCCGCCCCTTGCTTGTGTTGTCTGTCGTTGTGTCGCTGTCGGCCTGCGCCACGGCCCCCGGAATACAACGCGTCTCGGCCGGCACCACGGTCGATATCGCCTCGGCCGGCACGCAGTTGTCGTTCCAGCGCGCGGGTGGCGGTATCGTTCGCCCCTTGTCCCATTCCCCGGCCTTGCAGGCCGTGGCGCAAGCCCGGGCCGATGAACGGGCCGCCAACAGCCGGCTGGGCCCCGCCGGCGGTGCAGGGGATGACCTGACCGCCCGTTTGCAACAGGCAGGCTATGTGGCCTGTGCGGCCGCCGAAAACTTGGCGCAAGGCAGCCCGGATATCCGCTCGGCCATTGCCGATTGGATGGCAAGCCCTGAACAACGCGCCAATATCCTGAGCGCACAGATGACCCAGTTCGGCTTTGCCGGTGCTGGCGATACTTGGGTTCTGGTGCTGGCGCGCCCGTGTTGATGCCATGACAAACGGCCCCAGAGTTGTCTCTGGGGCCGTGCGCTGTGTGCGTTTAACGGCGGCTTAATTCTTGGAGCGATCGACCATCTTGCCGGCCGAAATCCAGGGCATCATGGCGCGCAGCTTTTCACCGGTCGCCTCGATCTGGTGTTCGTCATTGATGCGGCGGGTGGCCTTGAACATCGGCTGGCCCACGGCATTTTCCTGCATGAAATCGCGCACGAACTTGCCGGTCTGGATGTCGCGCAGCACCGCCTTCATCCGTGCCTTGGTTTCATCATACGGCAAGATGCGCGGGCCCGAGACATATTCGCCGTATTCGGCCGTGTTCGAGATCGAGTAGTTCATGTTGGCGATGCCGCCTTCGTAAATCAGGTCGACGATCAGCTTCACCTCGTGCAGGCATTCGAAATAGGCCATTTCGGGCTCGTAGCCGGCTTCGACCAGCGTTTCGAAACCCATGCGGATCAGTTCGACCAAGCCGCCGCACAACACCGCCTGTTCGCCGAACAGGTCGGTTTCGCATTCTTCGCGGAAATTCGTCTCGATGATGCCCGAGCGGCCGCCGCCAATGGCCGAGCAATAGGACAGACCGATTTCCAGGGCCTTGCCCGACGCGTCATTGTGCACCGCCACAAGGCAAGGCACACCGCCGCCCTTGGTGTATTCGCCGCGCACCGTATGGCCGGGGCCCTTGGGCGCCATCATGATCACATCGACGCCGGCCTTGGGTTCGATCAGGCCGAAATGAACGTTCAGACCATGGGCAAAGGCAATCGCCGCCCCTTCGCGCAAGTTGTCATGCACGTATTTCTTGTAGGTTTCGGCCTGCAGCTCATCGGGCATGGTGAACATGATCAGGTCACACCAAGCGGCCGCTTCGGCGATGCCCATGACCTTCAGGCCTTCGGCTTCGGCTTTCTTGGCGCTGGGCGAACCGGCGCGCAGTGCGACCACGACATTCTTGGCACCGCTGTCGCGCAGGTTCAGCGCATGCGCGTGGCCCTGGCTGCCGTAGCCCAAGATGGCAACTTTCTTGTCCTTGATCAGGTTCACATCGCAATCGCGATCGTAATAAACGCGCATCTGTCTTTCTCCTCGGATGGCGGGAATCAGGTTGCGCGCACCATGCCCCGGCCTATCCCGGCCTGCTGCAAAGAAATTTGCATTCTTGGCATTTCCTGGTAGAATTTCATTCTTGATAAACAAGATTATAGCAAAAATCATGCTTGATGACAGTGACCGGCGCTTGCTGCGCCACCTGCAGGCCGATCCAAACCAGCCCATGGCGCAACTGGCGGCCGCCGCGGGCCTGCCTTTGGCCACCTGCTACAAACGGCTTGACCGGCTTCAGGCCCAAGGCGTGCTGCGCGGGCAGCACATGGCCATCCATTGGCCCGCGCTGGGCTATACGGTCGAGGTCAGTCTGCGCGTGACGCTGGACAAGACCGAACCGCGCGCCTTCGACGAATTCCTGTCCGCGGCCCGTGGCGTGCCCGAGGTGATCGAGATCCAGACCTTTCTGGGGCGGGTCGATGTGCGCTTGGCGGTGATCGCGCGCAGCATGGCGCATTACCAATCCATCTATCGCGACCGGATCCTGACCTTGCCCCATATCGCCGATATCGAGGCGTTGATGCATGTCGCCACGATCAAGAACCAGCAGACCTTGCCGATATGAGCCTTGATCTTGACGATACCGATCGCGCCATCTTGCGGGCGCTGCAAGCCAACGCAACGCTGAAGGCCAGCGCCTTGGGCCGTCGCTTTGGTCTGTCGCAGCCCGCGACCTGGCGGCGCATCAAGCGCCTGACGGATGCCGGCGTTATCGGCCCCCGCCGGCTGGATCTGGATCTGGCGGCGCTGGGCTTCGGCGTCAGCGTGTTTCTGGGCGTCAAGCTGGCGCTGAAGGGCCGCGTCAGCCTTGAGGATTTCGAGCGCGCGGTCGCCGCCATCCCCGAGGTGCAGACGGTCGAACATGTGCTGGGGCTTTACGATTACCGTCTGCGCGTCGTGGCCCGCGATTTGCCCGATTTCGAACGCGTGCTGCGGCGGCGGATCATGACCTTGCCCGGCGTCGGTCAGCTCGAGGCGAATGTGCTTTTGTCCGAGGAACGCCGCCCCGGTCCGCTGGGCTGATGCCTATGGCCAACCGCCCCTGCGATGGGCAGGATTTTTTCTGGGGCAACGGCAATGCCAAGACCGGCCCGGAGCTTTTTGTCGGCGGGCTCGTGCCCTAGCCGGTCGCGCCCAGGCCCGCCCGCATCATCACGCGCCGCACGGGTGCCACGGAATAGATCGCGTTCAGCGCCCGAAGCCGCAGATCGCGCAAGCCCTGCGCATCGGCCATCGACGCGCGGTTTAGCGCATCGACCCCGGTGACCCGGGCCGTGATCTCGGGATGGCGGATGCGCTGGTAGCGGGCCAGCAGATCGGCTGCACCCGGATCGCTTCGGTTCGCTTCGGCCTGATCCAGCAACGCCCGCACATCGCCCAAGCTCATGTTCAGCCCTTGTGCCCCGATGGGGGGCACGACATGGGCCGCTTCGGCCACCAGCGCCACGCGTTCGGCCACCATCCGCTCGGCCAGCTGGCTGATGATGGGCCACACCGTGCGCCGCGAGGCCAGCCGCAGCGGGCCGTACAGATGCGCCGCACGCTCTGTCATTTCGGCGTTGAAGCGCGCATCCGGCAAGCCCGCCAACCGCTGCACTTCGGGCCCGCGCTCCATCCAGACAACGGCCGAACAGGGGCGATCGTCGCGGTCGGGCAGGGGCACAAGGGTAAACGGCCCGCCCGAACGGTGGATCTCGGTCGACACGTTTTCGTGTGGCTGCGGGTGCGTCACGGCAAAAGCCAGCGCCTTTTGCCCGTAGCGCAGCGTGCGCACCCCGATGCCCGCAGACCGCCGCACCGCGCTGTCGCGCCCATCGGCGCCGATGACAAGCTTTGCCACGATCCGGCTGCCATCGCTCAGGGTGATCCGCGCTTCGGCATCGCGCGTCAGGATCTGTGCGGTGGCCACCCCGGGACGAAAATCCACCCCTTGCATCCCGGCCAGATGGGCCAGCATCTCACGGCGCAGCACCCAATTGGGCAGGTTCCAGCCAAACGGCAGATCCGAGATATCGGCCGCGTTGAAATCATGGGCGACGCGGGCGCTGCCATCCGGGCCGCCGGCATCGACAATGCGCATCACCTGCAAGGGCATCGCATGGCCCGACAGCCGATCCCATAGCCCAACCCGATCCAGAAAAGTGCGCGCAGGCTGTAAGAAGGCGGTCGTGCGCAGATCGGCGCCCGGGTGCGCCGCATCGGTGACGGGCGGGCTGGGATCGGCGCAGACCACCGAAAACCCCGCAGCGCCAAAGGCCGCGGCCGCCGTCAGGCCGGCGATACCGCCGCCCGAGATGAAGATGTCTGTGCGTGTGAGCGTCGTCATGGCGCAAAGCTAGGGCGCGCCAGGGCGCCGGACGACGCGACAGGCTGTCCCAACCCAAGCGTCAAGAGTGCCGGATGTTTCGTGCGAAACATCCATGATGCCAACATTCGGGCGCCTTTTCGCAGTGTCATGCGAGCCGTTCCAGAAATGCCGCCAGATCGATGGTGTGGTGTTCGATATGGTCTGCGGGTTCGGCTTCGGGGGCCACATGGACCGTGCGCATGCCCATGTCATGGGGCACGCGCAGGTTGCGGGCGTCATCTTCGAACATGGCCGCCCGGTCTGGGGCCAGACCGTCGAGCGCGAACACCGTGTCAAATGCCGCGCGCTGTGGTTTGGGCACCAGATTGGCGTGTTCCACCCCATAGACCGCATCGAACAACCCCGACAGCCCGCGATGGGCCAGCACCTGTTCGGCATAGGGGCGCGTGCCATTGGTGTAGACGATGCGCCGCCCCGGAAGCGCCGCGATGGCCCGGGCCAGTGCGGGATCGGGCGTGATCACCGAAAAGTCGATCCGGTGAACATCTTCCAGATAGGCGGCGGTGTCGATCTTGTGATGGGCCATCAGGCCCGCCAGCGTCGTGCCATAGCTGCGCCAATAGCGATGACGCAAGACCTCGGCCTGCGCCTGCGTGACCCCGGCGACCCGCATCACCCAATCGGTCATGCGGATGTTGATCTGGTCAAACAGCGCCATCTCGGGCGGATACAATGTGTTGTCGAGATCGAAGACCCAGGTCTCGACATGGGAAAAGCCGGGCTTGGACATGCGATTAGCCCTAGGCTGCCGGCCGTCGCGGCGCAAGTCTGGACAGCGCGGCTTCCCGGGCCTAGCCTTGCGCGGCACACGAAAGGATAGCGTTCCGCCATGGCCACCGAGACCTTGCCCGATCTGCAGAAGGATGCCCATGCCCTGATCCTCGATGCGATCGACCGGGGGATCTATCGGCCTGGCGACCGCTTGGTCGAATCGGAATTGGCCGAACGCTTCGGGGTCAGCCGCACGCCCATTCGCGAGGCGCTGCAACGGCTGGAAACGCAGCGGCTTTTGACCCGCGACGGGCGATCGTTGATCGTGGCCTCGCTCGACCATGCGCAGATGGCCGAGCTTTACGCCGTCCGCCAGGAGCTGGAGGCGCTGGCCGCGCGGCTGGCCGCACAGCATGCCGCCGTGGAAGAGGTGCAGGTGCTGCGCGAGATGGTCGAGGCCGATCATGCGCTATTGGGCGATCCGCAGGCCTTGGCGCGGGCCAACCGGCGCTTTCACTACCAGATCCATCTGGCCAGCCATAACCGCTATCTGGTCCAGCAGCTCGATCTTGTCTATCGCTCGATGGCGCTGATGGCGCGGACGTCGCTCGCGGCCAAGGGGCGGGGCGAAAAGGCCCTGGCCGAACATCTGGAAATCGTCGAAGCCATCGCCGCCCGTGACGGCGAACGCGCGGCGCGTGCCTTGCGCGATCACCTGTCCATCGCCTTTGTCGTGCGTCTCAAGGAAGAGGCGCAAAAGGCACCGGCCTAGCCGGTTCCGCCGCATCGCCAGCCGTGCTGGCCCCCCCGAAATGGCCATGCTGCGTCTTGGCCCAGAAAAAGGGACGCGCCAGCATTTCCATCAGCGCGCGCCACGCCGAAACGGTGCCCAGCAGGAAATACAGCTCGCACAGCACGACATAGGGGCGCAACGATCGCAGATGCGGGGCTTTCGTGGCGTGGAACGTCAGGCTGATCGACAACATCAGGCTGGCCACAAAGATGGTCGCCAGCATCCCATAGCCCAACGGGCCCACGAACCCGTCCAGCGGGTGAGAAAACCCAAATGGCTTGATCATCAGCGACCACAGCAGCGGCGCGGTCAGAAACCCCGCCACCGCGAACAGGATCTGCACCTGCATCGCCCAGAACCGCATCGGCCCCAGATCCCGCCACAGCTGCCGCGGGCGGCGCATCGCCATGGCCCAGGTCAAAAGATACCCCTTTTGCCAGCGCGATCGCTGCCGGATCCAGGGGCGGATGGCGGCATTGGCTTCCTCGAAGGTCGTGGTCTCGATGATCTCGGTGCGATACCCGTGGCGCGCCAGCCGCAGCCCCAGTTCCGCGTCTTCGGTGACGTTATGGGCATCCCATCCGCCCACCTGCATCAGGGCGGCGCGACGCAGGAACAGCGTGGTGCCCCCCAAGGGCAC
>JBEAQJ010000016.1:0-22780 GCA_041163945.1 Pseudomonadota bacterium
AACACCATCTGCATCTTGGGCCGCAGGCGGCGCAGCTTGTCGAAAGGGGCATGGGCGATTTCTTCGCCGTCGATCACGATCGAGCCGGCGGTCGGTTCGTACAGCCGCAAGATCGCCCGCCCGCAGGTCGATTTCCCGCAGCCCGATTCGCCCACCAATCCCAGCGTTTCGCCTTCGTAGATGTCAAAGCTGACGCCATCCACCGCCTTGACCGCCCCGGTCTTGCGCCGCAACAACCCTGTGCGGATCGGAAAATGCATTTTCAGCTCGCGCACCGCGACAAGCGTTTTGGCCCCGCTGGTGTCAAACATCGCGCGCGGCCCCCGTCGTGAAATCCCAAAAACACGCCGCGTCATGCGATGCGCCCAGATCGAACCGCGCGGGGTTTTCGCGTGCGCAGCGCTCAAAGGCATGCGGGCAGCGTGCGCGGAAGGTGCAGCTGGCCGGCGCCCTCGACAGGATCGGGGGCTGGCCTTGGATCACGCGCAATTTGGCGCTGCGCGTGCCCCGAATATGGGGCACGGTTTCCAGCAGCATGCGCGTGTAGGGATGTTGCGGATTGGCGAACAATTCGCGCACTGGCGCCTGTTCCACCACCTGCCCACCATACATCACCATCACCCGGTCCGCGATGCCCGCGATCACGCCCAGATCATGGGTGATCCACACGATCGCCATGCCCAGTTTCTGCCGCAGTTCCTTGACCAGTTCGAGGATCTGCGCCTGGATCGTCACGTCCAGCGCCGTTGTCGGTTCATCGGCGATCAACACCTTGGGATCACAGGCCAAGGCGATGGCAATCATCACCCGCTGGCGCATCCCGCCCGAAAACTGGTGCGGGTAATCCGACAAGCGCCGGCGCGCATCGGGTATCCCCACCAGATCCAGCAGTTCGGCCGCCCGTGTCTTGGCCTGCGCCAGTCCCAGCCCCATGTGGGTGCGCAGCGGCTCCATGATCTGGAAGCCGACCGTGAACACCGGGTTGAGCGACGTCATCGGGTCTTGAAACACCATGCCGATGCGTGCGCCACGAATGGCCCGCATGTCGTCTTCGGGCACGCGGGCCAGGTCCTGGCCCTCGAACAGCACGCTGCCGCCCCGGATCTCGGCTGGTGGCATCGGCAACAGCCGGATCAGCGACATCATGGTGACAGACTTGCCCGAACCGGATTCGCCCACCACACCCAGCAATTCACCGGGCTTCAGCGTGAAGCTGACGTCGTTGACGGCATGAACCTCACCGCCGCGGGTGCGGAAAACGGTTTTGAGGTCCTTCACATCAAGGACGAATGGCGTGGCGCCATCGGGCATCGCAAGATGCTCCCTATCCTGTTGGTGCGCCGCTTCTTGTCGATGCCCGAGCGGCTGCAGATCATGGTGACGCTAACATGAAATTTTCATGCGGCAAGCCGCAATCATCGAAAGCGCCGCGGGCGGCCTGATTTGCCCATCGCCGGGTCGGGTCCGGTCTGCGCGGGCTTGACGGCCCGTCGGCACTGGCACAGGGTCATGCGTGCAACCACCCCGGAGCATACCATGACGGATGTCTTGAGCCCCCGGGCTCTTTTGGACAAGCTCGTGTCCTTTCCGACGGTCAGCCGCGACAGCAACCTTGCGCTGGTGGACTGGGTCGAGGACTATCTTTCCAGCCATGGCATCACCAGCCATCGCGATTACGACCCGACCGGCCAAAAGGCGAGCCTTTACGCCCATGCCGGCCCCGAGGTCGCCGGCGGCGTGATCTTGTCGGGTCACACCGATGTCGTGCCGGTGGATGGTCAGGCCTGGGATACCGATCCTTTCAGCGTCGTGGAAAAGGATGGCAAGCTTTTCGGTCGCGGCACTTGCGACATGAAGGGCTTCGATGCGCTGGCGATCTGGGCGCTGGTGGCTGCGCATCGGCGCGGTGTCAAACGCCCGTTGCAGCTGTGCCTGTCGCGCGACGAAGAAATCGGCTGCACCGGGGCGCCGCCCATGATCGCCGCAATGCAGGCGCACATGCCAAAGGCCGCCTTGGCCATCATCGGTGAGCCGACCGAATGGGGCATCGTCAACGGCCACAAGGGCGGCGTGGGCCTGGATCTGCATTTCCACGGCTATGAGGTGCATTCCTCGATCGCCTATACCGGCGTTTCCGCCGTGATGGAGGCCGCCCGCCTGATCGATTGGGCCAACCGCACCAACGCCGAAAACGCCGCCAAGGCAGATCCCGACTGCGATTATGACCCGCCCTACACGACCTTGCACGTGGGCATGATCCAGGGGGGCACGGCCCACAACATCACCGCCAAGGATTGCAAATTCGTGCTGACCGCGCGCTGCATCCCGCAAGAACCCAATGCCGAATGGCACGATCGCATGATGGCCGAAATCGCCCGGATCGAGGCCGGCATGAAGGCCGTGCGCCCCGAGGCCGGGATCACGGTCGTGCCGCGCTGGGATGTGCCGGGGCTGCGTGCCGAACAAGAGGGCGCGGCCGAGGCGCTGATCCGCCGCCTGACCGGTGAAAACGGCGCCTCGGTCGTCAGCTACGGCACCGAGGCCGGCCAGTTTCAGGCCGCCGGCTATTCCGCCATCATCTGCGGGCCGGGCAACATCGCACAGGCCCACCAGGCCAACGAATACATGTATGTCGAACAGCTCCGCCGCGGCGAAGGTTTCATGGCGCGCTTGCTTGACATGCTGGACGAAGGATAGCGCCGATGCCGGTCAAGAACCGCCTTGCCGAATTGCACGATGAAATCACCGCCTGGCGGCGCGATCTGCATGAGAACCCGGAAATCCTGTATGATTTGCCGCGCACCTCGGCCTTGGTGGCGCAGAAGCTGCGCGATTTCGGCTGTGACGAGGTGGTGGCAGGCATTGGACGTTCGGGCGTGGTGGGTGTGATCCGGGGTCGATCGGATACGCAAGGGGCCTGTGTGGGCCTGCGCGCCGACATGGATGCGCTGCCCATGTCGGAAAAGACCGGATTGCCCCATGCCAGCAAGACCGCGGGCAAGATGCACGCCTGCGGCCATGACGGGCACACGGCGATGCTGCTGGGGGCTGCCAAGTATCTGGCCGAGACGCGCAATTTCGACGGCCGTGTGGTGGTCATCTTTCAACCCGCCGAGGAAGGCGGCGCCGGCGCAAAGGCGATGATCGACGACGGGCTGATGGATCGGTTCGCCATCCGCGAAGTCTATGGCATGCACAATGAACCCGGCCTGCCGGTGGGCGAATTCGGGGTGGCACCGGGGCCGATCATGGCGGCGGCCGATGAATTGCGGGTCGTGGTCCGCGGGCGCGGCGGACATGCGGCGCAACCCCACAACGTCATCGATCCGGTGCCGGCGGCTTGCGCCACGGTTCTGGCGCTGCAAACGGTCGCCAGCCGTGCGGTCGACCCGTTGAAATCGGTGGTGGTGTCGATCTGCGTGATGCAGACCGAATCGGCGGCCACCAACGTGATCGACGACACCGTGACACTGGCCGGAACCGTGCGCACGCTGGACGAATCGGTGCGCGACCTGGCGCAGGCGCGCATCGTCTCCATCGCCCGATCCACCGCCGAGGCCTATGGCTGCACTGCGGACATCACCTACAACCGCGGGTATCCCGTCACCGTGAACCATGACGAGAACGCCCATATCGCCGCCGCGGTGGCCGAAGCGGTGGCCGGGCAGGGGCGCGTGCGCTTTGGCCGCCCGCCCCGCATGGGCGCCGAAGATTTCAGCTACATGCTGCAGGCCCGCCCCGGGGCCTTCGTGCACATTGGCAATGGCGATACACCCAAGGTGCATCACCCGGAATATGATTTCAACGATGCGGCCATCCCCTATGGATGCAGCTTCTTTGCGGAGCTTGTCGAACGCCGTATGCCCGCGGGCTAGGGACAAGCCATGCCGATCAAGAACCGCTTTGCCGAAATGCTGCCCGAGATCATGGGCTGGCGGCATCACCTGCATGAAACGCCCGAACTGCTGTACGCGGTGCATGAAACCGCGGCCTTCGTTGCGGCGCGTTTGCGCGACTTCGGCGTGGACGAGGTGGTGACCGGCGTCGGTCAGACCGGCGTGGTGGGCATCATCCGGGGCAAGCACACCGCATCGGGCCGCGCCATCGGACTGCGCGCCGATATGGATGCGCTGCCCATCACCGAGGCGACGGGCCTGCCCTATGCCTCGAAGGTGGCGGGCCGGATGCACGCCTGCGGCCATGACGGGCACACCGCGATGTTGTTGGGCGCGGCCAAATACCTGGCCGAAACCCGCAATTTCGATGGAACCGTGGTGGTGATCTTCCAGCCGGCCGAAGAAGGGGGCGCCGGCGCCAAGGCGATGATCGATGATGGCTTGTTCGAGCGCTTCCCGGTTGATGAGATCTACGGCATTCACAACGCACCCGGCGTGCCGGTGGGCGATTTCCGGACCCGGCCGGGCCCGCTTCAGGCCAGTTCGGATGAATTCGAGATCATCGTGACAGGCAAGGGCGGCCATGCGGCCGAACCCCACCGCGCGATCGACACCACCCTGGTGGCCGCCCATATCGTCATCGCGCTGCATTCGATCGTGTCGCGCAACGTCGACCCCTTGAAGCGCGTGGTGCTGACGGTCGGCACCTTTTCCACCGACAGCGCTGCCTCGAACATCATTCCCGACGAAGCCCGGATGGAGGGCACGGTGCGCACGCTGGATCCGGAATATCGTGCGCTGGCCGAAACACGCATCCGCGACGTGGCCACGCATACGGCGTCGGCCTTTGGCGCCACGGCGCGGGTGATCTGGCATCCCGGCTACCCGGTGACCATCAACGATGCCCAAGGTGCGGCCCGCGCCGCCGAAGCCGCCCGTGCCGTCGGCCGCAACGTGCAGGACAATGCCGATCCGATCATGCCGTCCGAAGATTTCAGCTACATGCTGGAAAAGGTGCCGGGCGCTTATGTTTTCATGGGAAACGGCGACACGGCCATGTGTCACCATCCCAAATACGTGTTCGATGACGAAGCCATTCCCTTTGGATGCAGCTTTTTCGCCGAACTGGTCGAACGACGATTGCCGACCGCCTGAACCCCGAGAAGGAGAGCAAACATGCCCGTCAAGAACCGTTTCGCCGAATTGCTGCCGGAAATTACCGCCTGGCGGCGCGATCTGCACGCCAACCCCGAGATCCTGTTCGACACCCATCGCACCTCTGGGGTGGTTGCCGAAAAGCTTCGGGAATTCGGCTGTGACGAGGTGGTGACGGGCATCGGCCGCACCGGTGTCGTGGGCATCATCAAGGGTAAATCGAACCGGTCGGGTCGCACCATCGGGCTGCGTGCCGACATGGATGCGCTGCCGATCCATGAAGAAACGGGGCTGGATTACGCGTCCAAGACGCCGGGCGCGATGCATGCCTGCGGCCATGATGGGCACACCGCGATGCTGCTGGGGGCTGCCAAATATCTGGCCGAGACGCGCAATTTCGACGGCACGGTCGCGGTGATCTTTCAGCCCGCCGAAGAGGGCGGCGGCGGTGGTCGCGAAATGGTCGATGACGGCATGATGGATCGCTGGAACATCGCCGAGGTCTACGGCATGCACAACTGGCCGGGCGTGCCCACGGGGCAATTCGCCATCCGTTCGGGCCCGTTCTTTGCCGCGGCCGACCAGTTCGACATCTATGTGACGGGCAAGGGCGGGCATGCCGCCAAGCCGCAGGAAACGATCGACACCACGGTGATCGCCGCGCATCTGGTGCTGGCGCTGCAAACCATTGCCAGCCGCAATGCCGACCCGGTGAAACAGGTGGTGGTATCGGTCACCAGCTTTGAAACCGGTTCCAAGGCCTACAACGTCATCCCCGAAACCGTGCATCTGAAAGGCACGGTGCGCACGCTGGACCCCGGCATTCAGGATCTGGCCGAGGCACGGCTGAAAGCCATCGCCGAAGGCACGGCCGCGATGTTTGGCGGCGTGGCGCGCGTCGATTACCGGCGCGGCTACCCGGTGATGGTCAATTCCGATGCCCAGACCGAATTCGCCGCCGATGTCGCCCGCGCCGTGTCGGGCGATTGCGCCGAGGCGCCGTTGGTCATGGGGGGCGAAGATTTCGCCTTCATGTCCAACGCCCGGCCCGGGGCCTATATTCTGGTCGGCAATGGCGACACCGCCAACGTTCACCACCCGAAATACAACTTCAACGACGAAGCGATCCCCGCCGGCTGTTCGTGGTGGGCCGAGATCGTCGAACGCCGCTTGCCCGCCGCATAAGCGCAGCACACCGATAAGCCGGGTCAACGGCGGGGTTTGCGAATGCCGAACGGGGCGCTATCCTTGCGCCCTGTTCCGTGTTGGGGTGCAAGTAATGCTGCGTGTTCTGGGGTTCATGGCCGCGCTGATCCTGCCGGGTCAGCTGATGGCGCAAGATCTGCGCGACGTGTCGGGCCGCGTCACCTATCTTGATCGTATGGCGCTAGGCCCCGATGCGGTGCTGATCGTCGAAGCAATCGGCCCGGACCTGTCGCTTCTGGCCGAGGCGCGCATCCCGACCGAAGGGCGGCAGGTGCCCATTCCGTTTCGGATCGCGATCCCAGCCGGCAGCGCGCCGCAGATCCGGGCGGGGCTGGCCATGGGCGGGCGGGTGGTCTGGCTGGGCCCGACATTGGCCATGGCCCCTGATGATCCCGACGATCTGGGTGACATCGTGCTGGCCCGTCACACCCCCATGGGCTTTGTTGCCGATGTCCGCTGCGGGGCGTCACTGATCCGGCTGGGCTTTGCCGATGCCGCGCTGGTCATCGATCGCGACGGGGTGCGCCAGATTTTGCAGCCCACACCCGCCGCATCCGGGGCACGTTACGCCGCGCCCGATGATCCCACGACCCATGTCTGGCTCAAGGGCGATATGGCGCAGATCACGCTGGGCGGCGTTGCCTTGCCCGCGTGCCACCTGGCCCTGCCGCCAGATGAACAACCCTGGACCGGCGGGGGCAACGAACCCTTCTGGTCGGTCGGCGTCGATGCGGGGCTGATGACGCTCAAACGCCTCGGGATGGAGGGTCTGGTCATGCCGCTCGATCCCCCGCAGATGACCGACGCGGGCGATATTCTGGTCACGGCCACCGATCCCGACCGGGCCTTGCGCGCGGTGCTGCTGCGTCGCCCGGTCATCTGCCGCGACACCATGTCGGGCATGCCACATCCCGAAACCATCGATCTGTCGATGGGCGATCACACGCTCACCGGATGTGGCGGCGATCCGGCCCGTCTTTTGGTCGGGCGGACCTGGCTGGTGGAAGACATCGGCGGGGCCGGCGTGATCGATGCGGCGCGGCTGTCGGTGGGTTTTGGCCTTGATGGCCGCGTGGCGGGGTCTGGCGGGTGCAACCGCTGGTTCGCGGGTTTTGATCTGACCGGCGAAAGCCTGACCCTTGGCCCGGCCGGGGCCACCATGATGGCCTGTGCGCCCGCGATCATGGATCAGGAACGCCGCTTTTTCGCAGCACTTGGCGCCGTGCGCGGCTTTGACATCGACGCGACCGGCGCGCTTGTCTTGTTGGGGCCGGATGGCGCCTTGCTGAGCTTGCGCGCCGCAACCGATGGCAGCGCGCCCTGAACGCTGCGATCAGCCGCCGGTGTGGCTCATGTGGCGGGTCATCTGCCCGCCCACGACCTGCCGGGAATAGTCGAAATCATGGCCCTTGGGCTTGCGTGCGATGGCCGCGCGGATCGCCTCTTCGAGCGCGCCGTTGTCGGTCGACGCCCGCAAGGGCGCGCGCAGGTCGGCCATGTCTTCCTGGCCCAGGCACATGTAAAGCTCGCCCGTGCAGGTCAGCCGCACCCGGTTGCAGCTTTCGCAGAAATTATGGGTGAGCGGCGTGATAAAGCCGATCTTCTGACCCGTTTCTTCCAGCCGGACATAACGGGCGGGCCCGCCCGTGCGTTCGGCCAGATCCGTCAGGGTAAAGCGCTCGGCCAGACGCGCGCGCAGGTCTTTCAGCGACCAGTATTGATCCAGCCGGTTTTCATTGCCCAGATCGCCCATCGGCATGACCTCGATAAAGGTCAGCCCCATGTCGCGTTCCGCGCACCAGCCCTGCAGATCGAACAATTCGGATTCGTTGAACCCTTTCAGCGCGACGGCGTTGATCTTGACCTTCAGCCCCGCCTTTTGTGCAGCATCGATGCCCGCCAAGACCTGAGACAGCCGGCCCCAGCGCGTGATATCGGCGAATTTCTTGTCATCCAGCGTGTCGAGCGACACGTTGATCCGGCGCACCCCGGCGTCATAAAGATCTTGCGCAAAACGTGCCAGTTGGCTGCCGTTGGTGGTCAGGGTCAGTTCTTTCAGCGCCCCGCTGTCCAGGTGCCGGGTCATGGCGCGGAAAAACGTCATGATATCGCGCCGCACCAACGGCTCCCCCCCCGTGATGCGCAGCTTTTCCACCCCCAGCCGCACAAAGGTCGAACACAGCCGATCCAGTTCTTCCAGCGTCAGAAGTTCCTTCTTGGGCAAGAAGGTCATGGTTTCGGACATGCAATACACGCAGCGGAAATCGCAGCGGTCGGTGACCGACACGCGCAGGTAGCTGATCGCGCGCCGAAACGGGTCGATAAGGGGGGCGGTCGTTGTCATGGCGCTAAGCTAAGCGGCCCGCACGGCAAGGGCAAGATGGCTTGCAACAGCAGTTGAAGCCGCCCCGAAAAGCCCCTAGGTTTCGTGCCATGACGCGCACCCTGATCCTGATTGCCCCGATCCTTTTGGCCGCCTGTTCGGGGCTGCCCGGGCTCATGCGTGAACCCGCGCCCGCCCCGGTGATCGAAACCGTGACCGCCGGCGGGCCGATGCCGGTGGCAGATGATGCCACCGCTTCGGATGCCAGCGAACCGCAGGCCCCGGGCCGGTTTCTGGGCTTCAGCGTGACACGGCTGAGCGAGGAAAACCTGCCCGGTTTGTGGCTGGACACGCCGCTGGTGCGGGTCGAAACCACGGGCACGATCGTGGCTGAAAATGGCCGACAGATCGATGTGATCTTGCGCCCCACGGGGGGCGCGCGCGGGTCCGGTTCGCGCTTGTCGCCGGATGGATTTGCCGCCTTGGGTCTTGCGCGCGACGCGCAGCCAACCCTGACCGTCATTGGCGATGTCTGACGCGCTTGATCGGCGCCTGTTTCCGACACGCGCCGGTTGGGATGATTTGCGCACAAGATTTCGCTGGTCCGTTCCCGATGCGCTCAACATCGCGCATCTGTGTTGCGACAGCTGGGCTGCGGTGGCACCCGAACGGGTGGCCGTGATCCATCGCGATGCCGCCGCGGGGCGCCAGCTTTGGCGTTACGCCGATCTCAAGCGCGCCTCTGATGCCTTGGCTTGCGCATTGGCCGCACAGGGCGTTGGCCGCGGTGATCGCGTGGCCGTGCTGCTGCCCCAGCATCCGGCGGCGCTGATCACCCATCTGGCCGTCATGAAGCTCGGGGCGGTGTCGCTGCCGTTGTTCACGCTGTTCGGGGATGATGCACTGCGCTACCGGCTGGCGGATTCCGGCGCCTGTGCCATCGTGACCGATGCGGCAAGCCTCGATCGCGTCATGGCGCTGCTGCCCGGCCTGCCCGATTTGGCCACGGTCATATCCACCGGCCCGGCCGTGGCGCCGGTTTTGTCATTTGATGCGCTGATATCCGGCGCAGGCCGGCCCCCGGCGGTTGCCACCCATGCCGATGATCCCGCAGTGATGATCTACACCTCGGGCACGACCGGTGATCCCAAGGGGGTGTTGCATGCCCACCGCTTTCTTCTGGGCCATCTGCCCTGCATGGAACTGAGCCAGGATTTCTTTCCGCAACCCGGTGCCATCGGTTGGACCCCGGCCGATTGGGCCTGGATCGGCGGCTTGATGGATATGGCGCTGCCGTGTCTCTACTATGGCGTCCCGCTGGTGGCGCAGCGATTGCCGAAATTCGACCCGGACGCGGCCTTTCGCTTGATGGCCGAAGAACATGTCACCAACGCTTTCATCCCGCCCACGGCCTTGCGCCTGATGCGCCAGTCTGCCCCGCCTGCCACGCTGGCGCTGCGCGCCATTGGCTCGGGCGGCGAACCGCTGGGCGCCGACATGATCGCTTGGGGCCAGGATGTGCTGGGCTGCCCGATCAACGAATTCTACGGCCAGACCGAGGCCAACCTGGTTCTCGCGGCGGTTTCGGGCGTGATGGCGCGCAGCCCGGGGTCCATGGGCCGGCCCGTGCCTGGCCACGACGTGACCTTGCGCGATGCGAAAGGCGAGGTCGGCATCGGCACGGTGGGCGAGGTTTGCGTGCGCGCGCCCGATCCGGTCATGTTCCTGCGCTACTGGAACAAACCCGAAGCGACGGCCCAAAAGCTCAGCGACGGCTGGCTCAGAACCGGCGATCTGGCCACGCGTGATGGCACGGGGCAGATCACCTTTCACGCCCGCGACGATGACATCATCACATCGGCCGGGTACCGCATCGGCCCGGTCGAGATTGAACAGGCGCTGGCCAGCCATCCCGATGTGGTCATGGCGGCCGTCGTCGGGGCGCCCGATCCGATCCGAACCGAAATTGTGGTGGCCCATGTCGTGGTGCGCCCCGGTGCCGATTGGTCGGGGATGGAAACCGCCCTCCAGACGCTGGTGCGCGACAAGGTTTCCGCCCATTGCGTGCCGCGCCGCATCATCCGGGCCGACCATCTGCCGATGACGGCAACGGGCAAGATCTTGCGCCGCGCGCTCAGGGGGCGTGCCTGATCCCGTCTTTGCTTTGCAAATACTCTCGGGGGAGCGCGAGGGGGCAGACAGCCCCCTCGCACGGGTCGCCCGCATGGGCGGGCGAAACCCCTATTTGTCCATCGACCGCCGGATCGCCCCGATGGTCCACCAGACCGCCAGCACCACCGGCAGCACGGCCAGCGCCGTCAACAGGGTCTTTGACACCACCAGCATCTCGGCCACGGGTCCCAGCAGATAGACCACCAGGTTCACCGCGTAATAGCTGATCGCCACCACCGACAGGCCCTCGACCGTCTTTTGCAGCCGCAGCTGCAGATCGGCGCGGCGGTCCATGCTTTCCAGCAAGGCCTGGTTCTGCGCCGACCGATCCACATCGACGCGCGTGCGCAGCAGGTCGCCCGCCCGGATTGCGCGTTCGGTCATCGACAAGAGACGCCGCTCGGTGGCCTTGATCGTGCGCATGGCCGGGTCGTAGCGGCGCATCATGAATTCGGCAAAGGTCTGTCGGCCCAAAAACCGTTCTTCGCGCAACACATCGATGCGCTGGTTGACCAAGGCCTCGTAGGCGCCCGTCGCCCCGAAGCGAAACGCGCTTTCGGTCTGCAACTTTTCCAGTTCGGCCGCGATCGCCAGCAGCCGGCCCAGCGTTTCGTCCGGCCGCGCCAGATCGCCCGTCATGTCGTCCACGATCTGCACCAGGCTTTCATCCATCTCGGCCATGCGGCCCGAAATCTCGCGCGCCAGCGGCAGACCCAGCATCGACATGGTCTTGTAGGTTTCGATCTCGCAGATGCGTTGCACCACGCGCCCGATGCGCCGGCTTCCGGTGTCGGGCCGGCAGAACACCGCAAAACGCATGTGCCCGTTGCTGTCGATGCGGAAATCGCCCGCCACGACCGCGGTGCGGTCCAATACATGGCTGACGGCCAGGCTTTCCGGCACCATCCAGTCATGCAATCGCGCGGCGATGGCCTGGTCGTCGTCCGGCGCGATTTCGACCCGGATATGGGCCGATGTGATGCGCACGCCGGGTGCGCGCGCCAGCCAGTCATCGGCAAAGGCTTCCCATGCGGCGGGATCAAACGGGCGCGCGCCCGTCGATGGCAAAAAGGCGGTGTAGGTCACGAATTCGGTGTGTTGTTCCCACTTCAGGTGGAACTTGCCCAGATCGCCGAAATAATGCGTGGCATCCGGTGCCGGGTGGTCGGCCCCGAAGCGATCGAGCAGCGCCAACAGATGCGCGCGGTCCAGTGCCCGGTCGCGCTTGGCCGCATCCTTGGGCTGCTTGATGGCGACATAGATGGCCTGCGCTGGGGCCGTGATCTCGGGAAAGGGTCGGGCGTGCAGCTCGTTGGCAAGCCAATAGCGCAGCGGATGATCTTCGAGCGGCATCAGCGGCTCCTTTCAAGGTTCCGGCGTTCAGATAACGCATGCCGCGCCCATGTAAACGGGAAAAATGGTGCAAAAATGGGGGTTTGTCTGGATACAACGGCATACGGCCGGCGCCAGCCCCAGCCAGGCTGGCCAATTGCGCCGCATTGCAGCAGGCCGGCCGCGTCGGAAACCCCTGTGCATCGCCCCCCGCAAAAGACGGCCGGTGCCACGGGCCGGCCGGTGGGGCTGTCGGCGCATCGGACAGGATCGAAAACGGTATGCCATTGTATGCGCAATAAAAAGTCGTGTCCCGCCCAGTTGTGAAGCGCGCGCTGTGTTGCTATGGGGCAGTCTGACACGGCCATGTCAAAGAGGGGATGACAGTGAAAATAGGCGCTCCGAAAGAGATCGAGCCGGGCGAAGCACGGGTGGCGATGACCCCCGACAGCGCGCTCCAGCTGCAAAAGCTTGGCTATGACTGCGTGATCGAAGCCGGCGCCGGTGCGGCCGCGGGGTTCACCGATGCCGCCTACAAGGCTGCCGGGGTCGAGGTGGTGAAAACCGCCGCCGCCCTGTGGAAGGCGGCCGATATCGTCGCCAAGGTGCGCCCGCCGACCACGGCCGAGGCCAAGAAACTGTGCGACGGCCAGCTCTTGATCTCGTTCTTCTGGCCTGGCCAGAACCCCGATCTGATGGAAACGGCCAAATCCGCCGGGGCCAATGTGATCGCGATGGACATGGTGCCCCGGATCAGCCGCGCGCAAAAAATGGACGCGCTGTCGTCAATGGCCAATATCGCGGGCTATCGCGCGGTGATCGAGGCGGGCAACAATTTTGGCCGCTTCTTCACCGGTCAGGTAACGGCCGCGGGCAAGGTTCCGCCGGCCAAGGTGCTGGTGGTGGGTGCGGGTGTGGCGGGGCTTGCCGCCATCGGTACCGCGACCAGCCTTGGGGCCATCACCTACGCCTTCGACGTGCGCCCCGAAGTGGCCGAACAGATCGAATCGATGGGTGCAGAATTCGTCTTTCTCGAGTTTTCGGCCGATGAACTGCCCGATGGCGCGGCCACGGGGGGCTATGCGCCGCCCCAAAGCCCGGAATTCCAGGCCAAGCAGCTTGCGAAATTCCGCGAGATCGCGCCGGAAATGGATATCGTGATCACCACCGCGCTGATCCCCGGCCGGCCCGCGCCATTGCTGTGGACCAAGGACATGGTCGACAGCATGAAACCCGGTTCGGTCATCATCGACCTGGCCGCCGAGCGTGGCGGCAACTGCGAATTGACCAAGGCAGACGAACGTGTGGTCAGCGACAATGGCGTGGTGATCATCGGCTACACCGATTTCCCCAGCCGGATGGCAGCACAAGCCTCGACGCTTTATGCCACCAACATCCGCCACATGATGGCCGACCTGACGCCCGGCAAGGACGGCAGCGTTGTCCACAACATGGACGACGACGTGATCCGCGGCGCCACCGCTGTGTTCGCGGGCGAGATCACCTATCCGCCGCCGCCGCCCAAGATCGCAGCGATCGCGGCCGCGTCGAAAAAGGAAAAACCCAAGGAACTGACGCCGGAAGAAAAGCGCGCACAAGAAGTGGCGGCGTTCAAGGCACAGACCAAGAACCAGGTCCTGTTGCTGGGGATCGGTGGGCTGCTGGTGTTGGGCGTGGGCCTGATTGCGCCGGCCAGCTTCATGCAGCACTTCATCGTGTTCGTGCTGTCGGTTTTCATCGGCTTCCAGGTGATCTGGAACGTGGCCCACAGCCTGCACACGCCGCTGATGGCGGTGACGAATGCGATTTCGTCGATCATCATTCTGGGCGCCTTGATGCAGATCGGGTCGTCGTCGGTGCTGATCACGCTTCTGGCGGCGCTGGGCATTTTCATGGCCGCCGTGAACATCTTTGGCGGTTTCCTCGTGACACGGCGCATGCTCGCCATGTTCCAGAAATCTTGAGCGGGCAGGGGTAGGAAAGATGGATTTCGGATTCACCATAGCGGCCTACGCGGTCGCGGGCGTTCTTTTCATCCTGTCGCTCGGCGGTCTGTCCGGGCAGGAAAGCGCCAAGCGCGCGGTCTGGTATGGCATTGCCGGCATGGCGATTGCCGTGGCCGCAACCTTGATCGGGCCGGGATCGGGGCTGTGGCTGATGTCGCTGATCTTGATCACGGCGGGCGCGGGAGTGGGGTATCAGCTGGCCACCAAGGTGCAGATGACGCAGATGCCCGAGCTTGTGGCCATCATGCACAGCCTTGTGGGTTTGGCGGCCGTGTTCGTGGGGTTCAATGCCCATATCGAACTGACGCGCGTGGCCGATGTGATGGCGGCGGCGGGCCAGGCCTTTCCCCAGCCCGAGGGGCCATTGGCCAGCCCGGTCTATGAGCTGATCGGCACGCTGTCCAATTTCGCGGCGCTTCTGGCCAAGAAAACCGCGGTCGAAGTCGGGATCTTGCGCGTGGAACTGGTGCTGGGCATCTGGATCGGCGCCGTGACCTTCACGGGGTCGGTCATTGCCTATGGCAAGCTGGCAGGTCGCGTGGACAGCGTGGCCAAGCAATTGCCGGGCGGTCACATGCTGAACGCGGGTGCCGCGGTGGCATCCTTGGTGCTGGCCGCCATGTATCTGGGTGGCGCGGGCGGTTGGACGCTGGTGGTGCTGACGCTGCTGGCCTTGTTCATCGGCTACCACCTGATCATGGGTATCGGCGGCGCCGACATGCCCGTCGTGGTGTCGATGCTGAACAGCTATTCCGGCTGGGCGGCGGCGGCGATCGGCTTTTCGCTGGGCAACGATCTGTTGATCGTGGTGGGTGCGCTCGTCGGATCGTCTGGGGCGATCTTGTCCTACATCATGTGCAAGGCCATGAACCGCAGTTTCGTGTCGGTGATCTTGGGCGGATTTGGCGGTGCCAAGGGCGAACAGCAGGCGATCGAGGGCGAACAGATCGCCATCGATTCCGATGGCGTGGCTGCGGCGTTGAACGATGCCGACAGCGTGATCATCGTGCCGGGTTACGGCATGGCTGTGGCCCAAGCGCAGCAATCGGTCAGCGAATTGACCCGCAAGCTGCGCGCAGCCGGCAAGACGGTGCGCTTTGCCATCCACCCCGTCGCGGGGCGTCTGCCGGGCCACATGAACGTGCTTTTGGCCGAGGCCAAGGTGCCTTATGACATCGTGCTGGAAATGGACGAGATCAACGAAGATTTCCCCACGACCGATGTGGTCATCGTCATCGGCTCGAACGACATCGTGAACCCCGCCGCACAGGACGACCCCAACAGCCCCATCGCCGGTATGCCGGTGCTTGAGGTGTGGAAGGCAAAGCAGGTCTTTGTGTCCAAGCGCGGTCAGGGCACCGGCTATTCCGGCATCGAAAACCCGCTGTTTTTCAAGGAAAACACGCGGATGTTCTATGGCGATGCCAAGAAAAGCCTGGATGAATTGCTGCCCAAGATCGCCTGATCGGTGGCTTGAGGCGAAACCAAAGGCCCCCGGCGACGGGGGCCTTTTCGTTCCGGCCGGTGTCAGATGTGCGGCGCCGGGCCGGTGGTGGCAGCCAGTTCGGCGAACACGCGGCGGATCTCGGTCGGTGTCAGGGCGGCCCGCCGGGCGTCGGTCAGCGCCTCGGGCGGCCAGATCAGGCTTTGGGCCGGATCGTGCAGCATCGCCCAATCGGCAAACAGACGCGTGGGCACAGGCTCGTCGATATGCAGGCGCACCTCCAGATGGCGATCGTCGCGGCGGATGCGGTCATAGGCCGACCGGACGGCGGCCTCTGGCCCTTCGAGAAGCTGAAGATAGATGTCGCGTCGACAGATCAGCGCCCCGGTGACCGCATCGCGCTGATTGGCTTGTCGGGCCTGCAACAAGATGCCCGACAGCGTTGCCGCGTCATATCCGAAGGGGCGCGAGGAATAGACAAGCTGGATGAGATCGGGAATGGCTCTGGCTCCTGTGCCGGGCTGCGCGCGCCAGACGGCGCGCTTTCAAGCGGGCAGGTGCTGTTTACGCCAAAAGCCGCCCGTTGTCGCCCCAATAGCATCGCCGCCGACGCGCCGGCACCCATCACTTGGTCAAGATCAGCTTGCCTGCCCGCGTGATGCGCAGCTGGTATGTCTTGTCATCCAGCACGATCGTCGCGGTGCCGTCGTCCTGGACCAGCCGCCGCGCGTCATAGGCCGCCGGCCCGGCTCGCTGCGACAGGTTGCCGTGTGCAGGTGCCGCGCGGGGGGTGATCTGGTCGTGAAAGGTCATGCTGCGGGCTCCGATCCCGATCTGGGTGTCGATGTCCCCATAAAACTGACAAAAAGAATCGGAATTGTCAATTTCTGATATTTTCAATCGGGTATTTGGCCTCGGGCGGCCCGGCGCCGGACCAAGGTGGCGATGCGCGCGGCCAGTTCCGCCCGCACGGGCCCCGGTCGTGGCGGATCGCGCAGTGTGGTGAACCAATGTTCGGGGGGTGTTCGCCCGATTTGCGGTGGTTTCGGCCAATGCAGGCCGCGCAGCACCGTTTCGGCGGCGTCGGGCAGGCGCGCGGGGATGGCGTGGCCGTTGAGCGTGGCCCAGACACCGGCCCACAGCCGCCCCACCGACCATGGGTTGTAGCCGCCGCCACCCAGCACCAGCAAGCGCGGGCAGCCAAGCCCCAGAACTGCGGCCACCAGATCCCAATGCGCGTTGTTCGACAAAGACAGACGCGACAGCGGGTCTTCGGCCACGGCATCCGCGCCGCATTGCACCACGATGGCATCAGGCGCAAATCCCGACAGCGCGGGCAGGATCAGCCGATCGCGGATGGCGGCCATTTCCGTATCATTCAAGCCGCGCGGAACCGGCAGGTTCAGGCAATTGCCGCCGCCATCGTCCTCCAGCGCCCCGGTAAAGGGCCAGCGCTTTTCTTCGTGCACCGAAATCAGCAGCGTCTGCGGATCGCCGGCCAGCCCATGCTGGACGCCATCCATATGATGGGCATCGATATCGACATAGGCGATGCGCGCTGCACCCGCCCGGCGCAGCGACAAGATCGCCAGAACCGGGTCGTTCAGGTAGCAAAACCCGCCCGCCCGGTCGGGAAAGCCGTGATGCGTGCCGCCGCCGGGGTGATGGATCACACCGCCGTTGGCCAGCAGTTCCCCCGCCAAAAGCGATCCCCCCGCCCCTGTGGCCGGGCGGCGATACATCTCGGGAAAGATGGGGTTGGTGACTGTGCCCAGCCCATGGCGGGCGCGCACCGCGTCGCTGACGGCCTGTTCGCGTTCGGCGCGCGCCAGGGCCTCGATATAGGCGGGCGTGTGCCACAGGGTCAGCGCCGCGGGCTTGGCGCGGGGGCTGGTGCGGTATTGATCCGCGCCCAGCCACCCCATGGCGCGCGCCAGATCCATCACGGTCGACACCCGCGGCACGCGCAACGGGTGCCATCCGCCATAGCTGGATCCGCGATAGATCTCCGAGCCCAGAAAAAGCGGCTTGCTCACGCCCCCAAAAGCGCCTCGATCTCGCGGCGCAGGCGCGAACTTGTGGGGCGCGTGTTCGAACCGAAGCTTTGCACCATGCGCCCGGTGCCATCCAGCAGCACCTTGTTGAAATTCCAACCCGGTTCAAAACCGTATTCGGCGCGCAGCCATTGAAAGAACGGGTGTGCCCCGGCGCCGCGCACCGAGGTGATGGTGGTCATCGGCAGCGTCAGGTTGAAATTCAGCTCACAAAATTCCGCGACCGCCGCATCACTGGCCAATTCCTGCCGGAAATCATCGGATGGCACCGCCAGAACCACCAGCCCACGCGGCCCGTATTCGTCGTGCAGCGCCTGAAGATCATCGTATTGGCCCGTGTATCCGCACAGCGAGGCGGTGTTGACCACCAGAACCGGGCGGCCCCGCCAGTCGTTCAGCGCATAGCGCCCGCCGTCGATCGAATCGAACCAAAAGCCAGGGTCGGCCCTGAGCGGCTGGGCAAGGGGCAGGGCGGCCAAGGCCATGATCAGGCTGCGGCGGTGCATCGGGGCTGTCTCCGGTCGTCGGATGTCAGAGGTATCGCGCCGCGCCCTGCCGTCAAGCAAGGCTTTGCAAAGCCGCCCGCCACATGCGATAAGCCGCCGCCATGGTCCGCAAAACAAAGCCCCTGCCGGTTCCCATCCGCATCGCTGGCGCGGTCAAGCGTGAAACCCGCACGCAGTTCGCGGCGCTGCCGTTTCGCATCGGGAAAAAGGGGCAGGTCGAGGTCATGTTGATTTCCTCGCTCGACACCGGGCGGTGGATCATCCCCAAGGGCTGGCCGATGGACGGCCTGCGACCGGCCGAAGCCGCCGCCCAAGAGGCCTGGGAAGAGGCCGGCCTGCGGGGGCGGATCTTTGACGATGTGCTGGGGCTTTATTCCTACTCCAAATTCCTGGACGAGGATCTGTCGATCCCTTGCATCGTGGTGGTCTTTGCGCTGGAAGTGTCGCATGCCGACGAAGCCTTTCCCGAAGCGGGCAAACGCAAGACCAAATGGATGAGCCGCAAGAAGGCGGCGATGCGCGTGGACGAGCCGGAATTGAAACAGATCATCGCCGATTTCGCCCCCGAGCGGCTTGGATGAAGCCGCCGCTTGAACCGGCTGAAAAGCTGAATATCTTTGACCGATCATGATCCGTTATGCCTTGAAATGCGCGGATGGCCACAGCTTTGAAAGCTGGTTTCAATCCGCCGACGCCTTTGACAGCCTGTCGGCCAAGGGGCTGGTGTCGTGCGCGCTGTGCGGCGGCAGCGATGTCAGCAAGGCGATGATGGCCCCGCGGGTGGCACAGCCAGATCTGCCCGAAGCCCTTCCCGTTCCCAGCGTGCAAGACGCACCCGCCCCGCGCCCCTTGTCCACGCCCAGCCACCCGGCCGAACAGATGCTGCGGGCGATGCGCGACCATCTGGCGCGCCACTCCACCTATGTGGGCGGCCGTTTCGTGGATGAGGCGCGCGCGATGCATCTGGGCGAATCCGAGGAACGGATGATCCACGGCGAAGCACGGCCCGAAGACGCCCGCGCGCTGATCGAAGAAGGCATCCCGATCGCGCCTTTGCCGTTTCTTCCCCCGGACAAGGCGAACTGATCCAGGTGATCGCGCATCGCAAATCAAAGACCGGCGCCATTCAGGCGCCGGTCTTTTTTCGTGGGCCCTGTTCGGGCGGTTCAGGCCGCGATTGCCGTGGTCGCCCGTGGCGCACGGAAATGGCGCAGGTGCAGATATATCACCAAGCCGATCGCCGTCAGTTGCAGGGCGATGGCCAGTCCGCTCAAGGCCCAATAGGCAAGACCGAATTTCGTGATCAGACCCGCGCCCACAAGGCCCGCATTGATCCAGAAATGCATCAGCACCGACATCGCCACCGGCGGGCAGACCAGCGCGTAGTTGCCCGGGCTGATCGTGTCGCCGGTCAGGAAGCGGCGCACATAGCCGGTGGCCCCCAGAACCGTCAGGCCAAACAATGCAAACAAGATCTCGACCGACAAAAGCCGCGTCAGAAGCATCATCTTTTCCGCGCCGTCCATGTGCACGCCAAAGCTGACCTCAAGCCCATGCGCCTGGCGCAGCGCCAGAATGCCCAGGATGGTCGTGATCGGCACGATCATCATCAGCGTCGGTGCCTGTTCTGCGGCCACCCCGTTTTCCAGGATCGACCGCAAGCCCAGCACAAGCCCCACCCCGACGATGATCGCCGCCGCGACCAGGAAAAAGCTCGACAAGATCAGCGCGATGCCGGCAACCGTCGCGTTGGTGCTCAGCGCGGCCGGCGCGGCAAGCCCCACCCCCGTCATCGCCAGCGCGAAGGCAGGCAGCATCTGGGCAAAGGAATTGTTCTTGGCGCAGTCAAAACCGCCCGCTGCCGTGACACGGGCGATGAACCGGCCCAACTGGGTGAAGGCCAGCCAACCGACGGCCAGAAAGGCCACCATCGCCAAGGGAAACAGATATTCGATCACCGACCAGAGCCCCGGCACGAACACCAGCCCAAGAATGAAGCTGCCGTTGATCGACATGGACAGCGCCAGCGGCAAGGCCATCAGCTGCGTCTCTGCGTTCGAATTGACCAAGGCCTGCCCTTTTGCCGAGGCGCGGAAACCTTGCAGCTTGCGCAGGTTCCAAACCAGAAGCGACAGGTTCAGCGCGCCAAAGATCGCGACACCCAGCAGCGCCACCAGAATGGCAAGCCGCAGCGCGGTGTCGCCGCGCGCCAAGGCGGCGGCGATGTCTTCGAAGATCGGCACGGTGCGGCCCGGATGGGGCACCCAATGCATCAGATACATGAAAAAGGTGACCGACAGGCCGCCCGCGCCCACAGAGGCGAGGAAATAGAGCGGCGACCAGTTGTCGGCCGGACGGGGGAGGGGGTGTGACATGGCTTTCTTCTCCTTGATGGACGAAGACTTGGCATGTGACGCCCCGGCCTGTCGGTAACTTTGTTACCTACGTCAACTTTTTTCATTCGGCGCCGCCACGCGGGCCAAGATGCGTTCCAGGGGCACGAAGTCAGGGCCAAAAACCTTGGGGGCGGCCCCCGATGGATCCGCCCCCAAGCCAAGCCCCACGTGTCTTGCACCGCCGTCAGAGCAGGCTGTCGGGCATTTTCTGTTCGGCTGCCGTGTTCGCACGGCGGAAAAACAGCGTCACCAAGGTCGAAACGATGACGATGAACAGCGAATAGAGCGCCGGCACCGCCATGATCGCCTGCTGCTGGTCGGGCGGAAAGGTGAAGACGATGATCGCGATCGCCAAGGGCCCGTTCTGGATGCCCGTTTCCAACGCCACGGTGCGGGCATTGCGCGGGTGCAATTTCAGCGAGGTGGCAAAGATATAGCCCAAGGTGATCCCGATCAGACCCAGCCCGATCGCCGCCACATAGGTCGCCGCCGTCGTGTTGAGCAGGAATTGCCAGTTCTGCGGCACCCAGGTGACCATGATGAAGAGGATGAAGAACAGTGCTAGCAGCGCGCCGCAGAATTCGATCACCGCCCCCACATTGGCATTGAGCTTGCGCAACCCCATGCCGATGGCCACGGGCACCAACAGCACGATCAGCACCCGCACGATATCTTCGCGCGGGATGTCCAGATCCAGCGCCGAGGCGTAAAGCAGCAAGATGATCGGGATCAAGATGACGCCCGTGACCGTCGATGTCACCGTCATCAGCACCGAAAGCGCCAGGTTGCCCTTCGAGAAATAGGTAAAGATGTTCGACGTGGTTCCCCCCGGCATGCAGGCCATGATCAAGATGCCGATGGCGATGGGTTCGGGCACCACCAGAAACAGCGCCATCACGAACCCCAGAAGCGGCATGATCCCGTATTGGCTGATCACCCCGATGGCCAACCCATAAGGCCGCTTGAGCGCCAGGTAGAAATCGCGCGGCGTCAGCGAGGCCCCCATGCCCAGCATGATCACCGCGACCATGATCCCCAGCAGGGTCTGGGTAAATTCATCGACCATTTTCGCTTACTCCGCTGCCTGTTGCGCCAACGCTTCGGTGCGCAGGTCTTTTCTCAAGATCTTGCCGACATTCGATTTCGGCAGCTCGTCGCGGAACTCGAACTGCTTGGGCACCTTGTAGCCGGTCAGGTGCTGCTTGCCATAGGCGCGCAGTGCCTCGGCGGTCAGGCCAGGGTCGGCGGCGACGATATAGGCCCTGACCGCTTCGCCGCTGTCGGGGTCGGGCACGCCGATCACCGCGGCCTCCAGCACGCCGGGATGGGCGGCCAGAACATCTTCGACCTCGTTGGGGTAGACGTTGAAACCCGAGACCACGATCATGTCTTTCTTGCGGTCGACGATACGGACATAGCCATCGGCATCCATCACGCCGATGTCGCCGGTCAGGAACCAGTCACCGCGCATGGTCTTGGCGGTTTCTTCGGGTTTTTCCCAATAGCCTTTCATGATCTGCGGCCCGCGCGCTGCGATTTCGCCCGGTTCGCCCTGCGCCACAGGATCGCCCGTTTCGTTCAGGCACATGATTTCGGTCGACGGGACCGGCACGCCGATCGAGCCTTCGCGCACCTTGCCCAAGGGGTTGAAGGTCAGGACCGGGGATGTTTCGGTCAACCCATAGCCTTGCAGCACCGGTTTTCCGGTCAGCGTTTCCCACCGCGCGGCGACCGATGTCTGCAAGGCCATGCCGCCGGCGCTGGCGAATTTCAGATGCTTGGGCGGGCTGTCTTGAAACCAGATCTCGTTGTTCAGCCCGTTGAACAGCGTGTTGACCCCGCTCATCCAGGTGATCTTGTAATTCTCGAAGGCGCGTTTGAGGTTCGACAGCGGGCGCGGGCTTGGGATCAGGATGTTGCGCGCGCCCAGCCAGTAAAAGCCCAGCAAGTTCACGGTGAAGGCAAAGATGTGATACAGCGGCAGCGCGGTCAGCGCCACTTCGCGGCCCTTTTGCACGCCTTCGATCAATTCCATGGTCTGTTCCATGTTCAAGATCAGGTTGGCATGGGTCAGCATTGCGCCCTTGGACACACCGGTGGTGCCGCCGGTGTATTGCAGCACGGCCACATCGTCGCCGGTGATGTTCTGGTGATAGCTGCCAACGCCCGCTGCGCCCGCCGCGATCCGGGCACGCCCGGCCGCCAGCGCCTCGGGCAGGCGGATATGGGGCAGATCGATGGGCTTGACCGATTTGTCCCAGTATTTTTGCACCAGACCCACGATGCCCCG
>JBEAQJ010000017.1:0-5721 GCA_041163945.1 Pseudomonadota bacterium
CCAGCAGCACGACGCCAAGCGCGCTGGCCGCCCCCCAGTTCACGAACAACTCGATGTTCGAGACGATCTTCATCGACACCATGATCACCTTGCCGCCACCCAGCACCGCCGGGGTGACAAAGAAGCCAAGGCACAGGATGAACACCATCAGCGACCCGGCAAACAGCCCCGGCAAGGTCAGCGGAAAGAATACCGTCCAGAATGCCCGGCGCGGGCTGGCGCCCAGGCTCGCGGCCGCCTTCATCAGGTCGCGGTCAATAGCCTTCATCGCGCCGTAGACCGGCAGGATCAGAAACGGCAGCATGATATGGACCATGCCGATCAGCGTGCCCGTCATGTTGTGCACCATCTTGATCGGCTCGTCCCACAGGCCCAGCGAGATAGCCCATTCATTCACCAGCCCGCGTTTTTGCAGCAGCACCAGCCAGGCATAGGTGCGCACCAGAAGCGAGGTCCAGAATGGCAACAACACCGTGATCAGGCAAAGGTTCGCAATCCGGTTCGGCAGGCCGGCGATGAAATAGGCCAGCGGATAGCCGATCAGAATACACAGGCCGGTGGTCAGGAAACTGACCTCGAAGGTGGTCTGGAAAATCCGCAGATAGGATTTCCTGTTCAGCATCCGCTCGTAGTTTTCCAGAGAGAACGTGCCATCCGCCCCGATGAACGAAACATAGAACAGCCAGCCGACCGGGATCACCAGAATGACAAGGATGAGCAGGATCGCGGGCGAGCCGAGGCCAAAGAGCTTGAGCCGCTCCAGCCACTCGTCGCGCCTCAGCCCAGTCTCGTTGGTGCGTATCGCCTCCATCCTAGGCCTCGCTTCCGTCAATCAGCACCGTATCCTCAGGCGCCAGGCACAGGGTCAGCGCCTCGCCCACGGCAGGCAGGGTGGTGACATTGGCGCCCCGCATGGCGCCGCGCAACACGATCTGGGCGCCGCTGGCCAGCGCCGCATGCAGCAGAAAACTGTCGCCCTGATAGACCACCTCGGTCGCTGTGGCGGCAAAGTTGTTGACCCCCTCGCGCGGCCCCTCGCTCGACAGCACCACCCGTTCGGGGCGGATCATCAGCAGCAGGCTCGCCGCCTCGGGCGGTGGGCTGTCATGCAGCAGGGGGGTGCCGTCGAACAACACCGTATCGCCCTGGCGCGACACCGGCAAAAAGGTGGATTCACCGATGAAATCGGCCACGAAGCGATTGGCGGGCCGCTCGTACAGGTCACGCGGGGTGGCCAGCTGCATAATGCGGCCATGGTTCACCACCGCGATCCGGTCGGACATGGTCAGCGCCTCGCGCTGGTCATGGGTCACATAAACCGTGGTCATCCCCAGCTTCTCATGCAGGTGCCTCAACTCGATCTGCATCTGGTCGCGCAGCTTCTTGTCGAGCGCCGAAAGCGGCTCGTCCATCAACAGGATGCGCGGTTCGAACACGATGGCGCGGGCGACGGCAACGCGCTGGCGCTGGCCGCCCGACAGCTGGTCGATGCGCCGCTCGCCAAACCCGCCCAGCTGCACGGTTTCAAGCGCCGCCTCGACCCGCTGGGCGATCTCAGCCTTGGGCACCTTGCGCAACTTCAGCGGATAGCCCACGTTGCCGGCGACCGTCATATGCGGGAACAGGGCATAGCTTTGGAATGTCATCCCCACATCGCGCAGGTGCGGCGGCGTGCGGATCACCTCGCGGTCACCGAATTTCAGACTGCCGCAATCGGGCCGGGTAAACCCCGCCAGCACCATCAGCAGCGTCGTCTTGCCCGAGCCGGACGGGCCCAAAAGCGTCAGGAACTCGCCGCTTCGCACCTCGAGCGACACGTCGTTCAGCGCATGCACCGGGCCATAGGTCTTGGTCACGTTCTTGACCGAGATCGGCAGGGCTTCGTTGGTTCTGGAGGTCAAGACAAACCCTCGCAATCTTGGTTCGAGAAACAAGCGGGCGCCGCAGCGCCCGCCCCGGGATAGCAGGAAACCCGCCTCACTCGGTCAGCATTTCCTGGTACATCTCGGCCGCGATGGTCTCCCACTTAGCGTACCAGTCCAGCGAAACCGGCAACTGCATAGCCGCGTTGTCAGGTGAAGATGGGAGCCCGGCAGCGACTTCCGCTGTGATCTCACCAGTCTCATAGGCGGCCTTGTTCGTCGGCCCATAGGTGATGTATTTCGGCAAGTCGTCCTGATACTCGGGCTTGGAAATCTCGTTGAGGAATTCCATCGCCGTGTCGCGGTTCGGCGCCCCCTTCGGCACCGCGAAGCAGTCATAGTCAAGCAGCGCCTGGTTGAAGCTGTAGGCGACATTGGCGCCGTCAATCTTGGCATTGTCGAAACGGCCGTTCCAGCCGGTGGTCATGTCAACCTCGCCATCCTTCATAAGCTGGGCGTGCTGTGCGCCAGAGGTCCAGAACACCGAGATATGCGGCTTCAGTTCGCGGATCTTGTCGATCGCACGCTCGATGCCCTCTTCGCTGCCCAGCACCGAATAGACATCCTCGGGCGCCACGCCATCGGCCATCAGGGCCGGTTCCAGCGCTCCGGCGACGCCACCGCGATAGGCCCGGTTGCCGGGGAACTTCTCAACATCCCAGAAATCGGCCCAGCTTTGCGGCCCGTTCTCGCCATATGTATTGGTGTTCCAGGCATAGACGGTCGAGAACACGTCGCCGCCGATGCAATAGTCAGTGTAAAGACCAGGATAGAAGGTCGAGACGTCGATCACGTCGTAATCAAGCTTTTCCAGCAGACCCTCGGCCGCCGCACGCGCCGCGGAGCCGGAGCCGCTGGCAACAATATCCAGCGTCACCTGCCCCGACGAGACCTGCAACCGCACATCGGACATGCCGCCATAGGTCTCCTGCTTGACCTCGATGCCGGTATTCGCAGAGGCAGGTTCGAACAGGGCCTTGCTCTGCGCCTCCTGATACGAGCCGCCCCAGGACGCGATGGTCACGCTCTTGTCCTGCGCGAAGGCACCCGTCGCCATGATGGCGGCAGAAAGTGTCAGAACTGTCTTCGTTTTCATTGGTTTCCTCCCTTTGGAAATTTTTTCGGGCCATTTTCCCATACGCCAAGCCGCGCATGGGAAAGGTCCCTTGTCGTCTTCCACCTGCCACGATTGTGCTGGCACGCCCGCGACAAATGAAATTTCGAATCCTAAACCTTGGTTTCGATCCATTAATACCGGGGCGAGAGCGGAGTGCGCCGCGCTGTCCGGCCCGTCAGGTCATCTGCAAAGCCTTTCGAAACTGTCGTTGATCCTTCCATCGGTACCAGGCCACCGCAGCGGGCAGGAACCATGGCTTTCCGCGATATAGCGGGCGCGTGGGAAAAGGCAGCCCGTCAAAGGCCGTGGCGCCCTCCGGCAAGCCCAGCACCTTTTGTCCCGCGCGCATCCCCAGATAGGGCGCCATCGATACGCCCGATCCGCAATAGCCCATGGCGTAGTGGATGCCGTCCTGCACGCCGGTGTGCGCCAGTTCGTCGAAACTATAGGCCACCGTGCCGCTCCAGGCATGGCTGAGCCCGACGCCCTCCAGCTGGGGAAAGATGCGACACATGTCCTGCCTCAGCCGCGCCGCCCCGACCAGCGCCGTGGTTTCCGAAGCCGAGACCCGCCCGCCGAACAACACCCGCCGCCGATCGGGCGAGGCGCGATAATAATAAACCACCTTGCAGGTGTCGCTGGCGATCCGGTCACCGGGGAACAGCTCATCGATGGTCGCCTCGGGCAGTTCCTCGGTGGCAATGATGTAGCTGCCGATCGGGATCACCCGGCGCTGCAACCAGGGTGTCAGCGCGGTGGTATAGCCGTTGGTGGCGACGATCACATCGCGCGCCTCGACCACGCCTTTGGAAGTCTCGACACGAAACCCCGATCCGCTGCGCGTAATCCCTGTCACCCGGCACCGGCCCACCACCTGCGCCCCGGCTCCAAGGGCCAGGCGCAGCATTTCGCGGAGAAACTTGCCCGGATGCAGCGAACAATGCGCCGAAAACACCACACCGCCAAAATATGCATCCGTCCCCAGTTGGCGGCGCTGCTCGGCGCGCGGCACGGCAAAGCTCTCGATACCTTCCTGCCGGTGCAGCTTCTCGGCGTCGCGCACCAGCATTTCATAATGCTCCGGCGTATGCGCCGCATGAAACCGCCCGACCCGGCGGAAGTCGCAAGCAAGCCCTTCGCGCGCGACGAATTCGCCGATCCAGCGCAGCGCATTGGCGCCCTCGGCCCGGATGCCCCGCGCCCGCTCCGCTCCGAATTTCGCGGTCAGCTTTTCCAGCGATGGTTTCACGCTGGTGCTGATCTGCCCGCCATTGCGGCTGCTGCACCCGTAACCCGGATCCTCGGCATCCACGACCAGCGTCGACCGCCCGCCGCGCGTCGTGGTCAGCGCCGCGCTCAGCCCGGTATAGCCGGCCCCGACGATCAGCACATCGACCTTGGCCGAAGGCCGTTCCTGCAACGGCGGCATGGTGCCGAGTTGATCATGCCAAAATGGCGCCTGTCTGAGATCAGTATGTGGCATTGGATTGACCACGGTGCTCCCTTTAGCCGCGGCAGGACAACTCCCACCTGCTGGCGTTCCCCGGAACGCTAGGCCAGTATTGGCTTGTACATGATATCCAATATGACAAATATCTCATACCAATCTTATCGTAGGGTCGGCAGCTCGCGCAGGATGCCGATTCCGCGCGCGATATCCTCGGGCGTGGCGCAACCAAAGCCAAAGACGAGACCGGGTTGCGAAAGCGGTGAAAGACAGTAGCGCCCCAGCGGCGCCAGCGTCACCCCCTTCTGCGCGGCCTGGGCAACCACCTCCGCCTCGTCCACGCGCGCGTCCAGAAATGCGGGCGTGTGAAACCCGCTGGTCGTCTCTTGCAGCCGGATGCTTTCCGGCAGGCTTCGCGCGGCCTCCAGCAAGGCCTCGTAACGCGCCTTGTATAGCTGCCGCATCAGCCGGATATGGGTGGCGAAGTGCCCCTCGTCCATGAACTCGGCCACGATGGCCTGCATCGCGGTCGAGGGCCCGCTGGCCCAGGTGTCGAACATGCCATCAAAGGCCGCGACCATGCGCTCGGGCACCAGCACGAACCCCAGTCGCAACGACGGAAACAACGATTTGGAAAACGTACCGACATAGAGCACCCGGCCATTGGCGTCGACACTGTGCAGCGCCGGGCGCGGCGCGTTACCGAAATAGAACTCGCCGTCGTAGTCGTCTTCGATGATCAGCGCCTGCGCCTGTTCGGCCGCCTGCAACAGCTCCAGCCGTCGGGGCAGCGACATGACATGGCCCAGCGGCTGCTGGTGCGAAGGCGTGACAAAGGCCAGCCGGAAATGCGGCGCCTTGGCCAACCCTTCGGACACGACCATACCCTGCGCATCCACATCCACCGGCACCAGCTCGGCGCCCTCGGACAACAGCGCATTGCGCGCGCCCGAGGCGCCGGGGTTCTCCATCCAGACCCGGTCGCCCGGGTTCAAGAGCAGCCGTCCGATCAGCGAGAACGCATGTTGCGCGCCCGAGGTGATGAACACCTGCTCGGGGTCGCACCGGATCCCCTTGAGCGCGCGCAGATGGGTGGCAATCGCCTGGCGTAGGGCAATCAACCCCTTTGGCTGGCCATAGCCCATGACATCGCCGCGCCCGCCCCGCAGGTGCCTTGCCGACAGCCGGGCCCATTGCGCCATGGGGAAAGCATCGAGCGCAGGCAGGGCGGTGAC
>JBEAQJ010000018.1:0-2988 GCA_041163945.1 Pseudomonadota bacterium
CCAGCAGCACGACGCCAAGCGCGCTGGCCGCCCCCCAGTTCACGAACAACTCGATGTTCGAGACGATCTTCATCGACACCATGATCACCTTGCCGCCA
The DNA here is from genome assembly GCA_041163945.1 of Pseudomonadota bacterium. Taxonomy (GTDB): domain Bacteria; phylum Pseudomonadota; class Alphaproteobacteria; order Rhodobacterales; family Rhodobacteraceae; genus Roseicyclus. Next base: position 99 of record JBEAQJ010000018.1, read on the forward strand.
CCCAGCACCGCCGGGGTGACAAAAAAGCCAAGGCACAGGATGAACACCATCAGCGACCCGGCAAACAGCCCCGGCAAGGTCAGCGGAAAGAATACCGTCCAGAATGCCCGGCGCGGGCTGGCGCCCAGGTTCGCGGCCGCCTTCATCAGGTCGCGGTCAATCGCCTTCATCGAGCCGTAGACCGGCAGGATCAGGAACGGCAGCATGATATGGACCATGCCGATTAGCGTGCCCGTCATGTTGTGCACGATTTTGATGGGCTCGTCCCACAGGCCAAGCGAGATCGCCCATTCGTTAACCAGCCCGCGTTTTTGCAACAGCACCAGCCAGGCATAGGTACGCACCAGAAGCGAGGTCCAAAACGGCAGCAGCACCGTGATCAGGCACAGGTTGGCAATCCGGTTCGGCAGGCCGGCGATGAAATAGGCCAGCGGATAGCCGATCAGGATACACAGGCCGGTGGTCAGGAAACTGACCTCGAACGTTGTCTGAAAGATGCGGGCATAAGATTTCCGCTTCAGCATCCGCTCGTAGTTTTCCAGCGAGAAATTGCCATCCGCCCCGATGAACGAGACGTAGAACAGCCAGCCCACCGGAAGGACCAGAATGACAAGGATCAGCAGGATCGCGGGCGAGCCGAGGCCAAAGAGCTTGAGCCGCTCCAGCCTCTCGTCTCGCCTCAGCCCGGCCTCGTTGGTGCGTACCGCCTCCATCCTAGGCCTCGCTTCCGTCGATCAGCACGGTATCCTCGGGCGCCAGGCACAGGGTCAGCCCCTCGCCCACTGTAGGCAGGGCGGTGACACTAGCGCCCCGCATGGCGCCGCGCAGCACGATCTGTTCGCCATTGGCCAGCGCCGCATGCAGCAGGAAACTGTCGCCCTGATAGACAACCTCGGTCGCGGTGGCGGCAAAGTTGTTGACCCCCTCGCGCGGCCCCTCGCGCGACAGCACCACCCGTTCGGGGCGGATCATCAACAGTAGACTTGCCTCCTCGGGCGGCGGGTTGTCATGCAAAAGCGGCTTGCCGTCGAACAACACGGTATCGCCCTTGCGCGACACCGGCAAAAAGGTGGATTCCCCTATGAAATCGGCCACGAAGCGATTGGCAGGCCGCTCATACAGGTCGCGCGGGGTGGCCAGCTGCATGATGCGGCCACGGTTCACCACCGCGATCCGGTCTGACATGGTCAGCGCCTCGCGCTGGTCGTGGGTGACATAGACCGTGGTCATGCCCAGCTTTTCATGCAGGTGCCGCAGCTCGATCTGCATCTGGTCACGCAGCTTCTTGTCGAGCGCCGATAGCGGTTCGTCCATCAACAGGATGCGCGGCTCGAACACGATGGCGCGGGCGACGGCCACGCGCTGGCGTTGGCCGCCCGACAACTGGTCGATGCGCCGCTCGCCAAACCCTCCCAGTTGCACGGTTTCCAGCGCCGCCTCGACCCGCTGCGCGATCTCAGCCTTGGGCACCTTGCGCAGCTTCAGCGGATAGCCCACGTTGCCCGCCACCGTCATATGCGGGAACAAGGCATAGCTCTGAAAAGTCATGCCCACATCGCGCAGATGCGGCGGCGTGCGGATCACCTCGCGGTCGCCGAATTTCAGACTGCCGCAATCGGGCCGGGTGAACCCTGCCAGCACCATCAACAGCGTCGTCTTGCCCGACCCCGACGGGCCCAAAAGCGTCAGGAACTCGCCGCTTTGCACCTCAAGCGACACGTCGTTGAGCGCGTGCACCGGACCATAGGTCTTGGTCACGTTCCTGACCGAAATCGGCAGGGATTCGTTGCTTCTGGAGGTCAAGAAAAACCCTCGCAATCTTCGTTGGAGAAACGAGCGGGCGCCGAAGCGCCCGCCCGGGGATAGCAGGAAACCGGCCTCACTCGGTCAGCATTTCCTGGTACATCTCGGCCGCAACGGTTTCCCACTTGGCATACCAGTCCAGCGAGACCGGTAGCTGCATAGCCGCGTTGTCGGGTGAGGACGGGAGCCCGGCGGCGACTTCCGCTGTAATCTCACCAGTTGCATAGGCCGCTTTGTTGGTCGGCCCATAGGTGATGTACTTCGGCAAATCGTCCTGGTACTCGGGCTTGGAAATCTCGTTGAGGAATTCCATCGCCGTATCGCGGTTGGGCGCGCCCTTGGGCACCGCGAAACAGTCGTAATCCAGCAGCGCCTGGTTGAAGCTGTACTTGACCATCGCGCCATCCTTTGCGGCGTTGTCGAAGCGGCCGTTCCAGCCGGTGGTCATGTCGACCTCGCCGTCCTTCATCAGCTGCGCATGCTGGGCGCCCGAAGTCCAGAACACCGAGATATGCGGCTTCAATTCGCGGATCTTGTCGATCGCCCGCTCGATCCCCTCTTCGCTGTCCAGCACCGAATAGACATCCTCGGGCGCGACGCCGTCGGCCATCAGGGCCGGTTCCAGCGCGCCAGCGACGCCACCGCGATAGGCCCGGCTGCCGGGGAACTTCTCGACATCCCAGAAATCCGCCCAGCTCTGCGGGCCGTTGTCGCCGAAGGTCTTGGTGTTCCAGGCATAGACGGTCGAGAACACGTCGCCGCCGAGGCAATAATCGGTGTAGAGGCCGGGATAGAAGGTCGAGACGTCGATCACGCCGAAATCGAGCTTTTCCAGCAGGCCTTCGGCAGCGGCACGCGCCGCCGAACCCGAGCCGCTGGCGACGATATCCAGCGTCACCTGCCCGGACGAGACCTGTAGCCGCACGTCGGACATGCCGCCATAGGTTTCCTGCTTGACCACGATGCCGGTATTGGTGGCTGCCGGTTCGAACAGCGCCTTGCTCTGCGCCTCCTGATACGAGCCGCCCCAGGACGCGATGGTCACGCTCTTGTCCTGCGCGAAGGCACCCGTCGCCATGATGGCGGC
>JBEAQJ010000019.1:0-11481 GCA_041163945.1 Pseudomonadota bacterium
CGCCGCCGGGTCGATTCCCGCTTCATCCAGCCAATCGGTGGGCAGATACAGACGGCCCGCGCGCGCATCTTCGCCCACGTCACGCGCGATGTTGGTCAGTTGCATCGCAACGCCGAGATCACAGGCCCGCGCCAAGGCATTGGGATCACGCACGCGCATCAAGACACACATCATCGCCCCCACCGCCGAAGCCACGCGCGCCGAATAGGCGCGCAAATCGCTCAAGCTGGCATAGCGGCGTTCCATGCCATCCCAAGCCAGACCTTCCAGCAGGGCTTCGGGCAAGGCCCGGGGCATGTCGTAATCTTCGATCAGGCTGGCAAAGGCACGATCCGCAGGCGCAGACTTGGGCCGCCCGGCATAGGCCAGTTCAAGCCGGTCGCGCAGCGCCAGCACCGCCGAAGGCTTGTGCGCACCGAAATCCACCTCGTCGTCGGCGACCCGACAGAACGCGTAAAGCGCCAGCGCCGCATCGCGCACATCGGCCGGCAGCAGGCGGGATGCCGCATGAAAAGAATAGGACCCATCCCTGATCGCGCTGCGGCACCATTCCAGATCATCGGCGCGGATCATTCGGCCGCCACCTTGATCTCGGGCCGGACATAGGGCCGTGGCGCATCCGGCACCAGCTGCGACAGCACCTCGGACGAGGTGACAACCGATGGGATGCCCGCGCCCGGGTGCGTGCCGGCGCCAACCAGATAAAGGTTGCCGAATTCTTCGGATATGTTGTGGGGCCGGAACCAGGCGGATTGAAAAATGCGGGGCTCTAGGCTGAAACCTGCGCCGTGGGGGCTTAGGTAGCGGGTTTCGAAATCGGCGGGCGTCAAGACATGGCTGGCCGACAGATGATCGGCAAAGCCCGGGATCAGGTGATCGTTCAGCACCGACGCCAGACGTTCGCGATAGGTTTCCTGCATCTGGGCCCAATCGACGGAATCGGCGCCATGCAGATTCGGAACCGGGCTCAGCGCATAGAATGTGTCATCGCCCTTGGGTGCGACCGACCCATCGGTGACCGATGGGCGGTGCAGATAGACCGACATGTCATGCGCCAGGTGGCGCTTCATGAAGATGTCGTTCAACAGGCCCTTGTAGCGCGGCCCGTTCAAAATGGTGTGGTGGCCCACATCGGCCCATTTGCCGCTGGTGCCGCTGGTGCCGAAATACCAAACGAACAGCCCCATCGACCAACGCGACCGGTTCAGCCGGCGCGGCGTCCAGCGCCGCTTGGCATGGTGGCGCAACAGCCGGTCATAGGTGTGGCCGGGGTCGGCATTGGACACCACGATGTCGGCCTCGATGCGTTCGCCGGCGGCGGTGATAACCCCGGTGGCCTGGCCGCGCGATACGGTGATCTCATCGACCTCGACACCGCGCCGGACGGTTCCGCCCTGCTGCTGGATCACGCCCATCATGGCATCGGCCATCGCCTGAACCCCGCCCATGGCGTAGTGCACGCCGAATTGCTTTTCGAGATGGGACACAAGGATATACATCGACGTCACATGCATGGGGTCACCGCCGATGAACAGCGGGTGGAACGACAGGGCCATCCGCAGGCGCGCATCGCGCACCCGGGCTGCCGCATGGGCATAGACAGACCGATCCGCCCGCAATTTCACGAAACCCGGAAGCTCGCGGATCAGATCCATCAGCCGGTTCATCGGCCGACGACCCAAACCTTCGAAGCCGAACTGGTAGCGCGCTTCGCTGTCTTTCAGGAACCGCTTGTATCCGGGCACATCGCGCGGGCTGAGGCGGGCCACCTCGTCGATCATCGCCTGTTCGTCCTGTCGGACGGTAAAAACCGATCCATCACGCCAGCGGATTTCGTAATAGGGATCGACCGGGCGCAGATCGACATCCTTGTGGAAATCACGCCCACATTCGGCCCAAAGCTGTTCGAAAACCTGCGGAACCGTCACAATGGTGGGGCCCAGATCAAAGCGGTGGCCATTCTGGGTGATCGAGGATCCGCGCCCGCCGACCCGGTCCAGCCGATCCAGAAGCGTCACCCGATAGCCTTTGGCCCCCAACCGCATCGCGGCAGACAGCCCACCCAGACCCGCCCCGATCACGATCGCGCTGGAAGGGCCGGGCGAATTCGGTCGATCGGTCATCCCATGCCTCATAATGTCTAGCCAGATTTACAATAGGTCAGGTTTCAGGCTTTTGCCAATACAATCCAAGCGCGAATTACCTTTTCTTTGCATGACCAATATGTCAGACTTAGTTGACACATGGAGGACCGGCCATGCAATCCGTCACACTCAGCCTGTTTCGCTTTGGCACGGCGCGCGCGCGCGCATGGGCCCTGTTCCAGATGGGGCCGGCCCGATTCGCGCTGCGGGCCATCCGCGACATCGGCACGGTGAAGCTGTGTGGTTCGGGCATCGGCGAAGGCTTCACACCGGTTCCCGACACCTCGGTCTATGCCATTCTGGCCACATGGCCTGATCACGACACCGCCCGGCGGGCCATGTTCGGCACGCGGGTGTTTCGCCGCTACACGGCCATGGCCGATGAACGGCTGACCCTGTTTCTGACACCGACCGCCGCGCGCGGCCATTGGGACGGCAAAACTCCCTTTGTCGCGCAAGATGTGCCCGCAGATGGGCCCGTGGCCGCGCTGACGCGGGCCACGCTTCGGCTGGGTCGTGCCGCGCAGTTCTGGCGCCATGAGCCGGCGATTTCCCGCGCCATCGGCCAAGACCCGAACGTGCTGTTCAAGATCGGCATCGGAGAATTGCCGCTGGTCCGTCAAGCGACCTTTTCGATCTGGCCCGATACGCAGACCATGGCCCAATTCGCACGGGGCGACGGCCCCCATGCCCGCGCCATCCGCGCCGTGCGCGATGGCGGGCTTTTCAAGGAAGACCTGTATGCCCGGTTTCGCGTGGATGCGGTTGACGGAAGATGGGCGGGCATGACCCCCGATCTGATGCAACCGTGCGGCCGACATGCCCAAGACATGAAAGTCGCCGCCGAATGAAGGATTTTGCCCTGTCTGGTCCGTTTCCCTTTTCCGCTATCGTCGGACAGGAGGACATGAAGCTGGCCATGATCCTGACCGCCATCGACCCCGGCATCGGCGGGGTGTTGGTTTTTGGCGATCGCGGAACCGGAAAATCGACCGCCGTGCGCGCGCTGGCCGCGCTCTTGCCGCCGATCACCGCGGTGGCGGGATGCCCGGTCAATTCTGCCCATGTGGGCGACATCCCCGACTGGGCGCAGGTCACCAACCACGATCTGGTCGAAAAACCCACCCCCGTGATCGATCTGCCGCTGGGCGCGACCGAAGATCGGGTGGTGGGCGCGCTCGACATCGAAAAGGCGCTGACACGCGGCGAAAAGGCATTCGAGCCGGGCCTTTTGGCGCGGGCCAACCGCGGCTATCTTTACATCGACGAGGTGAACCTGCTCGAGGATCATCTGGTCGATCTGCTGCTGGATGTGGCGCAATCCGGCCAAAATGTCGTCGAACGCGAAGGCCTGTCGATCCGACATCCGGCGCGATTCGTGCTGGTGGGTTCCGGCAACCCCGAAGAGGGCGAATTGCGCCCGCAGCTTCTGGACCGGTTCGGCCTGTCGGTCGAGGTTACAAGCCCGCGCGACATCGACACCCGGATCGAGGTGATCCGCCGCCGCGATGCCTATGACCGTGACCCCATCGGGTTTCTGGCCGAATGGCGCGAACAGGATCTGATGCTGCGCGCCCGGATCGTGACGGCAAAAGATGCGCTTGGACAGGTTGCCGCCGACGAATCCATCCTGCGCGATTGCGCCGAACTGTGCGTGGCGCTTGGGTCGGATGGATTGCGTGGGGAATTGACACTGCTGCGCGCCGGTCGTGCGCTGGCCGCCTTTGACGGGGCTGCCGGCGTCACGCGCGACCACCTGCGCCGGGTGGCGCCCGCGGCGCTTCGCCACCGGTTGCGCCGCGATCCGCTGGACGAAGCCGGATCCACCACCCGCGTCCTGCGCGTGGTGGAGGAGGTTCTGGGGTGACGCCCGGCGAAGACCGCTGGCACAGGGTCAACCTTGCGCTGGCCTGCTATGCGCTTGATCCGGCCGCCATGGGGGGCATTTGGCTGCGCGCCCGCGTGGGCCCGGTGCGCGACCGCGTGCAGGCGGGGCTCGAAGGCGCGCTGCGCGATCACAGGTTGTGCCGGCTACATCCCGGCATCAGCGACGACGCCTTGTTTGGCGGCATCGATCTGGCGGCGAGCCTGGCGCAGGGCAAGGCGGTGCGGACCCAAGGCGTTCTGGCCGGGTCGTCGGTGCTGGTCATGCCCATGGCCGAACGGGTCAAGCTCGGCCTGGCAGCCCGGTTGGCCACGGCCCTTGACGCCCGACGCGTCCTGTCGCTGATCGCGCTGGACGAAGGCGCCGAGCCCGACGAAACCCTGCCTTCTGCCTTGGCGGACCGGCTGGCCATCCATCTGGATCTGGCCGACCAAGCCCTGTCGGACGCGCCGGCACTGGCGCTGGACCCCGCCGATCTGGCCGAGGCTGCGGCCCGTCTGCCGCGGGTCCGCGTGCCCGATTCAGCCCTTGCCGAATTGACCGAGGTCGCCGCCCGGCTGGGCATTGGATCGCTGCGCGCGCCCCTGCTGGCGCTGGCCGTGGCCCGCGCCAGCGCCGCGCTTTCGGGCGAAGACCGGATCGACAGCGACGATCTGACCCTGGCGGTCGAACTGGTGCTGGCGCCGCGGGCCACCCAGATGCCCACAGCGCAAGACAACACCCCCGAACCCAACGACCCCCCACCGCCGCCAGACCCGCAAACAGACCCCCAAACCGAAACGGCCGAGGATCAGGATCAACTGGACCTTCCCGCGGTCGACATGTTGCTGGATGCCGCCCGCGCCATGCTGCCCCCCGATCTTCTGGCCCGGCTTCAGGCAGGGCGCGCCGCGCGTCACGCACCCGGCGCGAACGGCACAGGTGCAGCCAAGAAGGGCAACCGCCGCGGCCGGCCCCTGCCTTCGCGGCCTGGCCGAATGGGGGGGGATGCGCGTGTCGATCTTGTGGCGACGCTGCGTGCGGCGGCCCCATGGCAACCCATGCGCCGCACGACCAGCGATGACGCCAAGCGATTGCACATCCGCATGTCCGACATCCGCCTGCGCCAGTTTCAGGAAACCTCGGACCGGGCGATCATTTTCGTCGTGGATGCGTCGGGATCGGCGGCGGTCGCCCGCATGGCCGAAGCCAAGGGCGCGATCGAATTGTTGCTGGGCGAAGCCTATGCACGCCGCGACCATGTGGCGCTTGTCGCCTTTCGCGGTGATGGATCCGAGGTTCTGTTACCACCCACCCGATCGCTGGTTCAGACCAAGCGGCGCCTGGCGCAATTGCCCGGTGGTGGCGGCACGCCGCTGGCCGCCGGCCTGAAGGCGGCGCTGGATCTGGCGCTGATGGCGCAGGGCAAGGGCATGACGCCATCTGTGGCCCTGCTGACCGACGGCCGCGCCAACGTGGATCTGGACGGGATCGCCGATCGCGCCCAGGCGGGATTGGATGCAACCGCCATGGCGCGCGCCATCCGGGCCCGCGGCTGGCCTGCGCTTGTGATCGACACGGGTCTGCGGCCAACACGCGCGCTTGATGATTTGGCGCGTGACATGGGGGCACCCTACCTGCCCCTGCCGCGGGCCGATGCACGCGCCCTGTCGGCGGCGGTGGACGCGTCGCTGACCCCGGCATGACGCCAGCCGATCTGCCACCGCCCGACTGGCCCAATCGCGCGGCCAGCCGCATCGTGGCCGCAAAACCCCATCGCTGGCATGTTCAGGTCACGGGCCAGGGCGCGGATGTGCTGTTGCTGCATGGCGCCGGGGCATCGACCCACAGCTGGGCACGGCTCATGCCCTATCTGGCAGATCGATACCGCTGCATCGCGCTGGATCTGCCCGGTCATGGCTGGACCCGCAGCCCAAGGGGTCGGGCGCGACTGGGCGACGTGGCCGAAGATATTGCCACGCTCTGCGCACAGGAAGGCTGGATGCCAGAGATGATCATCGGCCATTCCGCGGGTGGTGCGATCAGCCTTGAACTGGCCCGAAGCGGCCGGATCGCGCCGCATCGCCTGATCATTGTCAACGGCGCGCTTGAAAATTTCCGGGGAAGCGCCGGTTGGCTGTTTCCGGCAATGGCCAAGATGCTGGCCCTGAACCCGTTGACCGGACTGTTGATTTCCCATGGGGGTCGTTCGATCGGCCAGGTCCGCAAGATCTTGGCCAGCGCCGGCACCGAACTGGATGCGGACGGCCTGGCCCACTACGCGCATCTGATCCAGCGCCGCGCCCATGTCGATGGCACCTTGGCGATGATGGCGCAATGGTCGCTGAACGATCTGAACCGCGCCCTGACAGACATCGCCACACCGACCTTGTTCGTGCACGGCGCCCATGACGGGGCCGTGGACATCCGCGTGGCCGAACGCGCCGCCCATGCCATGCCGCGCGCCACCTTGGTCACGTTGCCCGGCATCGGCCATCTGGCCCATGAGGAAGCCCCCGACCGCGTGGCCGACGCGATCATGACCTTTGCCAGGGCGACGATCCAACATTGAAAAAGGCGCCCGTGCGGGGCGCCTTTCGATGTGATTGCCGTCGTGAACTTGCAGGCTTATTGCGCTGCGAGAGACACCAGATACGCGTAAAGATTGATGGCGTCTTGTTCCGAACGCACGCGGAAGCTCATGGCGCCACGCAGCGAGTTGTCGCCCGTCGCTTCACGGATGTAGCCGGTCGGATCTTGCACATAGGCGGCAAAGGTTTCCTCGGTCACCATGATGCCCGCTTCGTTCAGCTTCTTCATGCCGGGCGACCAGCGGAAATCCGCGATATGTGCCCAAGGCTTGCCGGCAATGCCGTACAGGTTCGGACCGGTGCGCGCATTGCGACCGGCCAGGGTTTCCCCGGCTTCGTTCTGAACGACGTGGCAGGCAACGCACTGGTTGAACAGACGTTCGCCAGCCGCGGCATCACCCGATGCGGCATGGGCATCGGCCATGGCCATCGGCGCGGATAGAAGTGTTGCCGCAACAGCAAGCACGAGTTTGCGACTCATAAGGTGGTCTCCCTCTCTCGTATGGTCCCAGAGCGGTTAAACTATGTCGTTTATCCGAGGGTCCAGTGCTATTTTCACACAATTACGCGACTGCATGCGCAATGGCGCACTGTTTCCACAGAGTCTTGAGCGCCAGAACAAGATATTCGATGTCTTCGTCGCTGTGCAGCGGGCCCGGGGTGAAGCGCAACCGCTCGGTCCCCTTGGGTACCGTGGGATAGTTGATCGGCTGCACGTAGATGCCGAACTGTTCCATCAAGATATCGCTCAGCATGCGGCATTTGACGGGGTCTTTCACCATCACGGGGATGATGTGACTGTCGTTGCGTTCATGCGGGATGCCTTCGGCATCAAGCCGTGCACGCAAACGCGCCACTTGCCGTTTCTGCATATCGCGTTCGACCGACGATTGTTTCAGATGCCGGATCGAAGCCGTTGCGGCCGCGGCCACGGCCGGCGGCAAGGCGGTGGTAAAGATGAATCCGCTGGCGAAGCTGCGGATGAAATCGACCAAGGCCGCCGAACCGGTGACGTATCCGCCGACGACGCCAAAGGCCTTGCCCAAGGTGCCTTCGATCAGGGTGATGCGATCCATCAGGCCTTCGCGTTCGGCCACACCGCCGCCGCGCGGCCCATACATGCCCACGGCGTGCACTTCGTCGATGTAGGACATTGCGCCATGCTTGTCGCAGACATCGAGAATTTCCTTGATGGGCGCGATGTCGCCATCCATCGAATAGACCGATTCAAAGGCCACGATCTTGGTGGCGTTGGCCGGCAAGGCGGCCAGCTTGCGATCCAGATCTTCGGGGTCGTTGTGCTTCCAGATCACCTTTTGGCACCGCGCATGGCGGATGCCCTCGATCATGGATGCATGGTTCAGCTCATCGGACAGGATGACCGCATTGGGCAGGCGCGACCCCAGCGTCGACAGCGCGGCCCAGTTCGACACATAGCCGCTGGTGAACAAAAGCGCGGCCTGCTTGTGATGCAGGTCGGCCAATTCGGCCTCAAGCTGCTTGTGATGCCATGCGTTTCCCGAAATGTTGCGCGTGCCCCCCGCGCCGGTGCCGCATTGCTGAACCGTATCGATCATGGCGTTGATCACCGCGGGGTGTTGGCCCATGCCCAGATAATCGTTCGAACACCAAACGGTGACCTCATCCTGACCCTGGGAATGGTTCTTGACGCGGGGAAAGGCCCCACATTTGCGCTGAAGTTCGGCAAAGACGCGGTAATTGCCCTCCTGCTTGAGTTGATCGAGCTGGGATTGAAACAGCTTGTCAAAGTTCATCGGGCATCCTCGCTTGTCTTGATGGCTTGGTTGGGCACGGTCCGCTCGGCAAGCATCCAGCGCCATAGTTTCTCGTCGGGCAGCGGCAGCACCATGAACCAGTGCTCCAGCAAGGCCAGCGCGCTCAGCGCGCTCAGCAGGGCAAAACCGACCACGTCGGCTTGTGTTTCGACCGACCATATCCGTTCCAGAAAACAGGCCACCGCAAAGCTGAGCCCCGTGATCGAGATCGGAAACAGCCAGTTCATCCGCGCAATGCGGAAATGGCTGGGCAGGTGGTTCAGATGCTCGGGGATGAATTCCACATTGATCTTGCGCACCCCGAGATAGAGGTTGAGCTTGGCCGAAACCCGCGCCGCAAACAGCACCGCAAAGGTCCAAAGCCCGAACTGGTTTTCAGCGCCGTAGCTGGCCAGCACCATTCCCAGAAGCGTGAAGGCCAGCAACATCTCATGATAGGCGATGGTGCCCCATGCGCGGATGAAGCGTTCCCATTCCCGCACCCCGTCTTTCAGCGGTTGGCGCACCGGGCCGGTGATCACACCCGTCAGAAAGGCCAGTTCGATCCATCCCCAAAGCGCCAGCGCCGACAGGAAAGCCACATAGACCCCCGCAACGCTGGCATTGCCCAAGGTGTCCAGAAAGCCAAAGCCCCCCAGAAGCAGAAACGGCAGGTTCCACAACACGGCCCAAAGCCTTGCCTTGGCGCCTTCGCGATCTGCACGTCGCACCGCCACAAGGATCGCCCCGGTGGCTGACCACCAGAGAAACAGGGCCACAAGGGCGGCGATCCAGGGCGAGGCCAGCATCAATACGCGGGCTCCAGCCGGGTTGAGGCCGGCACGCGGTGCGTGATGGCAGGGATGGTGAACAGGCTGGCAAAAGCAAACGCCGCCCGGGCCGATGCCCCGACCCGCTTGAACAGGTTGCCGGTCTTTTTCGCTTGCGCCAGATCGGCATTGGCACGTTGCAGGGCTCTCAGCCCCGTTGGCCAGCGCGGGTGTTCGATATCGAGCGTGATCGGGAACACCTGCCGCGAGATCGCCGAGGTCTTGGTAAAGACCTCATGGGCATACCAATCGGGGTCCACGCCCAGCGCGGCGTGAAACGCGGGGCGCTGATGGTCGCGCACATACATCGTGGCATAGACCGCCGTCAGGAAGAACTTGATCCACAGCACGTTGATCCCGCTTGTCAGCTTGGGATCGGTCTTCATCAGCAGCGCGAAGGCTTCGCCGTGGCTGAACTCATCGTTGCACCATTCCTTGAACCACTTGAAGATCGGGTGGAACCGATGTTCCGGGTTGGCTTCGAGGTGTCGGTAGATGGTGATGTAGCGAGCATAGCCGATCTTTTCCGACAGGTAGGTGGCGTAATAGATGAACTTGGGCCGGAAATAGGTGTATTTCTTCTTCTGCGTCAGAAAACCAAGGTTCACCGCGATGCCCGCTTCGCGCAGCGCATCGTTGATGAACCCGGCATGGCGGGCTTCGTCGCGGGCCATCAGCTGAAACAGCGTCACGATGTCGTCGTTGTTGCCGCGCCGCTTCATTTCCTTGTACAGCACGCAGCCCGAAAACTCGGCCGTGCAAGACGAGACCAGGAAATCGATGAATTCGGCCTTCAGCTTCGGCTCCATCCCGTCCCAATCGACATGATCCCAATCTTCGTTCTTCTTGAAATGGCCGCGGTTGGGGTCGCTTTTCATCTGGTCGATCAACAGGTCCCAATCCTTGCGGACCGCGCTGACATCGATGGCGTCCATCTCGTCGAAGTCGGTGGTGTAAAAACGCGGGGTCAGCAGCGTGTTCTGCATCGCAAGCGCGGTTGCGCCTTCGCTGTCGACAATGCCTTGATGATTGTCGGCTGCCAGTGCCTCTTCGACGGTGGCGGCATCAGCGGAATGGGTCATGTCCTTCATAGCGAAACCTCCTCGCTGAACGAAAACTCGCAAAGCTCCATGAATTCGAAATCGCCGGTCATGCGGGTCCAGAGCTGTTCCAGCTTGCTGGCGCGCGTGATGCGGGCGATCCGCTGTTCGCGAATGACCTCGCCATAGGGGGCCATCACGGGCGGGCCTTGCACCTGAACCTCGTCGCCGGGGTTGATCACCGCCCCGTTCAGAAACTTCACATGTGCGTGCAGGCTGTCGAAGCAGTGGCTGACCTCCACTTCGCAGGGCGCGGTTTCAAAATCTTTCGTAAGCCATCCCATCGGTCATTCCTCCAGCATGCGGGCAAAGACCCGCTCGTTGTCCGCCCCGAAGCCGAAAAGTTCGGCCCGGAAATCGGTCAGATCATCCCGAAGCCCGATGCGTCCGTCTGAAAAACGCACCAACCGGATCGGCTCGGATGCATGGCGTCCCACGGCGCCCCGTTCGCGTTCCAGCACGCGGTAGATTCCGGCGACAAAGCCGCCTTCGGTCGGTCCAAGATCGGCGATGACCATGCCGCCGATGTCGAGCACGCGGGCCGATCCATCCATCTGGCCGAAGATGCGGATCATGCGCTCGGCGACGACGGGCACCTCGGCTTCGGACGGCGGCGTCGCTTCCAGCGGGCGATCGGTCAGACGGGCATAGGCCACGATGATCAGGACCGACACACACAACACGAACATTGCGCGCACCAAGATGGTGGGCACCATTTCGCGATCGCGTTCGACCAGCTTTTGTTCGGCCTTGGTGTAGCTGCGGGTATAAGCCATGGCGATCTACTCCGCCGCGACCGGCTGGCGGGCCGACGCACGTTCGACGACGGGCTGGCTGACGGCTGTTTCCGCGGCCTCGGACAGGATGGCGGCCACCTTGCGCGCATTGGGAATGCAGCGCAGCGCGGGCTGGGTGTGCTTGATGCGCCACGGGCGCACATGCGGCCATGTCAGGATGTAAGACAGTCGCGCGCCGTCATCCTCCATCAGTTCCAGCGCGATGGTTCCGGTGCCGTTCGGGCGCAGACCCAGATCGGCATTGGCGATCTTCTTGAACGGCAGGTTCAGCGTCATGGTCAGCGCCGCGCCGATGCGCATGGCGACGCGCTTGTTGGTGATGGTGTAGACCGTGGCCTTGGCCTGCATCAGCGCCACGACCAGCAAGATGGCGCAAACGA
>JBEAQJ010000020.1:0-19213 GCA_041163945.1 Pseudomonadota bacterium
GGCGCTGCGCGCTATTCGCTGGTTCCGATCCCGGCAGGGTCCTGTACACCCCGGCCCAAGGCGGCCAGATCAGAGTACCTGTCGCCGATGCGATGATGCGGCCGCCCGCGTGTCGCGGCGCCAAGCGCGACCACCAGCTCGTCACAGGCGGGTGCGTCATAGATCGAGAACTGCACCGTCAGGTAATGCGAACGGCGGCCGGTATCGTGCTTGTCCATCAGCGGGATCTGGATCTGGGTGTTGGCCGGGCCGCGCGTGTTGGTAAAGCCAAGATAGCTTTTCGCACCCACCGCCTCGCGGTAGAAATTACCGAATTGCAGCGTGTGGATCAGGGCCGAGGCATGTTCGACCTCGCAATTGGTGCCCGAGATGCACGCCTTGCCGTAGGCCTCGATTGCATCGCCTGATCCGGCCAGCGCGATCAGGCGGTCGGTCAGCATCTTGCCCAGAACCGGCGCCATGCGGCGGATCTCGGGCGAGAGATCCTCGACAAAACCACGTCCGGCCCAGGGGTTGGCGACCACGGCCGCGACCCCGATCATGCGCAGGACCGGGTCGGAGGCGCGGCCGCCCTCGGTGTGGATGTCTTCATCGAAGGTGACGACTTTTCTCAGTTCCGGAAGCATAGGTCTCTCCTGTCAAACGGTGTATTCAGTGTGATCGGCGATCGAATGGACGATGCCGCTGCGTTCGGTGCCGTGGTAGATCCCGAAACTGCCATGGCGGTATTCGCGTTGATAGCGCGCCAGCATCGAGCGTTCGGTGTCGTTGGCGACCTGATCCAGCGGCAGCGCGGCCAGGTCGTGATAGCGCATGCCGGGTGGCGCGGTGCCGCTGACCGTGCCGTGATAGACGATCGAATGCGCGCCGGTCTGGCTGTTTTGGAACACGGCATAAAGGTGGTCGAGCCGGGCCGTCAGGCCATGGCCATCCATATGCCGCAGGAACCCGGCAACCGTGTTGTCGCGCGTCGGCGCCTTGGGCACTGTCAGCGTGCCGTCGCCCGCCTCCTCAAGCAAGATCCGCTCTCCATCAGCCAGGACGGCGGCGATGACCCCGTTGGCATCCTTGGTCGCCGCGTCGGCCAGCCGGTTTTCCAGCCCAAGGTCGAAGTAGGCGCCGTTGTGGAAGCCAAGCGGTTTGCCCTCGGTCACCGCGTGGTTCAACACGCGCCCGATCAGGATCAGGTGATCGCCTGCATCGACCAACTTGTGCCGCGCACAGGCAAATGTCGCCAGCGCCCCGTTGATCAGCGGCAGCTCCTGCGGGCCCGGATGCCAATGGGTGCCCGAGAACTTTTCGCTCGAGCGCGAGGCGAAGAGGCCCGAAATCTCTTTTTGCGCGTCCGACAGGATGTTGACCGCGAAATGCGGCGCCTGGGCAAAGACATCGCAGCTATGTGCCGTCTTGGCGAGGCAGACCAGCAGCAGCGGCGGGTCAAGCGAGACCGAGGTGAACGAATTGGCGGTAAAGCCGCGTGGTGTGCCATCCTCTTGCCGGGTGGTCAGCACGGTCACCCCGGTGGCGAACTGCCCGAAGGCACGGCGCAGGTCGCGCCGTGCCTCGTCGTCGAGCGGCGCGCTGTCGGCCAGCGTGTCGAGCATCGCGTCATGCTCGCCCAGCCGGGGCGGGGCGGGTAGAGGAGGCGCCGCCTGTCCGGCAACGCGCAACGGATTGGCGGCCACGGTCCAGGGCGCATGGCCGGGTTCGGGATGGGGGATGCACGCCAGCATCTGCCGCGCCGCGACATGGGGATCGGCGGTAATATCGGCTACCGTGTTGAGCGGGCCAAAGGGCACGTGACCGCCCAGCAACTCGGTCAGTTCTGCCTTGCTGCGGGTGGCGGTCCAGCCCGAGACGATCGCGTTGATCTCGCCCGCATTGGCGGACCGCCCGGCTCGGTTGGAGAGCCGCAGATCGGCGCCCAGGTCTGGCCAGTTCATGATCCGGGTCAGCTTTTGCCAGAAACTGTCATCAACAATACCGAGCGCAACCTGACCATCGGCGGCGGGAAACACCCCAAAGGGGGCCAGCAGCGGGTGACCGTTGCCCTCGGGGCCCGGCACCTGCCCGGTCATGTCGTGCAGATAGACCATGCGTTCGCACATCGAGATCATCGCGTCATACATCGCGACGTCGACGAAACGGCCCTTGCCGGTCGCCTCGGCCTCGCGCAGGGCGGCGAGAATGCCAAAGGACATCATCATGCCGGCAAAGATATCGCCGATCCCGGGACCGACCTTGGTGGGTGTCTCGGCATCGGGGCCGGTCATCGCCATCAGCCCGCCCATCGCCTGCGCCACCACATCGTAGGACGGCCAGTCGGCATAGGGGCTGGTGCCGGTGCGCGGATCGCCAAAGCCGCGAATGGCGGCATAGACCAGCCGGGGATTTGCCTCGGCGAGCGATTCATAAGAGAGGTCGAGACGGTCCATCACGCCGGGGCGGAAATTTTCCAGTAAAACATCCGCCGTCGTCGCCAGCCTGCGAAAGGCCGTCTTGCCCTCAGGCGATTTCAGGTCCAGCCGGATGCTTTTCTTGCCCCGGTTCAGGCTGACGAAATAGCCCGCCCAGTCATGGCCGGGATCGTCGGCGCGATAGGGGCCGTTGTTGCGGCTGGTGTCGCCGCTGCCGCCTTCGATCTTGATGACCTCGGCGCCGTGATCGGCCAGGAACATGCTGCAATAGGGTCCCGACAACATGCGGCTAAGATCCAGCACGCGTATCCCCTTGAGGAGGGTGCTGCTCATCCGGTTGCCCCCTTTGGCACGCTGTCCAGAAATCGGCGCAGCGGGGTGTTGACGGCGGCCGGATCCTCGGCCAGCGCCATGTGGCGCAGACCGGGCAGGATCAGCGCCTGCGCGCCCTTGATCTCGGCGGCGATGGCGCGGGTCATCTCGGGGCCGTTGCCATAATCCTCGTCCCCGGTGATCACCAATGCGGGGCAAGTGAGCGGCGGGACCGGGGCCGTGATCTCGTCGATGCCATCGGCCAAAACCCGGTAGATCCGGTGATAAACCTCTTTGCGGTTCGCCGTGACCCAGCCGCGCACGGTCTCCATCATCGCGGGGTTGGCCGTGCGGAAGCTCTCGGTGAACCAGCGCTCCAGCGCCGCCTCGACCGTTGACTGCGGGCCCTCGTCGCGGGCCTGGTCGACCCGTGCCAGGATCGCGGCCTGGGCCTCGGCGCCACGCTGGTGCGGCGAATGCAGGATGACCAGCGCGCGCGCACGTTCAGGGCAGTCCTGCGCGAACCGGCGCGCGATCATGCCGCCCAGCGAAAACCCGACGATCACCGCATCCGCGATACCGCAATGATCGAGCAGGCCCTGCAACTGGAGCGAAAAGATCGTCAGACTGGGTGTCTCGGGCGGGTCCGCCGATGCGCCGTGGCCGTAAAGGTCATAGCTGAGCACGCGATAGCCGGCGATCAGCGCCGGGCTGGTCCATTGCCAGCAGGCCCGGTTCAGCCCCAGGCCGTGGATCAGCACCACGCAGGGCGCATCTTCCGGGCCGATCAGCTCATAGGCGCTGCCGTCGGGTGCGACCGGCATCAGCCTTCTCCACCCAGCGGCTTGTAGGCCATCACCTCGACCTCGACCCGGGCATCGACCAAGAGGTCGCTGACCACGGCCGAGCGGGTTGGTGGGTCGTGCGGGAAGTATTCGCCGTAAACCGCGTTGAATCCGGGGAAATCGCTACGGTCGCGCAGCCAGACCATTGCCTTGACCACATCGTCGCGGGTGCACCCGGCAAGCGCGAGGGTGGTGGTAATGTCGTCAAGCACGGCGCGGGTTTGCTCCTCGACCGAACCAGTGGTCATCGGTGCACCGCCCTGCATCGGGATCTGGCCGGTCAGAAAGACAAAATCACCGGCCCGGATGGCGCGCGACAGCGACAGAACCCTGCCGCCGATCTCGAGGGGGCCGCCGATCACCTTTTTCTTGCTGCTGGTCACGTTCGCATCTCCTTTTGCGGCCAGCCTGCCCTGATCTCCAATCCTCAACTTAAGAATTTTCGACACTTGGATGCCGATTTTTCGCACAACTCGTCGACGATTCGCCGCTTTGAATGAGACGAGAGATAAAAAGGGAGGACCGAGATGGCCGATATCCAGAGCTATCGGATGCTGATCGACGGCGCTTGGGTCGATGCCTCGGACGGAGCGCTGTTCGACAGCACCAACCCCGCCGACGGCAAGGTGTGGTGCCGGGTTCCCGAAGCCACCGAGGCGGATGTGAACCGGGCGGTCGAGGCGGCGCATCGCGCCTTTACCTCGGGGCCCTGGGCCAGGATGACACCAACCGAACGTGGTAAGCACCTGCGCCGCCTGGGCGATCTGCTGGCGGACCGGTCCGAGGAGCTGGGGCGGATCGAGTCGGTCGATACCGGCAAGATGCTGAAGGAAACCCGCTGGCAGGCGAAATACATCGCCGAGTTCTTTCACTTTTTCGCCGGTTGCGCCGACAAGGTCAGCGGTGAAACGTTGCCCATCGACAAGCCGGACATGTTCGTCTTTACCAAGCGCGAGCCGCTGGGCGTGGTCGCCGCCGTGGTGCCCTGGAACAGCCAGTTGTTCCTGGTCGCGGTCAAGATCGGTCCGGCCCTCGCGGCGGGCAATACGGTGGTTCTGAAAGCCTCGGAACATGCCAGTGCGGCGATGCTGGAATTCGGAAAGCTGATCGAGGAGGCCGGTTTCCCGCCCGGGGTCGTGAATATCGTCACCGGGCACGGCGAACCCTGTGGGCGGGCGCTGACCGGGCATCCGCTGGTGGCAAGGGTCTCGTTCACCGGCGGGCCGAACGCCGCACGCCATGTGCTGGAGAACGCCAAGCGCAACTTTGCCGAGGTCTCGCTGGAACTGGGGGGCAAGTCACCCTTCATCGTGTTCGAGGATGCCAATATCGAAAGCGCGGTCAACGCCTCGATCGCGGGCATCTTTGGCGCCACGGGACAAAGCTGTGTCGCCGGATCCCGGCTTTACCTGCACGAAGACATCGCCGAAGAGTTCCTGGACCGGATGGTGGCACAGGCGCGTGCCATCGTGATCGGGGATCCGCTGGCGGAAGAGACCCAGATGGGGCCGCTTTGCACCGCCGGGCAGCTGGCGCATATCCAGCGCGAGGTCGCCCATGCGCAGGCCGAGGGCGGCACCGTGCTTACCGGCGGCAAGCAGCCCGAGGGGCTGGGCGGCCTGTTCTATGAGCCGACGATCATCGACTGCCCGCGCCAGGACCTGCGCATCGTCGATACCGAACTGTTCGGCCCGGTCCTGAGCGTCCAGCGGTTCCGCACCGAAGAAGAGGTGCTGGCGCTGGCCAATGATTCCGAACACGGGCTGGCGGCCGGGATCTTCACCCGCGACAGCGCCCGCTCGCTCAGGATGGCCGGTGCCGTGCGCGCCGGGATCGTCTGGGTCAACACCTATCGCGTGGTCTCTCCCATCGCCGAATTCGGCGGGATCAAGGGGTCCGGCTATGGCCGCGAAAGCGGGTTCCAGGCGATCTACGATTACACCCGGCCAAAGACGGTGTGGATGAACACATCCGACGAACCCATGGCCAACCCCTTTGTCATGCGCTGAGCCAGAGCCCGGAAAGGAACACGGACAATGAAATTCCAACTTGCCATCAACCTGGAACGGATCGACGACAGTCTCGACATGAACGATGTCGCGCGTCACACGCTTGAGATGGTGCAAATGGCCGAAGAGGGCGGTTTCGACATCGTCTGGGCCGCTGAACATCACGCCATCGAGATGACGATCGCGCCGAACCCCTTCCAGATCCTGACTTGGTGGGCCGGAGAGACCAGCAAGATCAGGCTGGGCACGGCTGTGGCGACCGCGGCCTATTGGCACCCCATCAACCTGGCGGGCGAGGCGGCGTTTCTTGACCTGATCAGCGGCGGGCGGCTGGAATTCGGCATCGGTTCGGGCGCCTATCAGCGCGAGTTCGACCGGATGAAACCGGGGCTGAAACAGTCCGATGCCTGGCGCTATATGCAGGAGATGCTGCCAGCGGTGCGCGCGCTATGGCAGGGCGATTATGCCCATGACGGCGAATTCTGGCAGTTCCCGACCTCGACCTCGGTGCCCAAGCCGGTGCAGGCCGACATGCCGGTCTGGGTCGCCGCGCGTTCGCCCATCACTTATGACTATGCCGTGCGCAACCGCTGCCATATCAACTGCTGGCCCTTGACCCGGCCCTTTGCCGAGGCAGAGCTTTACAAGCGGCAGCTGGATGAGGCCATCGCCAAGGCCGATAACGGCTGGTCGCCGCGTTTCGCGCTGATGCGTCATGCCTGCATCTATGACAATGCCACCGACCGCCAGCAGGCGCTGGACGCCATCCGGCGCCTATTGTCGCAATTCGAGAACCTGTTCCGCAATGCCGGTGACGTCGTCAACGGCTTCCCCGCCGCACTGCCGTTGGATCAGATCGCGGGCCGCGAGCAATACGACCCCGAGATGCTGGAAGAGAACCTGATGTTCGGCTCGCCTGAAACCGCCATCGGTAAACTGAAGCGGTACGAGGACCTGGGCGTGAACGAGTTCATCTACTACGCCTCGATGGGGTTGGATCATGACGCGCAGAAACGATCGCTCAAGATGTTCTGCAATGAAGTCATGCCGGAATTCCGGTAATGGAGGATACCCCGATGAGTGAGGGCGTCAGCACCCGCCGTGACGGCCATGTTCTTGAGGTCACGCTGTCGCGCGGCAAGGTCAACGCCATCGACGTGCCAACCAGCCAGGCGCTGGCGGCGGCGTTTCAGGAATTTCACGAGGACAAGGAATTGCGCTGTGCGATCCTGACCGGAGGAGGCGACAAGATCTTCAGCGCGGGCTGGGATCTGAAGGCGCTGAACGCAGGCGAGATGCAGCTTGATAACTGGTGGGAGAGCGATGACTACGGCTTTGGCGGATTTACCGGCCTGACCGAAAACTGGGCGCTGAACAAGCCGGTGATCGCCGCGATCAACGGGTTGGCCATCGGCGGCGGGTTTGAGATGGCGATGGCCTGCGATCTGCTGATCGCCGCCGATCACGTGGAGTTTGGCCTGCCGGAGATGCCGCTGGGTATCGTGCCAGACGCAGGCGCGCTGCAACGTCTGCCGCGGCGTATCCCGCACAACATCGCGATGGAGATGTTCCTGCTGGGCCGCCGCATGTCCGCGACCGAGGCCGCCCATTACGGTCTGGTCAACAAGGTGGTGCCCAGGGAACAACTGATGGATGCGGCCCGCGAATGGGCGGCCTCGATCGCCTGGTCGGCGCCCTTGGCCATGCAATCGGTGAAAGAGGTTCAGCGCGAGATCGAATGCGTGCCGCTGGAACGGGCGTTCCACAAGATGCGCACCGACCCGATGCCGACCTATCGTAAGATGCTGAAATCCGATGATGCGGCCGAAGGCGTGGCCGCCTTCGTCGAGAAACGCGAACCGAGGTTCAAGGGCGAATGAAGTATCCAGATCCGACCTCTATCACCCGTGTCACCAGCATCGGTGGCGGTCCCATCGGCGGCGGCTGGGCCGCGCATTTCCTGGCGCGCGGCTATGACGTCACCAGCTATTTGCACGACCCGGCAGAGGAGGGGGCGTTTCGCACCATCCTTGATACCGCCTGGATCAGCCTGACCGCGCTGGGCCTTGCGCCGGGTGCCTCGCTCGACCGGTTGCGCGTCGTCCATGACCTCGATGCGGCGGTCGAGGGGGCGGGGTTCATCCAGGAAAGCGCGCCCGAGAATCTGGCGATGAAACAGGCGCTCTATCATCAACTGGGGCGCATCGTGCCCGAGACGGTGGTGATCGGCTCCTCGACCTCGGGCCTGATGATGACCGACATTCAGGCCAACTGCGAAACACCCGGGCGCACGGTGATCGGGCATCCGTTCAACCCGCCCTATCTGCTGCCACTGGTCGAGATCGTCGGCGGCGAGAAAACCGACCTGGCGGCGGTAGAGTGGGCCGGTGAATTCTATCGTGTCGCGGGCAAGGCGCCGCTGATGATGAAAAAGGAAATCCCCGGTTTCGTAGCGACGCGGCTGCAAGAGGCGCTGTGGCGCGAGGCGTTGCACATGGTCGCCAATGGCGAGGCCACGCCCGAGGATATCGACATCGCGCTGATGAACGGACCAGCGCCGCGCATGGTCAGTCAGGGGCAATGCATGGCGTTTCACGTCGCCTGCGGCGCGGGTGGCATGGCCACCAATCTGGACCAGTTCGGCCCGGCGCTGAAACTGCCCTGGACCCGGCTTGAGGCGCCCGAACTGACACAAGAGTTGCGCGACCGCATGGTCGATGGCTGCAACGCCATCGCCGGTGACCGGCATTTTGCTGATATGGCGGCCCAGCGTGACCGCGAGATCGTCGCCGTCCTCAATGCTCTTCGCGCGGCGCGAGAGGCGCGCTAGCGCGCTTCTCAACCGAATTCAGCGCGTGCAGAAAATCCGACAAGGTGCCGGGCCAGGTCGGGGCCGCTTCGTTCGAGGGCCAGGCCTCGCGATAGTCCGACGGTCGCCGACCGAAGAACTTGCTGAACGAATACGAGAAATGCGAGAGCGAGTTGAAACCGGAGGCGGTGGCGATTTCGCGCACGCTGAGTTCTGTGGCGATCAGCAGGACGCGCGCATTCTGCAATCGGCGCAGCAGGCCGAACTGAACCACCGTGCAGCCCACATGTTTCTTGAACTGCCGCTCAAGCTGGCGTTGTGATACGTCCAGTGCGTCGGCGATTTCGGGCACGGTCAGCGGCTCTTCGATGTTGCGCTCGATCAGGGTCATCGCCTGCCGCACCAGCGGCAGGATCGATTCCGTGCCGCGTCCCATGGTTCGGCGCTGCGAGGACGATCCCTTGCGGATCGGGTTGTGCAACATCTGGTCCGCGATCTCTCCCGAGAAACTGGCCCCGTGCGACTGCTCGATCAACCGTAGCATCAGATCGACGCCAGCCATGCCACCGGCACAGGTCAGGATCCGCCCGTCGATGGTAAATATCTGTTCCACAACGGAAATCTGGTCGAACTTCTCCTGAAATCCGTTGATCCAGGACCAATGGGTCGTGGCCTCCTTGCCATCCATCAGCCCGGCGCGGGCGACCAGATAGCAGCCAAGTTCGACCGCGCAGATGCGCTCGCCCTGGCGGGCGCGCTTGCGCAACCAAGAGGTTAGCGCCTTGTTCTGATAATGCTCACCCCCCCAACTGGCCAGGACAAAGACCTGATCCGCTGGCGCGGTCTTGTCCGGCTCGACATCCAGATTCACGCGTATGCCATTACTGGCGCCCAGGCTCAGCCCGTCGAACGAGGTCACCTCCCACGAGAACAGCCGCTCAGAAGACAGGTAATTCCCGATCCGCATGGTTTCGATCATCGTGATCAGGGTCGTCAGGTTGAACCGCGGCACCACCACGAAAACCGAATGGACCTGGCCTTTGCCCTGCGGGGGCGGCAAGTCGAGTTGCATGATGTTTCCTGCAGTTACCTTTTCTTGCACCCTATCAATATTTTTCGACACCTGCACCCGAAATGCGGCGAATAATCGACAGTTTTTAAGAGGATCCGGCCAGCAAACTGGAAAAAACAACAGGGATAAAATCGCATGAACAACGAAGTCGTGCTGACCTGCGCCGTTACCGGCGCCGGGGACACAACCGGCAAAAGCCCGCATGTCCCGGTCACACCCAAGGCGATTGCCGAGGCGGCGATCGAGGCCGCCAAGGCGGGCGCGGCCATCGTCCATATCCATGCCCGCGACCCGAAAACCGGACAGGGTTCGCGCGATCCGAAACTGTTCAAGGAGATCGTCGACCGCGTGCGCGACAGTAGCACTGACGTGGTGATCAACCTGACCGCAGGAATGGGGGGCGACTGGATCTCCGACGCCGCCAACCCGGCCATGCCCGGACCGGGCACCGATATGATCGGCCCCGAGGCGCGACTGGCCCATATCGAGGAATGCCGCCCCGATATCTGTTCGCTGGACTGCGGGACGCTGAATTTCTCGGACACCGACATGATCTACATCTCGACCCCGCCGACGCTGCGCCGGATGGCGGCGCTGGTGCAGGAATGGGGTGTGAAGCCCGAACTGGAGGTCTTCGACCTGGGCCATATCCGTTTTGCCAAGGCGATGATCGCCGAGGGCCTGATCGACGCGCCGCCGATGTTCCAATTGTGCCTAGGCATTCCCTGGGGCGCGGATCAGGATGTCGAAACCATGGTGGCGATGAAGTCTCAGCTGCCGGCGGGGGCCAGCTGGGCCAGTTTCGGCATCGGGCCCGGCCAGATGCCGATGGCTGCCGCCGCCGTGGCGCTGGGTGGGAATGTCCGCGTCGGGCTGGAGGACAACATCTATCTCGATCGCGGTGTTCTGGCGACCAACGGCCAATTGGTGACCCGTGCGCGCGAGATCATCGAGCGCATGGGCGCGCGTTTGCTGACGCCGAATGAGGCTCGTACCAAGCTGAAACTGCGCGGGGCGGAGGCGTAGATGGCCGACGCGTTCTCTGGCGGCAGTCTGCGGATCGCTGGCGTGTCGAAATATTTCGGCACGTTCCGGGCGGTCAACGAGGTCAATCTGGAGATCCGCAAGGGAGAGTTCCTGACCCTGCTTGGCCCTTCGGGCTCGGGCAAGACGACGCTGTTGATGATGATCGCGGGGTTTCTGGACATCACCAGCGGTGACATCGCGCTGGACGGAAGCTCGATTGCCAATGTGCCGGCGGAAAAACGCAACTTCGGGATGGTGTTCCAGGGCTATGCCCTGTTCCCGCATATGACCGTGCGCGACAATATCGGCTATGCGCTGAGCGTGCGCAAACGGCCCGAGCCCGAGATCCGGGCCCGTGTCGACGAGATGCTGGAGCTGGTGCAGTTGCAGGATTTCGCCAACCGCAAGCCCGGCCAGTTGTCGGGGGGGCAGCAGCAGCGGGTGGCACTGGCACGGGCGCTATGTTTCGCGCCGCCGGTCCTGCTGCTGGACGAGCCGTTGGGCGCGCTCGACAAGAAATTGCGGGTCGAGGTGCAGGAACAGCTCAAGGACATTCACCGCCGGATCGGCACGACCTTTATCTATGTCACCCATGACCAGGAAGAGGCGCTGTCGATGTCTGACCGCATCGTCATCATGCGTGACGGCGCCATCGAACAGGTGGGCTCTCCGCACGAGCTTTACGAGCGGCCCGCAACCCGCTTTGCCGCCAGTTTCCTGGGCAAGTCGAACTTTGTTCAACAGAACGGCCGGACCCATGCGTTGCGCCCGGAGAAGATCGACATTCACCTCGGCACCGGTCATCCGCAGGCCCGGCGTCAGGGAACCATCACCAGCGTCACCTATTTCGGGTCGATGCAGCGGATCATCGTCGAGACTGACGAAGCGGAACAGATCGAGGTCGACATCGATGTCTGGCGCAACCGCCAACAGCTGCACGAGGGCGAAGCCGTAGAGTTGAGCTGGCAGGACGAGGCGGCCGTGGAACTGAACGAAAGCTAAATGAGCACCCCAAGAGCGCCGTTCAAGGCGTCGCAACAATCGCCCGGCATGGCCTTGGGCATCTGACAAGGAGTACGAAATGCAAGACAAGCAATTCATGAAGGAAATGCTTACCGAAAGCGCCCATGCCTATAAGGCGGGACGCATGGACCGGCGCACCTTTCTGGCGCTTTGCGGTGCCTCGGGTGTCGCCATGAACGCCGTGATGGCGGGCGACGCGCAAGCGGCAGCGAATGAGATCGTCATGTGGAACTGGGGCGGCCAGTCCGAGGAATGCCATGGCAAGGCCATTGGCGAACCCTTCACGGCTGAAACCGGCATGCCGCTGAAGTTCGACACGTCGGGCCCCCTGCAGGGCAAGATCAAGGAGATGGTCGACAGCGGCAACGTCACCGCCGATGTCTGCGACGCCGACCTGTTCGACGCCGTGGCGCTTGGGCCGTCGGGCCATCTGGAAGCCATTGACTACGACATCGTCTCGAAGGACCGGACGCTGCCGCAGTATGCCCTGGAACACGGTGTTTCGATCATCCTTTACGGCTATGCCTTCGTCTATGACACCGAGGCTTACGGCGACAACCCGCCGAACAGCTGGGCGGATTTCTTCGACACGGCAAAGTTCCCCGGCAAACGCTCGCTTTACAAATGGGCGAACGGGGCGCTGGAAGGCGCGCTTTTGGCCGACGGGGTTTCCAAGGACGCGCTCTATCCGCTCGACATGGACCGGGCGCTGGCCAAGATCAAATCGATCAAGGATGACAGCCTTTATTGGGGATCGGGCTCCGAGGCGCATTCGATGGTCGTCAACGGCGAGGTCTCGATGGGTATGGTCTGGCAGAACCGTGGCCGCAACATCGAGAACGACACCGATGGCCGCTTCAAGCTGGTGATGAACGAGGCCCTCGCCATGCCCGGCGCCTATATCGTGCCGAAGGGCAATCCGGCGGGCCGCGAGGCGGTGATGAAGTTCATCGCCACGGCACAAAGCGTTCCGGCGCAGCTCACGATCCTGGACTGCCTTGGCATGACCCCCTCCAACCCTGAGGCCTTTGCCCAGATCCCTGAGGACCAGCAACCCTATGCGATCACCTCGGCAATGAACATCGCCAACATCGTCTACAACGATCCGACCTGGTGGGGCGAAAACGGCGGCGATGCCGTGAACGCCTTCCTCGACGCGATCAGCTAGAACCCTTGGGCCACGCCCGCCGCCAATTGGCGGGCGTGGCCGCTCGGAACACGGACATGAACGCAGTGGCAAGACAAATCCATCCCGGCTGGTTCATCATAGCACCGCTTCTGGTGCTTGTGATTGCGCTATATCTCGGCCCGATCCTGAACATCATGTGGCTGAGTGTGACCGATCCCGAACCGGGACTTGGCAACTATCGCAAACTTTATGAAAGCGACTCGCTGCTGCGGATCGTCTGGACCACCCTGCGTATCTGCGTGATCACGACTGTCTTCAGCGTGACATTGGGCTATTCCATCGCCTATGCGATGGTGCACTGCCACCAGCGGCAGAAGAACTACATGCTGACACTCTTGTTGGTCTCGTTCTGGATTTCGATCCTGGTGCGGACCTTTTCCTGGCTGATGCTGCTGGGCAACCGGGGGCTGGTCAACAGCACATTGGAGTCACTTGGCCTGATCTCAGCCCCGATCGCCTTCATGCGCAACGAGTTGGGGGTGCTGATCGGCATGGTGCACTACATGATCCCCTATGCTGTGCTGCCGCTGCTTGTGAGTATGCAATCTCTGGACAGCCGGGTCATGGATGCCTCGCGCAATCTCGGTGCCAGCGGCAGCCAGACCTTTCGGCGCATCTACCTGCCGCTGACCCTGCCCGGAATTGTTGCCTCGACCCTGCTGGTCTTCATCCTCAGCCTCGGGTTCTATGTCACTCCGGCAGTGCTGGGCGGGGGCAAGGTCTTGATGGTGGCCGAGTACATCTCGGTCCAGCTGCTCGTCACCCTGAAATGGGGCACGGCTGCGATGCTGGCGGCGCTGATGCTGACCGGAGTTCTCGCCCTGCTTTGGATCATGTCGCGTTTCATGAAGCTTAGCACGGTCTTCGGAGGCAGCACACGATGAGACCGGGTCTTTTTTCCCAGTTCAACCGTGCCGGTGCCTGGGTCCTGCTGCTGTTTCTGGTAACCCCGGCCCTGATCGCCATCCCGGTCTCGCTGACGCCCAAGCGGTTTCTGTCGATGCCCAAGGACGAACTGTCGCTTCGGCATTTCCAGAACCTGTTCACCAGCGAGGAATGGCTCACGAGCTTCTTCCAGAGCGGGGTCATCGCGCTGTCGACCTCGGTGCTGGCCACCTTTCTGGGCACGCTCTGCGCCATTGGCCTGTGGCGGGTTTCGTCGAAATACAGCGAACTTGTGCGCGCCTTCCTCTTGCTACCGCTGATCATTCCCCAGATCATCTCGGCCATGGCCTTCTACCGGCTCTGGATCCCACTCGGCCTCTTGGACAGCTATCCCGGCCTGATCCTGGCCCATACGATCCTGGCCGCACCCATGGTCCTGATCACGGTCAGCGCTTCGCTGGCCACTTTCGATCCCAGGCTGGAACAGGCGTCCAAGAACCTCGGCGCGTCGAACTGGACAACGATGCGGCGGGTCATCCTGCCCTCGGTCCGGCCCGGGGTTTTTGCCGGCGCGCTTTTTGCCTTCATCCTGAGCTGGGACGAGATTGTCGTTACGCTCTTCATCTCCAAGTTCAGCGTCTACACGCTGCCGCGCCGCATGTGGAACGGCATCCGTGAAAATACCGACCCGACCGTGGCCGCCGCGGCCGTGGTCCTGATCGCGATCACGGCCATCGCCTTTGTCGTTTCGGCCATATTGTCGCGGCGCAATGCCGGCGGAAGCAGAAGCTGAGAAAGGTTCCGAAATGAACATGGAAACCAGCCACGAACACGAATTGCTGACCGCCACGGTCCGCAAGTTCGTGGAAACCGAGATGATGCCGCACGAGGACGAGGTCGACCGCCTGGGCTATGTGCCCGAAGAGATCGGCCGGCGGATCGAGGCGCGTTCGCAAGAACTTGGCCTTTTTGCCTGCAACCTGCCTGAAGAGGTTGGCGGCGGCGGTCTTGAACTGTCGACACAGCGCATCATCGAGCAAGAATACGGCCGGACCTCCCATGCCCTGCACAGCTGGGCCGCCCGCCCGACCGAGATCCTGTTGGCCTGCGATGGCGACCAGCGCGAGAAATACCTGCTGCCCTGCGTGCGCGGCGAGAAACGCGAATTGTTCGCCCTGACCGAGCCCGACGCCGGGTCGGATGCGATGGGCATGAAATCGAACGCCCGCCGTGTTGGCGGCGACTGGATCCTGAACGGCTCCAAGCATTTCATCTCGGGCCCCAGCATGCCCGATTTCGCCATCGTCTTTGCCGCCACCGGTGCCGATGACACCCCGCGCGGGCCACGCAAGCGCGTCACCGCCTTTCTGGTCGATGTGGGCACCCCGGGTTTCGTCTGTCGCGAGGGCACAAGATCGGTCAGCTATCGCGGCTACAAGACATTCGAGCTGCATTTCGACAATGTCCGCCTCGGCCCCGGCCAGATCCTGGGCGAAGAGGGCAGGGGGTTCGAGATCGCCGGGCAATGGCTGGGCATGGGGCGCATCTGGGTCGGGGCGTCCTGCTGCGGCAAGGCCGAGCGCATTCTGGACATGGCGACCGAATGGGCCGCCAATCGCCGCCAGTTCGGCCAGCCGATCGGTTCGTTCCAGGCGACCGGGTTCCGGCTGGCGGACGGGGCGATGAACCTGCGCGCGGCCAACCTGATGGTGACCGATGCGGTTGCCCGCCACCAATCGGGCCGGATGGCCGATCAGGACGCGGCGATGGTCAAGGTCTTCTGCTCGGAAATGCTGGGCCGGATCGCTGATGACGCGGTGCAGATCTTCGGCGGCATGGGTCTGATGGAAGAATTGCCGGTCCAGCGGCTCTGGCGCGACAGCCGGCTGGAACGGATCTGGGACGGCACCAGCGAGATCCAGCGCCATATCATCACCCGTTCGATGCTGAGGCCACTTGGTGCATGAGACCGGCGCAGCGTGAGAATTTCCGGCGCCTTCTGACACCGCGCCATATTGCCTTCATCGGCGGGCGTGATGCGGCAATTGCCATTCGCGAGGCGCGCAGGCGCGGCTTTGCTGGGCAGATGTGGGCGGTAAACCCCAAACGTGACACGCTGGAAGGCGTGGCTTGCGTTCCCACCATCGCCGATCTGCCCGAGGCCCCCGATGCGGTCTATCTGGCCATTCCCGCCGCCGCTGTTACAGGCGCGCTGGGGCAGTTATCGGCGATGGGTGTGGGCGGTGTGGTCTGCTTCTCCGCCGGGTTCAAGGAAACCGGCGATGCGGCCGCCGAACGGGCGCTGATCGCCGCGGCGGGCGACATGGCGCTGATCGGGCCCAATTGCTATGGGTTGATCAACTATGTGGGCAGTTCGGCGCTGTGGTCGTTTGAACATGGCGGCTGGTCGCCGGGATATGGTGCGGCCATCATCACCCAATCGGGCATGTTCTCGTCCGATATCACCATGAGCCAGCGCTCGCTGCCGATGGCCTATATGGTGTCGGCGGGCAATCAGGCGGTTCTGGGGCAAGAGGATTTTCTGGACGCTTTTGCGAGTGACCCGGCGGTGCGCGCCATCGGCCTGCATATCGAGGGTTTGCAGGATGTCGCCCGGTTCGAGCGCGCAGCACTGCGAGCGCTGGATAGCGGTGTGCCGGTCGTGGCGCTGAAATCCGGCAGTTCCCGGATCGGTGCCGCGCTGACGATCAGCCATACCGGCTCGCTGTCCGGAGCGAACGAGCTTTACGAGGCGCTCTTTGCCCGCTGCGGCGTGATCTCGGTCAGCAACCCGTCGCAGTTTCTTGAAACGCTCAAGCTCTTGTGCGTGACCGGCGCGCCGCGCGGTGCGCGGGTTGCGGGGTTCACCTGTTCGGGCGGTGGGGCCACGATGCTGGCCGATCACGCCGAAAAGATCGGGCTCAGCTTTCCGGCCATTGAGGGCGCGGATCGCGCCGGGCTGGAGACCCTGCTGCCCGAGATTGCCACAGTGTCCAATCCGCTGGACTACACCACGCCGATCTGGGGCCAGTCTGAACACACCTATCCGGTGTTTTCCCGAACACTGGAAGCGGTAGCGCCCGATTTTACGGTTCTGGTACAAGATTACCCCGCCGCTGGGCTGGACGATTCAAAGGTGTTCTATCTGAACGACGCCGGAGCCTTTGCCCGCGCCGCCAGCGAACAACAGATTCCCGCCGCGATCCTGGCCACCATTCCCGAGAACATGGATGCAGGGACCCGCCGGATGCTGATCGAGCAGGGCGTCGCCCCGATGCAGGGCATTCACGAGGCTCTGAACGCCATCCGTGACGCGGCAGGCTGGAGCGCGGCGCGAGCGCGCATCCTGCCCGCAAGGCCCGCGCCACTGCTGCCACCGCAGGCCCCAGCCAACTTGGTTGGGCAGACCGAAGATATCGGCAAGGACTGGCTGCGCGGGTCAGGGGGTGCGGTGCCCGAGGGCCGTGCCGTTACCGCCCGCGAGGTGGCGGGCGCGGCAGCGGAAATCGGTTTTCCGGTCGCGCTCAAGATGATGAGCCCGCGCCTGGCCCACAAGACCGAGGCCGGGGCCGTCGCGCTGAACCTTGCCAACCCGGCCGAGTTGCAAGCGGCGCTTGCGCAAATGCCCGGCGCGGTCGCTGCCTATGACCCGGATGCGGTCACCGACCGTTTCCTGGTCGAGGCGATGTCGCCGCCCCCGCTGGCCGAGCTGATCCTGACCCTGCGGCGCGACCCGCAGTTCGGGCATGCGCTGGTGCTTGGCAGCGGCGGCGTTCTGGTCGAGCTTCTGGGCGATGCGGTGACGCTGCTTCTGCCTTGCAGCGTCGAGGAGGTGCAGCGCGGGCTTGCGGGGTTGCGCCTGGCACCGCTACTATGCGGTTATCGGGGGCGTCCGTCCACCGATCTGACAGAGGTCGCTGGCGCCATTCACGCCCTGTCGGATGCCTATCTGCAAGACTGCGCCGAGATCGCCGAGGTCGAGATCAACCCGCTTTTCATCTATCCTGACCGGGTGGTGGCCATCGACGTGCTTTTGCATCGCGTGGCCAGGGACTAGCCATGCACGCGCGCGTTCCAAACCCCGATCTGGCCGTCGATGACAGCAACAAGCAACGCTGGAACCGCCCCGCCCATCGCCGCCACGGGTTCCATAACGCACACCGCCTGTTCCGGCGCGCGCTGATGGTGCGGTCGCGCAACGTGCTGCCGTTGGCGCCGTCCCCGATCGACCTGCCGGCGGCCCTGCCGGAACTGCGGGCGCTGCTGGCGCATCCCGCTTTTTCCGCCTTTTGCTGCCTGCGCGGCGGCACTCTGATCTTCGAGGCCGCGGCGGGCGATTTCAGCCCCACCGCGCCGCATTCGATCCAATCGGTGACCAAGCTGCATATCCACCTGATCTTTGGCCACTTGCTGGAGCAGGAACTGGTATCGCTCGATGCCCCGGTCTCGGACTACCTGCCGGACATCGGCACTGGCTATGCAGATGCCCCGGTGGGGGCCTTGCTGGACATGGCGGTGCGCAACGACTTTTCTGAGGATTATTCCGACCCTCTATCGGATTGTTATACCGAGGAAATCGCGCTTGGCTGGCGGCTGCCACCCGAGGGCGCGCCCGAGCCGAGCCTGGCCCAGTTCGCCGCTGGGATCACCGGGTTCAGGCCCGGCCCGCCACCCGCCTTTGCCGAATACAAATCGGCCAATACCGATGTTCTGACCCTGATCGCGGCGGCGGTGTCGCCGGTGCCGCTGGCCCGACTGGTCGAGGAAATCGCGGACGCGGCGGGATATGAGGGCGCGTTTCACATCAGCCTCAGCCCTGAACAGCTGCCCGCCTTTTCCGGTGGTGGCTGCCTGAGCGCCCGTGATCTTGCGCGGTTCGGTCTGCTGTTTGCGGGGAAATCGGGCGACGGGCCGTATCCGAACGCCGGTTACCTGCGGTATTGCTTGGCGCGTGCAGCGCCAAGCCTGAAACCGCCACGCGACTGGCTGCGTTACTCCGGCCATTTGATGACAAACGGACGCCTGTTGGGTCATGCCGGTTATGGCGGGCAGTTCCTGCTTGTCGATACAGACACCGGAACCTCGTGCGCGCTGCTCAGCGTCCTGGAAAACGATGCGGGCTATGATGACGAGTACATGTCGCAGGCAGCGTTTTGCTTGAGACGTGTTTGCGAGTTTTTGACCTATGCGCATTGTCAGAAAAATTTAGCTTGAACCAAGACGGTTCGACAATCCGCTTGAGGCCCACGCAGCCGAGCCAATTTTGGCCACCGGCTATGTGTACGCCAAGCTTTGACCTGCGACCGGTTTCATCCTCCAGTTTGAGGTAGTGTCGCGTAGCCCTTATTTAGGGTCATCCTCAATTTGTGTGGCGCCACTATCCTGAGACTGGAAAATTCAGGAGGGATAGTCATGATTTCGAAGCACCACTGGTCGCCCGGGAGCGATGTTTCGGTTCAAAGCGTTGAGCGAAGTGAATCCGGCGGGTGGATTGTATCGGGCAGTCTGACACCAAACGGCATCTGCCCAGACTGTGGATTGCATTCACCACGACGTCACGGCTGGCGGCGTCGACGGCTGCAGGATTATCCCGCGCATGGAGACGAGGTAACGGTTGATCTCGCGG